>NZ_KQ033901.1:2694874-3029148 GCF_000969705.1 Nitriliruptor alkaliphilus DSM 45188
ATGCGGCAACTGCGCGCCGACGCGCCGCCGTTCCTGGTGGTCCACGGTGCGCGAGACACCCTGACCTCGCCGTCCGAGGCGCGGCGGTTCGCCGCCGCGCTCGGCGAGGTCAGCGACGCCCCGGTGGGCTACGCCGAGCTGCCCGGGGCCCAGCACGCGTTCGACGTCTTCCCCTCGCTGCGGACGGCCAACGCCCTCCGCGGTGTCGCGAGGTTCCTGGCGGTGACACACACCCGCGCGAGCGGGCCGATCGAAGGGCACGACCGTGGAACGGATCGCCGGCAAGGACGCGCTCTTCCTGTGGAGCGAGACCCCGACCACCCTGATGCAGATGGCGTTCGTGGGGGTGTTCGATCCGGCGGAGCTCGGGTCCTCAGGCGCTGATCCGGCCGCGGTCTTCCGCCGCTTCAAGGACGTGCTGGCGGCGCGACTGCACCTGGTGCCGCGCTTCCGCCAGCGCGTCATCGACGTGCCCTTCGGGCTCGACAACCCGTACTTCGTCGACGATCCGGACTTCGACCTCGACCGCCACGTCGGCCGGTTGGCGCTGCCGTCCCCTGGTGGACAGGCCGAGCTCGAGGATCTCATCGGGCGCATGGTCAGCCGGCCGCTGGACGCAACGCGGCCGTTGTGGGACCTGGTGTGCGTCGAGGGCCTGGCCGATGGCCGGTGGGCGTACGTCGGGCGGGCGCACCACGTCCTGGTGGACGGCGTCGGGGGCAACGACATCCTCCTCCAGCTGCTCGACCTGACGCCCGAACCCCGTGACGTCCCCCCGCCGGACGAGCCCTTCGATCCGGCCCCGATCCCCTCGCCCGCGGCCGTGCTCCGTCACGCAGCCGCGGGCCAGGCGCGGTGGCCCAGCCGGGTCGCCGGCACCGTCAAGCGCACGGCCGAGGTCGCCTACGACGTGGCCAGGTGGTCCCTGTCGCGCCCCGAGGATCACGGCCACCTGCGCGTCCTCGGCCCCCGCACCTTCCTCAACGGGCCGGTCGGGCCCGATCGGCAGGTCGCCTTCGGGCGGTTGCCGCTGGAGCGCGTCAAGGCCGTCAAGAACGAGGTCGGCTGCACCGTCAACGACGTGGTCCTCGCGATCACCGGCCTCGGGCTGCGAGCCTTCCTCGCCGAGCACGGCGAGGAGCCCGACAAGGGGCTGGTGGCCGCCGTCCCGATCTCCATCCGGAAGGCCGACGACCCGGCGGGTGGCAACCAGGTCTCGGGGATGACGGTGCCGTTGTTCGACGACGTCGCGGATGCCCGGGCCCAGCTGGAGGCGGTGGCCCGGGCGACGCGTCCGGCCAAGGAACAGCTCGGTGCGGTCGCGGCGGCCGTGCTCACGGACTGGAGCGAGCACGCGGTCCCGGCCGTGGCCGCGCAGGCGTTCCGCTTCTACAGCCGGATGGGGCTGGCGCGGCGACACCCGCCGATCGCGAACGTGACGCTGTCGAACGTCCCGGGGCCGCCCGTGCCGCTCTACCTGGCCGGTTCACGGCTCGAGGCGATGTTCCCGATCGGCCCGGTGATCCACAACCAGCGCTGCAACCTCACGGTGGTCAGCTACCTCGACACGATGTTCCTCGGCGCCGTCGCCGACGCGAGCCACGTCCCGCCGATCGCCGGACTGGTGGGGCACCTGGAGGACGCGGTCAAGCACCTGGCCGACGAGCTCGGCGTGTGAGGAGCCGCCACTTGCCCCGAGAACGAGAACGTGTTCTACTTCCTCGCATGGCCATCCGAGCACGCATCCGCCTGACCGACGACGAGATCGGCGCGTTCCTCGCGGCGCCGCACAAGATGCAGCTGGCGACGATCGATCCGGACGGTGCGCCGCACCTGGTGGCCATGTACTACGCGCCGCGGCAGGACCCCGGTGCGCCGGTCGGTGGCCTGGCGTTCTGGACCTACCGCCGCTCGCAGAAGGCACGCAACCTCGAGCGCGACCCTCGGTGCACGGTGATGGTGGAGGCCGGTGACGACTACGACCAGCTCCACGGGGTGTCGATCACCGGGACCGTCACGGCCACCGACGACGTGGGCGAGGTGCTGCGCATCGGCACGTCGGTGTACGGCCGCTACCTCGGTGACGCCCTGCCCGACGGCATCGACGGCTTCCTCGAGGACCAGGCGCGCAAACGACGGGCGTACGTGCTGACACCGACCAAGGTCGCCAGCTGGGACCACCGCAAGCTCGCGGCGGCCTACGCCGGCGCGGGGAGGGGTTGAGGGTGCACATCGAGGTGGACCGGGACCTGTGCGAGGCCAACGGCACGTGCGAGGTGATCGCCCCGGAGCTGTTCCGGGTGGACGACGACGAGGAGCTCGAACTGCTGCAGGCACAGCCGCCGGCGGCGCTGGTCGACGCGGCCAAACGCGCCGTCGACAGCTGCCCCCGCGCGGCCCTGGAGCTGCTCGAGGACTAGCGACGAGGTGGGTCCCGAACGGTCGTGGGAGCGGTCGACGGGGAGCAGGACCGGCGCGGCGAGCGTCCGGACGCGACGATCAGGGAGCAGTGCGGTGGCCTTCCACGGCAGGGTGGCGCTCGTCACCGGCGGCGGCAGCGGCATGGGACAGCGGGCGTGTGAACGCCTGGCGGCGCGCGGGCACGACGTGGCCGCCATCGACGTCGACGAGGCGGGTCTCGAGCGCACGGCCGCCAGCGACCCGCGCATCCGTACGTACGTGTGCGACGTCACCGACACCGAGGGCGTCGAGAAGGTCGTCGCGGAGGTCGAGTCGGACCTCGGGCCCGTCGACCGGACCATCGCGGCCGCGGCGATCATGCCGTCGGGGCTGATCGCGGACATGGACGCGGCGACGATCCGGCGCGTCATGGACATCGACTACGGCGGGGTGGTCAACGTCGTCAAGGCGACTCTCCCGGGGATGCTCGAGCGGCGCACCGGGGACCAGATCATCTTCTCGTCGTTGATGGGGCACATGCCGACGATGCACCTCGGTGCCTACTGCGCGGCGAAGTTCGCCGTACGCGCCTTCACCGAGATCCTCTACCACGAGAACCGGGCGTCCGGGGTGCGGTTCGCCTGTGTCTGTCCGCCGATGGTCGAGACCCCCCTGCTCAGCCAGGTGACCACCGACATGAAGGCGATGGACGCGGGCGCTGAACCGCTCACGCCCGACCAGGTGCTCGACGCCATCGAGGCCGACCTCGACAAGGGGCGGTTCTGGGTGATGCCGGGCCAGGCCAAGGGTGCATCGGTCGCGGCCCGCCTCATCCCGAAGCTGATCTGGAAGAACATGCACAAGATCGAAGGGATCGCCTGATGTCCGCGCCGTCGTTGCCCGATCGGTTCGATCCGACCGAGCCGGACCTGCTCGCGGGCGGGATCCCCTTCGAGCAGTTCGCCGAGCTGCGGCACACCGCCCCGGTGTGGTGGTGCCCGCAGCCGAAGAACGCCGCGGGTTTCCAGGACGAGGGCTACTGGGTCGTCAGCCGGCACGCGGACGTCAAGGACGTCTCGGTGCGGAGCAAGGACGACTTCTCCACCTACGAGAACACGGCGATCATCCGCTTCGGCGAGGACATCACCCGCGAGGAGATCGACGTCCAGCGTCTGATCCTGCTCAACATGGATCCGCCCGAGCACACCAAGCAACGGGCCATCGTGTCGAAGGGGTTCACCCCGCGGGCGATCGCCAAGCTCGAGGCGGCGCTCCAGGATCGTGCGGAACGCATCGTGGCCGAGGCGCTCGAGAACGGCAGCGGTGACTTCGTGACCGACGTCGCCTGCGAACTGCCGCTCCAGGCCATCGCCGAGCTGATCGGTGTCCCGCAGGAGGACCGCGACAAGATCTTCGACTGGTCCAACCAGATGATCGGGTACGACGACCCCGAGTACGACGTGGACGGCAAGGTCGCCTCCGCCGAGCTCATCGGGTACTCGTGGAACCTCGCCGAGGACCGCAAGCGCTGCCCGATGGACGACATCGTCACCAAGCTCGTCCACGCCGACGCGGAGGGCGAACTGCTCTCCAGCGAGGAGTTCGGGTTCTTCGTCCTGCTGCTGGCCGTCGCCGGCAACGAGACCACCCGCAACGCCATCACGCACGGGATGATGGCGTTCATGGACAACCCTGAGCAGTGGGAGCTGTACAAGCAGACGCGCCCGCGGTCGGCGGTCGAGGAGATCGTCCGGTACGCCACGCCGATCGTGTCCTTCCAGCGCACCGCGAAGGTCGACACCCACATCGGTGAGCAGGCCGTGAGGAAGGGCGATCGGATCGGGTTGTTCTACAGCTCGGCCAACTTCGACCCGGAGGTCTTCGACGACCCGCACACCTTCGACATCACCCGGGACCCGAACCCGCACCTCGGCTTCGGTGGGCTCGGCACCCACTACTGCCTGGGTGCCAACCTGGCGCGGGTGGAGATCGATCTGATGTTCAAGGCGATCGCGGACCAGATGCCGGACATCCACCAGGTCGGCGAGGCATCACGCCTGCGCTCGGCGTGGCTCAACGGGATCAAGCACCTGCCCGTGGCGTACCGGTAGGGCCACCGCGGGGGGAGCGGGCCCGTCAGGCCGAGCGCTCCCCGGTCCCGAGGTGTTGCTGGATCACGAAGGTGCCGCGGGACTCGGCGAGCACGTGGGTCCCGTCGGTCGAGGTCGCGGTGACCACGAGCCGCCGGCCCTCACGCGAGGACACCTGGGCCTCGTAGGTGACGGGTACGTGCAACGGGGTGATGCGTCGGAACCGGACGTGCAGTTCGCCGGTGTACCCGGCGGCGCCGGCCGCCATCTGGGCGACGCCGAGCAGTTCGTCGAACGCGGCGGCGACCACACCCCCGTGGACACCCCCGACCGGGCCCTCGTGCGCGGCGCCGTAGGTCACGTGCGCGCGGGTGATCGCGCCGTCGTGGGTGTAGGTCAGCGGCGGTGCGAGGGCGTTCGCCCGGCCGCTGACGGGGCTGCGCTCGGGCAGGTAGCTCGCCGGCAGCGGGGCGCTCGCCGTGCTGCCGTGCGCGCCGTGATCGGGCTGCGTGGCGAGCACCGCGGTGACGGCGCGGACCTGATCGGCCAGGGGCTGCAGCGCAGAAGCGTCGGCGTGCTCGGCGTCGACGCGGTACAGGGCGTGCGCGGCGTCGCGCAGGGCCGCGGCCAGGTCGTGCACGGCGCGGCGCCCGGTGCCCGGCTCGTGTCCGCCGCCGAGCCACCGCTCGCGCAGGGCCGCCGGGATGGGGTCGGAGCCGGGCGCGGTCGTGGTGTCGGTCACGGGAGGGCTCCGGGGTCGTGGGGGTGGCGGTGCACGGCCACCGCGCAGCCGCTGCGGCGTGCGAGAACGTGTTCTAGTTCCCGTCGCGTCGCGAGGTAGAACGTGTTATACCTGACGCTGTCCACACGGGCCCGCGGCCGGGAGACCTCGGGGGAGAGGGAACGCGAGTGCGACTGGTGCTGACCGACGCGCAGCAGGACTTCCGCGCCGAGGTCCACGACTACTTCACCCGTGTCGTGACCCCCGAGGTCCGCGCGCAGGTGGAGCGCGACCACGCCTCCGGAGCCGCCGCGTACCGCGACCTGATGCGCCGCATCGGCGGCGACGGCTGGCTGTGTCCGACCTGGCCCGCCGAGTTCGGTGGCCGCGGGCTGTCGGAGGTCGAGCAGTACCTGTTCTTCGACGAGACCCAGCGTCTCGGGGTGCCGCTGCCGTTCCTGTCGACCACCACCGTCGGTCCGACGATCATGCGGTTCGGCACGCCCGAGCAGCAGGCCACCTACCTGCCCGCCATCCGACGGGGCGAGGCGCTGTTCGCGATCGGCTACTCCGAGCCCGGCGCCGGCACCGATCTGGCCTCGCTCACCACCCGGGCTGACCGGGACGGCGACGACTACGTCATCACCGGCCAGAAGATGTGGACGAGCCTGGTCCACCGCGCCGACTACGTGTGGCTGGCCTGTCGGACCGACGTCGACGCCCAGAAGCACCGCGGCATCTCGGTGGTGATCGTGCCCACCGACGCCGACGGTTTCAGTTGGACCAAGGTCGACACGATCGGCGGCGGTCTGACGTCGGTCACCTACTACGACCGGGTCCGGGTGCCGGTCACCGAGCGCGTCGGGCCCGAGCACGGCGGGTGGCAGCTGCTGACCAACCAGCTCAATGCCGAGCGCGTCGCGCTGGCCTGCGCTGGGCCCCTGGAGCGGCGCCTGACCCTCGTGCGGCGCTGGGCCCAGGAGACCAAGACGCCCGACGGTGGGCGGGTCATCGACCAGTCGCACGTGCAGCACGCGCTGGCGCGCGTGCACGCGGAGCTCGAGGTGCTGCGGCTGATGAACTACCAGGTGGCCTGGGGAGCAGCACAGGACCGCCTGGCGCCGGCTGACGCCTCGGCGATGAAGGTCTACGGCAGCGAGCTGTCCCTGCGGGCCTACCGGACCCTCGCCGAGGTCGTCGGTCACGAGTCGCTGCGCACGCGGTCCGCCCCCGGTGCCGTCCTCGGCGCCGAGCTCGAGGACGAGCTGCGCCGTGCGCTGATCGTCACGTTCGGGGGCGGCACCAACGAGGTGCAGCGCGACATCATCGCCACGCTCGGGCTCGGCCTGCCGCGCCCGAGCCGCTGAGGAGCCGACGTGGATCTCGCCCTCGCTGACGCCGAGCTCGCCGTCGAGGAACTGGCCGCGCAGGTGCTGGGCACCGACGTGGTCCCCCTCGCCGAGGGCTTCGACCGTGACCGCTGGTCGTCCCTCGCTCGCGCCGGTCTGCTCGGCATCGCCCTCCCCGAGCGCCACGGTGGTGCCGGCCTCGGACAGCTCGCCCTGCACCTGCTGCTGGTGGCGGCCGGCCGGACCGCGGCCGAGCTGCCCCTGGTCGAGGCCCTCGTCCTCGGCGCCGGTGCCGTGGAGCGCGCCGGGACCCCCGCGCAGCAGGCGACGTGGTTGCCCCCCGTGGCGGCGGGCGAGCTCGTCCTGACGGCGGCGGTGCTGGATGCCGGCAGCCGCGACCCGGACGACGTGCTGACCTCGGCCCTCGTCACCGGCGACGGTGTCCGGCTCGACGGCACCAAGCTCGGGGTCGGGGTGCTCGATCACGCGGCACGCGTGGTCGTCCCGGCGGCGACCTCGGACGGCCGGCTCCTGCTCGCACTGGTCGACCCGACCGCGGAGGGCTGCACCGTCACCAGCCAGGAGGTCCACGGGGGCGCGGTCGTGGCCGACCTGCAGCTCGACGGGGTCGTCGTCGGGGCCGAGGACGTGCTCGGTGACGTCGACGGTGACGCTCGCAGCGCCTGGCAGGAGACGGTCCTGCGCGGCTCCGCGGCCGTGGCCTCGTTGCAGGCCGGTGCGGCCGCCGGCGCCCTGGCGCTGGCCGCGACGCACACCGCGACCCGTGAGCAGTTCGGTCGCCCGCTCGCGACCTTCCAGGCCGTCAGCCAGCGGCTCGCGGACGCCTACATCGACGTCGAAGGGGTGCGCTTGGCCGCGCTCCAGGCCGCGTGGCGCCTGGAGGTGGGTCTCCCGGCCGCCGACGCGGTCGCGACGGCCGGCTGGTGGGGCGCCGAGGCCGGTGACCGCGTCCTGCGCGCGACCCACCACGTGCACGGCGGCACCGGGGTCGACCGCGATTACCCGCTGCACCGGCTCACCCAACTGCTGCGCCGGCTCGAGTTCACGCTCGGGACCGCCACCGACCACCTGACCCGACTCGGTCGCAGCCTCGCTGCGGTCGTCGACTGACCGAGGACCACCCCGTGACCAGCACCTCCACCACCTCGCTCGACGGCCGGGTCGCCATCGTCACCGGCGCCGGCCGCGGGCTCGGACGCGCCGAGGCGCTCGCCCTGGCCGACCGTGGCGCCCGCGTGGTCGTCAACGACCTGGGGCCGAGGACCAGCGGCGCTGAGGACCCCGCCGCCGAGGTCGTGGCCGAGATCCGCTCCCGCGGGGGCGATGCGCTCGTCCACCACGGCGACGTCGCCGACCTCGCCGTGGCGGGTGGCCTGCTGGAGGCGGCCGTCACCACCTACGGCGGTCTGGACGCGCTGGTCAACAACGCGGGCATCGTCCGCGACCGCATGATCTTCTCGATGTCCGAGCAGGAGTTCGACGCCGTCATCCGCGTCCACCTCCGCGGCCACTTCTGCACCCTGCGTCACGCCACGGCCTACTGGCGTGACCGTGCCAAGGCCACCGGCGGCCCGGTCGACGCACGGGTGATCAACACCGCATCCGAGGCGTTCCTCTTCGGATCGCCGGGCCAGCCCAACTACGCGGCCGCCAAGGGTGGTATCGCCGCGCTGACGTTGTCGGTCGCCGGCGCCATGGCCAAGCACGGCGTCCGCGCGAACGTCATCTGTCCGCGTGCCCGGACGCAGATGACCGAGGGGGTGTTCGACCCGGCCGTGGACCCTGACGACGACCCGCTGGACGCCGATCACGTCGCGACCCTGGTGGCCTACCTGGCCTCCCCGGCGTCGGCGCGCCTGTCCGGGCAGGTCTTCGTCGCCTACGGCGGGTTCGTCGGCTTGATGGACGCGCCGCAGCTGCGGGCGGAGTTCCACGCGCCCGGTGGCCGGTGGGACGTCGACGCTCTGGCGGGGGCGCTCGATGCCCACCTCGACGAGACCGACCCACGCCGCTCGTTCGCTGCTGTGAGCCTGATGCGCGTCGGCGCACCGTCGTGAGCGCTCAGGAGGTCGCTGCCACCGTGATGTCGAACCCAACGTGTCGTGGCGGCACGCACGTCGTTGACCAGGGAGCGTGACCGGACGCGGGGAGGCGGCCGGCCACGTTCCGCAACGTTCCGAGCGGGGAGAGTGCGGATGAGCCAGCAACGGCGTGTGGTCGCAGCGGTGGCAGCGTTCGCGCTGCTGCTGACGGCCTGCGGCTCACGGCTGACCGACGAACAGCGCGAGTTCGCGCTCGCCGGTGGCGGCGGGGGCACCGGCGTGGGCGATCAGCTCGCGGCCGGCGAGGGCCTCGGGGAGGCGGACCTGCTCGACGAGACCGATCTCGACCTGCCGGAGGCCGGTGGCGCCGAGGTCGGTCCGGAGGGCGGCGACACCGCACCGGATGCGGCCGCCGGCGGCGCCGGCTCGGGCGGCGGTGACGGCTCGGGCGATGGTGACGGGTCGGGCGGTGGTGACGGCTCGGGCGATGGTGACGGCTCGGGCGGCGGCGATGGCGCGGCGAACTCGAACGACACCCGCGCGGCACCGCCCGGTGGCAACGGGGGCGCCACCGACACGGGTGTCACCGAGGACCGCATCGTGCTCGCCAACGTGTCGGACATCTCGGGTGCGGTGCCGGGCCTGTTCGAGGACGCGCAGAAGGCCGCCGCGGCGTACGTGGCGTACTTCACCGCCAGCGAGGGCACGATCTACGGCCGTCAGTTGCAGCTGCTGCCGCTCGACTCCCGGTTGGACGCGGGCCAGGCCCGTGCCCAGTACCTGCGGGCCTGCGAGGAGGCGTTCGCCGGCGTGGGCTCGATGTCGGCGTTCGAGGAGGGCGCTGCCGGCCCGGTCAAGGACTGCGGGATCCCGGACGTGCGTGCGACCACCACGAGCGCCGAGATGCAGCGGCTGCCGAACGTGTACTCCGGTGAGGTGCAGACCGTCGGCAACGTCAACGGGTCGGCGTTCCGGTACTGGGCCGAGCAGCACCCCGAGGCGGTGAAGAAGGCCGCCTACCTCTGGATCGAGAACTCGACGACGAACTTCCAGACCGGCCAGAACCGCAAGGCCCTCGCCAAGGTCGGTTACAACTGGGTCTACGAGCAGCCGATCCAGATCGCCGAGACCAACTACGCGGCGTTCGTGATCGAGATGAAGAACCGCGGCGTCGAGTTCGTCACCTTCCAGGGCGACTACACCCAGGCCATCCGCCTGCGCCAGGCGATGCAGCAGCAGAACTTCGAGCCCGTGGTCTACGGGCTGCAGCCGAACATCTACAGCCCGCGCTTCCTGGAGGCCGGCGGCTCGTCGGTCGAGGGCACCGAGATCTACATGTCGGCGGTCCCCCTCGAGGAGATCGGCAACAACGAGGAGATGCAGCTCTACGCCCAGTGGCTCAAGCAGGTCGATCCGCGGGCGCACCCGACCTACCTCGGGCTGTACGCGTGGTCGGTGAGCAAGCTGACGGTCGAGACGCTCAAGAAGATCGGTCCGGAGGTCACCCGGGCCAAGCTCATCGCCGAGCTCGACAAGGTGACCGGCTGGACCGGGAACGGGCTACACGCGCCGCAGGACATCGGCCCGCGCCGCAACAACGACTGCCACCTCGTCGTCCAGGTCCAGGACGGCAGGTTCGTGCGCACCTGGCCGGCCAAGGACTGGGTCTGTCGTGACCGCGCGTTGCGAGTCGACTGATGACCGAGCTGCTGACCTTCACGGTGCTCGGGCTGGTGATCGGCGCCGCCTACGCGATCGCGTCCAGCGGCCTGGTCATCACCTACGCGACCTCGAACGTGTTCAACGTCGCGCACGGGGCCACCGGGATGGTCATGGCGTTCCTGTACTGGGAGCTCCAGGTGGGGCGCGGGCTCCCGCCGTGGCTGGCCCTGATCCTCGTGGTCGGGGTGGTCGCCCCGCTGTTCGGCGCGTTGCTCGAACGCACCGTGACCCGCCGCCTGACCGCCGCGTCCACGACGGTCTCGCTGACCGTGACCGTCGGGATCCTGCTGCTGCTCGTCGGCATCGCCCAGGTCGTGTGGCCACCGGCCGGCCGCACCGTCGAGCCGTTCCTGCCGAACGTGAGCTGGTCGCTCGCCGGGGTGCAGGTCACCGGCCATCAGTTCATCACCTTCGGTCTCGCCGTGGTCGTCGCCGGTGGCCTGTACGTCCTCCTCAACCGGACGCGCACGGGGACCGCGATGCGGGCGCTCGTCGACGACCGCACCCTCCTCGCGCTCCACGGGGCCCGACCGCAGTTGCTCGGGTCGCTGTCCTGGGCGATCGGCAGCGCGCTCGCAGCGCTGGCGGGGATCCTGCTGGTCTCCGAGATCGGCCTCGACTACATCACGCTGACCCTGCTGGTCATCAACGCCTACGCCGCGGCGATGGTGGGGCGACTGGTCGACCTGCCGCGGACCTTCGTCGGCGCGATGATCCTGGGTTTGGTGCAGGCCTACTTCGTGCTCGGGTTGCGCTACGTCCCGGACGTCGGCCCGGACCTGACCAACATGCTGTCGGGGCTGCGTGCGGCGCTGCCGACCATCTTCCTGTTCGTCACGATGCTGTTGTTGCCCCAGGAGAAGCTGCGTGTCGGCTCGGTGGCCGGCGCGGCGATGGTGCGCGTCCCCTCGCGGACCCGGACGATCGGCTGGGGGCTCGGCCTGATCGCCGCGGTGGCCATCGGGACCGGGTTCCTCGGGCCGTCGGCGATATCGGGCGTGAGCCGGGCGCTGGCCGTCGGGTTGATCATGCTCTCGCTGGTGCTCCTCACCGGGTACGGCGGTGACGTGTCGCTCGGGCAGATGTCGTTCGTCGGCGTGGGCGCCCTGGTGGTGGCTCGGGTCTTCGGGTCCCTGGACCCCGTCGCGATCGTCGCCGCGGCGATCGTCGCTGGGCTCGTCGGGGCCCTCGTCGCGCTCCCCGCGCTGCGTCTGCGCGGGCTGTACCTCGGCCTCGGGACCCTGGCGTTCGCGGCGGCTATGGACAAGCTCGTGTTCGAGTCGAGCCTGCTCGGCTTCCAGCTCGGTGGGTCGGTCACGATCGAGCGGCCGACGATGCTCGGGGTCTCGTTGGTCGGTGAACGCGCCTACGCGATCGCGACGGCCGTCGCGTTCGTGGCCGTCGCCTGGGGGCTGCTCGCGCTGCGGCGTGGACGGTTCGGCCGTCTGCTCCTGGCCACGCGCGACTCGCCGGCCGCCTGTGGGACGCTCGGGCTGTCCACCACCCGGACGCGTGTCGCCGTCTTCGCCCTCTCCGCCGCCATGGCCGGCTTCGCGGGTGCGGTCTTCACCGGCGTCAACATCGCCGTGGGCGCGACCGACTTCCAGATGTTCCAGAGCCTGCCGCTGCTCCTGCTCGCGGTCATCGGCGGGGTCACCTCGGTGACCGGCGCGCTGGTCGGGGGCATCCTGCTCGGCCTCGGGCCGGTGCTGGCCGACGTGACCGGCTCGACCGGCCAGACCCAGTTCATCTTCATCGGCCTGGCCGCGATCGTGTTCGGCCGCGACCCGAACGGGCTCGCCGGTCTGCTGTTCGAACGGTTCCGGCCTGTCGCCGGACCACTCGAGGAGCGCGAGCCGGACCCGGTCCTCGACGTGGCCGGACCCGCCGACGACGCCCGGACGGAGGTGAGCATCGTTGGCGCTCCTTGAGATCCGCGATGTCCGGGTGGTCTTCGGCGGCATCGTCGCCGTCGACGCCTGCTCCCTCGAGCTCGACGCCGGTCGCGTCCAGGGTCTGATCGGCCCGAACGGTGCCGGCAAGACCACCACCTTCAACGTCGTCACGGGTCTCCAGGCGCCGACCGCAGGGTCGATCTGGCTCGACGGTGAGGACCTGACGTCGGTGGCGCCGCACCTGCGGGCCCGCCGTGGTCTCGCACGTACCTTCCAGCGCCTCGAGGTGTTCGGCTCCCTGTCGGTCCGGGACAACGTCCGGGTCGCGCTCGAGATCCGCGACTCCTGGGGCACGAGCGGCCACGGTTCCACGCGCGGTGGGGCGGAGCGGCTGCTCGACCGTGTCGGGATCCGCGGGTTCGCTGACCAGCCAGCGGACGCGGTGCCGACCGGCATCGCACGGCTGACCGAGCTCGCCCGGGCCCTGGCCATCGGCCCGCGCGTGCTGCTCCTGGACGAGCCGTCCTCCGGCCTCAACGAGGAGGAGACCCACGCCCTCGGCGAGCTGCTGATCCGCCTGGCCGACGAGGGTGTCGCGGTCCTCATGGTCGAGCACGACGTCGACCTGGTGATGCGGACCTGCTCGTGGATCGACGTGCTCGACTTCGGCCGGATCATCGCCAGTGGGCCACCGGCGGTGATCCGCGACGACCCGGACGTCCAGGCGGCCTACCTCGGTGCCGAGGTCGACGAGGCAGCAGCGGACGTCGCCGCCGTCGCCGGGGAGAGACGGTCGTGACCGAGCCCATCCTCGAGCTGCGCGGCATCGACGCCGCCTACGGCCGCATCCAGGTGCTGCGCGGCATCGACCTGACCGTCCCGCGCGGGTCGGTGGTTGCGTTGCTCGGTCCGAACGGTGCCGGCAAGACCACCATCCTGAAGGTCGCGTCGGGCCAGATCGCACCGACCGCCGGGTGCGTGCACGTCGCCGGCCGCCACGTCAACGGCGCCACCCCCGACGAGCTCGCGCGGCACGGGATGTGCACCGTCGTGGAGGGCCGGGGCATCTTCCCCAACCTCACCGTGCGCGAGAACCTGTCGCTGGCGAGCTTCGCGGCCGAGCGTTCCGTCGCGGACATCCAGGACGAGGCCTACACCCGCTTCCCCCGGCTCGGGGAGCGTCAGGGGCAGCTGGCCGGCCGGCTCTCGGGGGGCGAGCAGCAGATGCTGGCGATGGCGCGGGCCCTGGCCAGCCAGCCGGCCCTGCTGCTGCTCGACGAGCTGTCGATGGGGCTCGCCCCGCTCATCGTCGAACAGCTCTACGACGTGGTGCGCCAGCTCGGCGAGGACGGCCTGTCGGTGCTGGTGGTCGAACAGTTCGCCCGGACGGCCCTCGCGGTCGCCGACTACGGCGTGCTCGTGGTCAACGGACGTGTGACGGCGGTCGGTCAGCCGCAGGACCTCGGCGACCAACTGTCCGCGGCCTACCTCGGAGGTGACACGTGAGCCTGCTCAGGACGCTCCGACGCAGCGGCGCGGCCGCTGGCGTGCTCGGCCTGGTGCTGATCGCGGCCGCACCCGACGCCGGGAACGTGCGCACCGACCCCGGCGACATCGCGGGTTTCGGCATCGACGCCACCGCGGCACCGATCACCGTGCGGATCTTCGAGCAGACCATCCCGATCCCTGCCGACCCGGGCGTCCCGCAGGCCGAGATCACCACCGGGCACAGCTGGACCACCCTCGGCGGCGGTCCGACGAGTCGTGCCGTGGCGAGCCTCGTGTGGCCGGGCCCCGGCGTCGGCGACGGCTACGGCAACTTCGCCGAGGCGTTCGGCATGGACCCCGAGTCGACCTACCCGCTCCGTGCCGCTGCCCAGTTCCCCTCGGGGCCGTTGACGGAGGACAACGAGCTGCCCCACGGTGGCGGCATGTGGGCCCACGCCCTCGGGCTCGACGTCGAGGCCGAGGCCGAGTTCGCCGGAGAGCTGCTCCCGGGCCTCCTCGGCGCGGGGACGGCACGTTCGGTCAGTCGCAGCACCGTCGAGGACGGCCTCGGGACGGCCGTGGCGGACTCCATCCTCTCCGAGGTCTCCCTGCTCGAGGGACTGATCTCGGTGGACGGGGTCCGCACCCGGCTCGTGGCGACCACCGACGGGGTCGAGGCCACCGTCCGCGGCGCGACCGACGTGACCGGACTGGTCGTCGCCGGGACCCGTTACGCCATCGACCGCGACGGCGTCCGTGTCGAGGCCGAGGACGAGGACAGCCCGTTCGCGGGCACGCCGTCGTTGCCTTTGCGGCTGCTCGGCGTCGTCGATCTGCAGGACCTGATCGGCATCCGCGTCGAGGCGGGTCTGGTCGAGGATCTCGAGGCCAGCGAGGACATCGCCGAGGCGGGCCGCCGGGCCGAGGGGGTCACGATCACCCTCGACGCCAGCCCGTTGTTCGACCTGGCCAACGCGCTGCCGACCGACGAGCTGCTCGCGTTGCTGCCCGACGACCTGCGGGGACCGGTCCTGCAGCTGCTCGGTCTGTCACCGACCGTCGAGATCGCGCTCGGGTTCGCCGAGGTCGAGGCCTCGGCGACCGAAGCCTTCGTCTTCGAGATCCCCGACCTGCCACCGCCCCCGCCGCTCGACGACCTCGGCGCAGCGCCGCCACCCGACCTCGGTGCTCCCGGTGACCTCGGCGACCTGCCGGGGGCACCCGACCTCGGCGCGCCCGATCTCGGTGATGTCGGAGCGCCGTCGGTCAGCGCCCAGCCCGACCCGGGACCCGAGGCGCCGGCGGTGGCACTGCCGACGACCTCGGCCGGCAGCGTCCCCGACGGCATCGGGCTGGCCGCTCAGCTGCTGCTGCTGACCGGGGGCCTGGTCGGGCTGGCAGCGTGGGGGCTCGAGCGGCTCCGCGGCGCCGCGTTCGCCGTTCCGGCCGGCGCCGCAGCCTGTCGCGGCGGCGCGGCGCGCGGCGTCCCCGACCTCCGCACGTGACCGGACCGCAGATGCACCCGACCACCTCCCCGCAGACCGGGACACCAGGAGGGCCTGCTGTGGCACAGCTGACGATCGAGGACGCACCGCGACCGTGGCACGTGACGGCACGCGAGCGCGTCGTGACCGGGACACGCGCGTTCGCGCAGGGGATCGCGGACCGGGCCACCCTGGACGCGGTGCTCGCCCTCGTCGCCACGCTCCTGCTGCCCGCGGGCGTCGCGGCCATCGTGCTCGGCTGGAGCGGCGCGTCACGCACGCCGTTCGTCTTCGAGCAGATCCCCTACCTGATCTCGGGTGGGCTGCTCGGCGTGGGGCTCGTGACCGGTGGGGGTCTGCTCTACCTGGCCTCGTGGGTGGCGCGGTCGGCCCAGCTGTCGCGCGAACGTGACGACCAGCTGCGCGAGGTGCTCATCGCCATCCAGGAGGAGCTGCGTTCAGCGGCGACCACCCGCGAGGCCGCAGCCGCCGTCCACCCCCAGCCGATCGATCGCGCCCTCGCGTCGGACCCGGTCGCGACGGTCGACCGCACCAGCGAGGTCCCGGTGCTGCGCCCCTTCGTCGCCACGCCGAGCGGCACGATGTTCCACCGCCCCGACTGTTCGGTGGTCGCCAGCCGCGACGATCTGCGCTCGGTGGCCAGCGCCGACCCCGGCGTCAAGCCCTGTGGGATGTGCGACCCCCTCGGCGACTGACGATCGGTATCGCTCGATCGTGAGGCGGCGGCGCAGGCCCGCCGGCACCCGGGCGCGGTAGCCTCGGGTGGGGGTGCCCGGGCCGCGAGCGGCGTCGGGCGAGGAGTGCCGCGTGGCTGGGATGTGGCGTTCGGGCGGGGCGGTGCAGCTGGAGGTGCCGGCACCGCCATCGGCGGTCTACGAACAGGTCGCCGACGTCACCACGATCGGGGACAGGAGCGAGGAGTGCCACCACGCGGCGTGGCTACCCGGGGCGGACCCCGGCCAGGTCGGCGCGCGGTTCCGGGGGCGCAACCGCTTCGGCATCGCGAGATGGTCGCGGGTGTGTGAGGTCACAGAGGCCGAGCCGGGACAGCGCTTCGCGTTCCGGACGATCCCCGAACGGATCGACCTGTCACGCGCTGACTCGACCCGCTGGTCGTTCACCTTCGAACCGACCGCCGACGGCTGCCTCGTCACCCACGAGTACCGGATCGAGCGCATGCCGCTCCAGCCGTTCCGGTGGCTGTACGGACGCTTCCTGCCGCACCACCGGGACATGCGCCCGCACATGCGGCGAACCCTGGAGGCGCTCCGTGACCAGTTCTCCGACCTCCCGGGCGACCCGATCGCTCAGCGGCCGCGGTAGACCGGATCGCGCTTCTCGGCGAAGGCGCGGGCGCCCTCCTTGGCATCCTCGGAGCCGAACACCTGCATGCCGATCTCGAGCTCGCGCTGCAGCCCGTCGGCCTCGGTCATGTCGGCGGTCTCCCGCACCGACCGCTTGATCGCCTGGACCGCGAGGGGCCCGTTGCGGGCGATGCGGTCGGCCAGGCGCCGGGCCTCGTCCAGCGCGGTGCCCTCGGGCACGAGCCGTCCGACGAGGCCGATCTCGAGGGCCTCCTGCGCGGACAGGTGCTCGCCGAGGAGCAGGATCTCCATGGCCCGGGTGTAGGACACCTGTCGCTGCAGCCGCACCGTGGACCCGCCGAGGGGGAACAGCGAACGCTGCACCTCGGTCAGCCCAAAGATCGCGGCCTCCGAGGCGACACGGATGTCGGTGGCCTGCAGGATCTCGGTCCCGCCGGCCAGCGCGTAGCCCTCGACCGCCGCGATCAACGGCTTGGTGACGTTGCGGCTGCGGAGCATCCCCTCGAACGGTGTCGTGGTGCGCGTCCGGAGGCCCTCGGTGAAGCCGTCGTCGCCACCGGAGGTCCGGGAGGCGCTCATCGCCTTGAGGTCCGCACCGGCGCAGAACGTGCCGCCCGCACCGGTCAGGATCGCGACCCGGATGTCCTCGTCCTCGTCGATGCGCTCCCACGCCTCGGCCAGGCCGGTGAGCATCTCGGCCGACCACGCGTTGCGCACCTCGGGCCGGTTCATGGTCACGGTGAACACGTGGCCGTCGAGGTCGGTCAGGACGTGGTCGGTGGCGGGCACGGTGGGCTCCGTCGGCAGCTCGGTGGTGGTCACAGTCGCTCCAGGATGGTGCCGGTCGCGAGCGCTCCGCCCGCGCACATCGAGATCAAGGCCGTCGACCCGTCGCGCCGCTCGAGCTCGTGGAGGGCGGTGGTGATCAGCCGGCTGCCGGTGGACCCGACGGGGTGGCCGAGCGCGATCGCACCACCGTTGACGTTGACCAGATCCGGGTCGGGGCCGTGCTCGCGGGCCCAGGAGAGCACGACGGACGCGAACGCCTCGTTGACCTCGAACAGGTCGAGGTCGCCGATCTTCATGCCGGCCTTGCCGAGCACGTCGGTCGTCGCCTGCCGCGGACCGTCGAGGTGGTAGTAGGGGTCGGCGCCGGTGAGGGTGTGGGCCACGATGCGGGCGCGTGGCCGCAGACCGAGCGCCTCGGCCTTGCGCCGTGACATCCACAGCACCGCCGCGGCACCGTCGGAGATCTGTGAGCTGTTGCCCGCCGTGTGCACGCCGCCGTCGGTCACCGGCGTTAGCTTCGCGAGGCCTTCCATCGTGCTCTCGCGGGGCCCCTGGTCACGGGTCACGCGGTGGCGCTCGTCGGTGGGCTGCCTGGTCTCCGGATCGATCACCGGTGCGTCGACGCCGAAGGTCTCGGCGTCGAACCGACCCTCGGCCCAGGCCCGGGCCGCGTTCGTCTGCGACCGCAGCGCCAGCGCATCCACGTCCTCGCGGGTGATGCCGCGGTCGGTCGCGATGCGTTCGGCGCCCCCGAACTGGTCGGGCAGGTCGAGGTTCCAGTCGGCGGGCCGCGGGACGCCGGGGCCGGACAGCACGTTGGCGCCGAGGTGCACGCGGCTCATCATCTCGACCCCGCACGCGATGCCGACCTCCGCGGCGCCGGTGGCGATCAGCCCGGCCACGAACCCGTTGGCCTGCTGCGCCGAGCCGCACTGGCAGTCCACGGTCGTGCAGGCCACGTGCGGTGGCAGGCCCCGTGCGAGCCAGGTGTAGCGCGTGATGTTGGCGCCCTGCTCGCCGGCCTGTGTCACGCAGCCGCCGACCACCTGATCGACCTGCCCGGCGTCGATGCCGGCCCGCGAGATCAGCTCCTCGAGCGTCTGCCCGAGCACCTCCGTCGGGTGGCACCCGGACAACCAGCCGCCACGGCGTCCGATGGGGCTGCGTACCGCCTCGACGATGACCGGTTCGTCCACGTTCTCGCTCCTGCTCACACCCGGACCACCGAGACTAGGACACGTTCTAGTTGGAGAGCAACGTCGTGCGCCTCGTGCGGTGCCAAGCGCGGCCTGGGTGGTGAGTCCTGACTAGAACGTGTTCTTGACCGCCGTGGTCGGGCCGAGCTAGCGTCGACGTCGGGAGCGGGAGCAGGAACGGGAGATCGCGTGACCACGGACGGCATCGTCGAGGCGGTGCGTTCCATCGTGGCCGAGGGCGCGGGTGAGGTCCACCACGCCCCCGATCCGGTCAACGTGCCGATGATCCGGCACTGGGTCCGCGCGCTCGGCGACGACAACCCGGCCTACCTCGACGAGGAGGTCGCGGCGGCGACACCGCACGGTGGAACCATCGCGCCGCCGGCCATGCTCGGGGTGTGGACGATGGACTGCCCCCGCAGCGACGGCGGACCGCGCGACCGGGCGATGCGGGTCCTCGACGAGGCCGGCTTCACCTCCGTGGTGGCCACCGACTACGAGCACGACTACCTGCGCCAGCTCCGCCCTGGGGACCGGGTCCGTGAACGGCGCTCCATCGAGTCGATCTCGGCGCGCAAGACCACCGCGCTCGGCGACGGGTACTTCGTGACCGTCCGCTACGACTACGACGACGAGGACGGGCAGCCGGTCGGGGTCGGTCGCATGCGGTTGCTCAAGTTCCGTCCGGCCCGCACGGGAGGCAGCCCCGCGGCGCCCGAGCCGGCGGCGATGCCGCGACCGCGGCCCGCGATCAACCGGGACACCGCCCACGTGTGGGAGGGCTACGCCGCCGGCGAGATCCGCCTGCAACGGTGCGCCGACTGCGGGCAGCTGCGCCACCCACCCGGACCCATGTGCCCGGCCTGTCGTTCGACGGACTGGGGGATCGAGCTCGCCGCGGGGACCGGCACGGTCGCCAGCGTCGTCGAGCACCACCACCCCCCGCTGCCCGGCTTCGAGCTGCCCCACACCGTCGCCCTGGTCGAGCTCGACGAGGGTCCCCGGCTGGTCTCGCACCTGGCGCCGGGCGAGTCCGGCCCGCTCGCGATCGGTGACCGGGTCCACCTCGTCTGCGAGGCGGTGCCCGGTGCAGCTCGCGACGGCGAACCGGACCTGGTCCTGCCCCTGATCCGCACCGGAGGTGACGGGTGACCGCGACGGACGCGCCGACGACGTCGGCCTCCGACGTGCCCATCGGGCCGCAGGTCGGAGATGGGTTGCCCGGCCTGGAGCTCGACGTCAGCCCGACCTTGATCGTCGCGGGTGCGCTGGCGTCCCGGGACCTCGAGGAGGTCCATCACGATCCGGGCCTGGCGCGCGACCGCGGATCGGAGGACATCTTCCTCAACATCCTGACCTCCAACGGGCTGGTGCTGCGGCTGGTCACCGACTGGGCCGGGCCGTCGGCACGCATCGACCGGGCCCGCATCCGCCTCGGCATCCCCGCCTACGCCGGCGACCGCCTCGTGCTGGCCGGCGAGGTGACCGCCGTCACCGAGGAGGCCGACGAGGTGCTGGTCGAGGTGACCGTGACCGGCGAGGTGTCCACGGGGACCCATGTCCGCGGCACCGTGACGGTGGCGCTGCCCGGAGGTGGCTCGTGACGCGCGCGACCGCGATCGCCGGCATCGGCGCCACCGAGTTCTCCAAGGACTCCGGACGCTCCGAGCTGCAGCTGGCGTGTGAGGCCGTCGCCGCGGCGATCGCGGACGCGGGGCTCCAGCCCTCGGACATCGACGGGTTGACCACCTTCACGATGGACTCGAGCCCCGAGATCGACGTCGCCCGGAACGTGGGGCTCGGCGAGCTCACCTTCACCTCCCGGGTGCACTACGGCGGCGGCGCCGCGTGCGCGACCGTGGCCCAGGCGGCCATGGCGGTCGCGACCGGAGCGGCCGAGGTGGTGGTGGCCTACCGCGCCTTCAACGAACGGTCCGGTCGCCGTTTCGGCACGGGGCGCAGCGACTGGGAGCCGTCCGCCGAGGGCGTCGGGTTCAGCTGGTACGTGCCGTTCGGGTTCATGACCCCCGCGGCGTGGGTGGCGATGCAGTCGGCCGCCTACCTGCACGCGGCAGGCGCCGACGGTGACGACCTCGGGCGGGTCAGCGTGGCCGCCCGCCGCCACGCTGCGACCAACCCGGCCGCCCACTTCCACGGCCGGCCGATCACGCTGGACGACCACCGCGCCTCGCGACCCGTGGTCACCCCGCTGCGGTTGCTCGACTGCTGCCAGGAGACCGACGGTGGGCAGGCGATCGTGATCACCTCCGCCGAACGCGCCCGGGACCTGCCCCACCCACCGGCCGTGATCGTCGGTGCCGCCCAGGGCAGCGGTGACGGCCAGGAACAGATGACCTCCCTGCAGCGAGGTGACCTCGCCGTCCTCGACGAGGCCGTCGTCACCGCCCGGCACCTGTGGGCGTCGACCGGGCTCTCGGCGGGCGACATCAGCACGGCCGTGCTCTACGACCACTTCACCCCGTACGTGCTCATGCAGCTCGAGGCGTACGGGTTCTGTCGCCGTGGCGAGGCCAAGGACCTGGTCGCCGACGGTGGGATCGAGCTGGACGGTCGTCTGCCGGTCAACACCCACGGCGGGCAGCTCGGTGAGGCCTACCTGCACGGCATGAACGGTGTCGCCGAGGCCGTCCGCCAGGTGCGGGGTACCGCCGTCAACCAGGTCGACGAGGTCGAGCACGTCCTCGTCACCGCCGGGACCGGCGTGCCCACGAGCGCGCTCGTGCTCGGCACGGATCGTTAGGCACGCCACCGCCTGCCACCAGCCGTCCCACCGATACCGCCGCCGACACCGTCGGCCGACCCCAGGAGCATCCCGTGGGCCTCTCGACCCCCCTCAGCCGCGACCTCGGCATCGACGTCCCGCTGGTCGCGTTCACCTACGAACCCGCGGTCGCGGCGGCGGTCAGTCGCGCGGGTGGCCTCGGCGTCCTCGGCGCGCTGCGCTTCACGCCCGAGGAGCTCGACGACGCGCTGGCGTTCGTCGCGCGCGAGGCCGGTGGCGCCCCCTTCGGCGTCAACGTGGTCACGCCGGTCAGCTCCGAGGTCGTCGACGCCGACCCGGTCGACCTGGCGACCAAGCTCGAGTCGATGATCCCCGACGCCCACCGCGACTTCGTCGAGCAGGTGCTCGAGGAGTTCGACGTGCCGCCGCTGCCCGAGGGCGAGGAGCCGCCACGCGGCGTGCTCGGGTGGACGCCGCAGACCGGTGCACCCCAGACCGAGATCGCGCTGAAGCACCGTCCGGCGCTGTTCTCGTCCGCGCTCGGTCCGCCACCGGCCGAGTCGATCGCGGCGGCCCACGACCTCGGGATCCCGGTCGCGGCCCTCGTCGGCAAGGTGGAGCAGGCGATCAAGCAACGGGACGCCGGCGTGGACATCGTCGTGGCGCAGGGGACCGAGGCCGCCGGTCACACCGGCGAGGTCGCGACCTTCGTGCTCGTGCCGCAGGTCGTCGACGCGCTGCAGGGCGCCCCGGTGCTGGCCGCGGGCGGCATCGCCGACGGACGCGGCCTGGCCGCCGCGCTGGCCCTCGGCGCGCAGGGTGCGTGGACCGGCTCGGTGTGGTTGCTGACCGAGGAGATGGGCCTGCCGAAGGCGACCCAGCAGCTGCTCCTCGACGCCGGTCCACGCGACACGTTGCGATCCCGGGCGCTGACCGGCAAGCCCGCCCGCCAGGTCCGCACGCCCTGGATCGACCGGTGGGAGGACCCTGCGACGCCCGATCCGCTCGCGATGCCGCTGCAGTACCTGCTGACGGTCGACGCCAACGCCCGGTTCCGCCACCACGGCCGGCACGACCTGGCCGGCTCGCCGGCGGGGCAGGTCGTCGGTCGCCTCGACGCGGTCCGACCCGTCGCCGAGGTCGTGGCCGAGATGCGGGCCGGCGCCGAGGCGGCGGTCGCGCGCCTGCGGGAGGCGGCCGGCGACGGGGTGCCCGCGTGACCGACGCGGCCCGCGCGCCGGACGAGCGCGGTCGGCGCATCGTGAGGTCCGGTCAGCGGACCTGACGGGCCATCATCTAGAACGTGTTCTAGTGTGTGCGTGCGGGGTGTGGACCAGGGAGAGCGGTCCACGCGGTACCCCCGCACCAGGGAGGGTGCGACGTGGCGGAGCTGGGCCTGTGGCGGATCGCGGCGAGCCAGCCGGACCGGCCGGCGGTCGTGGACGTCGACCACCGGACACGGACCGCCGGTGAGCTGGCCAGGGCCAGCAACCGCCTGGTCCACGCGCTGCGATCCCGGGGCCTGCAGCCCGATGACGTGGTCGCGACCCTGGTGCCCAACGGCTTCACGTACGTCGAGACGCTCCTCGCCTGCCAGCAGGCGGGCTGGCACCTCGTCCCGATCAACCACCACCTGGCCGCCCGCGAGGTGGCCTACATCGTCGAGGACGCCGGTGCGAAGGCCTTCATCGGGGACGTGCGGTTCGCCGACCTGCTGACCGACACCGCGCCGCACCTGACCCTGGCCCCGTCGGGTCGGTTCAGCGTCGGCGGTGAGGTCGCGGGCTTCGGTTCGTACGAGGACCTGCTCGATGATCAGCCGGGCACCCTGCCCGAGGACCGCCTCGCCGGCGGGATCATGACCTACACCTCGGGCACCACGGGCCAGCCGAAGGGCGTCAAGCGCCCGCTGCCGGGCATCGATCCCGACGAGCAGGCGATGCGTGCCACGTTCCTGAACGCCATGTTCGGTCTGACCGACCCCGACCACGTGCACCTGGTGGTCGCCCCGCTCTACCACACGGCGGTCGTCAACTTCGCCCAGGCCGCGTTGCACGCGGGCCACCGCCTGGTGCTGATGGACGGCTGGAGCCCCGAGGGCACCCTCGAACGCATCGAGCGCTACGGGGTGACCTCCTCCCACATGGTGCCGACGATGTTCAACCGGCTCCTCAAGCTCCCGGACGAGGTCCGCGAGGCGGCCGACGTCTCGAGCCTGCGCTGCATGATCCACTCCGCGGCCCCCTGCCCGGTCGACCTCAAACGCGCGATGCTCGACTGGTGGGGGCCGGTCATCTACGAGTACTACGCCGCGACCGAGGGTGGCGGCACCATCGCCACCCCCGAGGACTGGGAGCGCAAGCCCGGCACGGTCGGCAAGCCCTGGCCGATCTCGGAGGTCGTCGTGCTCGACGACGACGGCAGGGAGCTCCCGCCCGGCGAGGTCGGCACCGTCTGGATGCGGATGGGTGAGCACCGCTTCGAGTACCGCGGCGACCCGGAGAAGACCCAGCAGGCCTGGAACGAGCGCGGGTTCTTCACCGTCGGCGACGTCGGTGAGCTCGACGAGGACGGCTTCCTGTTCCTGCGTGACCGCAAGGTCGACATGATCATCTCCGGCGGGGTCAACATCTACCCGGCCGAGATCGAGTCGGTCCTGCTGGCCCACCCGGCGGTCCTGGACGTCGCGGTCTTCGGGGTGCCGAACGACGACTTCGGCGAGGAGGTCAAGGCGGCCGTCGAGGTGACCGCCGACCGGACCCCCGGCCCCGACCTCGAGGCCGAGCTGATCGCTCACTGCCGCGAGCACCTCGGGGGCTACAAGGTCCCGCGCTCGGTCGACTTCCCCGACACCTTCCCGCGCGACCCGAACGGCAAGGTCTACAAGCGCCGGCTGCGCGACCCGTACTGGGTCGACCGCACCTCCGCGCTGGTCTGAGGAGGCCCCGTGACCGCAGCGACGACGCGATCCGAGGACGGTCGGGCCGACGTGCTCGAGGCTCCGCACGTCCTCGAGTTCCCCTACACCCGCTCGACGGGCCCGATCCTCGGCGCGTTCCTCACCGGGCTCCGGGACGGCCGCGTCCTCGGCATCCGTGCCCGTGACGGTCGAGTGCTGGTGCCGCCGCAGGAGTTCGACCCGGGCACGGCCGAGTCGCTCACCGAGGACGAGCTCGTCGAGGTCGCACCCGTCGGCACGGTGCGGTCCTGGTCGTGGAACCCGAGGCCCCGCCCCGGGCAGCCGTTCGAGCACCCCTTCGCCTGGGTGCTGGTGCAGCTCGACGGGGCCGACACCTCGCTGCTGCACGCGGTCGACGCCGACGGCCCCGACGCGCTCGAGGTCGGGGCACGGGTCCGCATCCGGTGGGCCGAGGAGCGGACCGGCACGATCCACGACATCGCCGGGTTCGAGCTCGGCGAGGAGCCAGCCGGGGTCCCGGACGGTGCGGCCCACGACGAGCCCGTCACCGTCGTGACCACGCCGATCCGGCTGGACTACCGCTACACACCTGGCGTGGCGACGAGCGTCTTCCTGCGCGGCACCCAGGAGCGCCGCTTCCTCGGGATGCGCTGTGCCAGCTGCGCGAAGGTCTACCTGCCGCCCCGAGGGTCGTGCTCGATGTGCGGCGAGCCCTACGCCGAGACGGTGGAGGTGGCCCAGACCGGCACGGTCGCCACCTTCGCCACCGTCAACGTCAACTTCGCGTCACGCGAGGTGGATCTGCCCTACGCCGCGGTGGAGGTGCGCTTCGACGGTGCCGACATCACCTGCCAGTTCCTGATCCAGGGGGTCAGCGTCGACGAGGTGCGGATGGGCATGCGGGTGCGTGCCGTCTGGCGGGAGGGCGAGCTCGAGCCGACGTTGTCGAACGTCACCCACGTCGAGCCGATCGACGAACCCGACGCGCCGTTCGAGTCCTACGCGGAGTTCGTCTGATGGCCGAGACCCCCGTCTGCATCGTCAGCTACGCCCGGTACACGACGCGGGCCGACGAGGTGCACAACGAGATCGAGATGCTCCTGCCCGTCGTCGCGCAGGCGCTCGAACCCGTGCAGCTCAGCGCCCAGGACGTGGGGTTCGTCTGTTCGGGCTCCTCGGACTACCTCGCCGGCCAGCCGTTCGCCTTCGTCGGGGCGCTCGATGCCATCGGCCCGTGGCCACCCTTGGCCGAGAGCCACGTCGAGATGGACGGTGCCTTCGCCCTGTTCGAGGCCTACCTGCGGCTGCAGCACGGCGACATCGACACCGCCCTCGTGTACGCCTTCGGCAAGTCCTCACCGGGGGACCTGTCGCGCGTCCTCGCACTGCAGACCGACCCGTACACCGTGGCGCCGATGTTCCCCGACGCGGTCTCGATGGCGGGCCTGCAGGCGCGGGCGCTGCTCGACACCGGTGAGGTCTCCGAGCGTGACGTGGCGGAGGTGGTCGCACGCTCGCTGCGGGACGCCGACGGCGACCCCTTCGCAACGCGGTCCGGCCAGCTGACGGTGGAGGAGGTCCTGGCGCGGCCGAAGGTCGCCGACCCCCTGCGCGACCTCGACTGCGCGACCGTGGCGGACGGTTGTTCGGTGGTCGTGCTGGCCACCCTCGAACGCGCACGCGAGCTGGTCGAGCACCCCGTGGCCATCACGGGCATCGACCACCGCCTGGATCCGCCGTCCCTCGGAGCCCGCGACCTGACCACCTCGCCGTCGACCCGGGCGGCTGCGGCCGGGGCGGGGGTGGGGGTCGGTGCAGAGGCGAACGTCGGTGGCGACTTCGACCTCGCCGAACTGCACGCCCCGTTCGCCCACCAGGAGCTGATCCTGCGTCGCGAGCTCGGCCTGAACGGAACGACGCGGATCAACCCCTCAGGCGGGGCGCTCGCGTCCAACCCCGTGATGGCGGCGGGGCTGGACCGGTTCGGGCAGGCCGCGACCCGTCTCGCCGCCGGTGAGGGGACACGCGCACTGGTGCACGCCACCTCCGGACCCTGCCTCCAGCAGAACCTCGTGGCCGTGCTCGAACGTGACGGAGGGACGCGCTGATGGGTCGCACCAAGGTCGCCGTGGTCGGCACCGGCCAGACGCACTACGCCGCGAAGCGTCAGGACGTGTCCCTGCCCGGGTTGGTCCGCGAGGCCGCGATGCGGGCGCTCGACGACGCCGGCTGCGGGTGGGGGGACATCGACGCGGTCGTGCTCGGCAAGGCCCCCGACATGTTCGAGGGCGTGATGATGCCCGAGCTGACCCTCGGTGACGCCCTCGGCGGGACCGGCAAGCCGGTCCTGCGCGTCCACACCGCCGGTTCGGTCGGTGGCTCGACCGCGGTCGTGGCCGCCCACCACGTGGCGTCGGGCCGCTTCCGGCGCGTGCTGACGGTGGCGTACGAGAAGCAGTCCGAGTCCAACGCCATGTGGGCGCTGTCGGTCCGGGTGCCCTTCGGCCAGCAGGCGGTCGCTGGCGCGGGCGGCTACTTCGCCCCCATCGTCCGCGGCTACATCCGCAAGTCCGGTGCTCCCTCGGACACCGGGTACCACGTGGCGTTCAAGGACCGCAGCAACGCGCTCCTCAACCCCTACGCCCACCTGCAGGAACCGGATCTGACCTACGAGACGGTGGCGAACTCGCCGCTCTTGTGGGACCCGATCCGCTACCACGAGACCTGCCCGTCCTCCGACGGTGCCGCCGCCATGGTGCTCGCCGCGGAGGACGTCGCCGACCACCACGACGGGCCGAAGGCGTGGGTGCACGGCACCGCCGTGCGCTCCGAGCCGACCATCGGCGCCGGCCGTGATCGGGTGAGCCCCTGGGCCGGACGGATGTGCGCCGAGGACGTCTACCGCGAGGCGGGCATCGCCGATCCGCGACGTGAGCTGGACTGCGCCGAGCTGTACGTGCCGTTCTCGTGGTTCGAGCCCATGTGGCTCGAGAACCTCGGCCTCGCCCCGGAGAACGAGGGCTGGAAGATGGTGCTCGACGGGGCCACCCGCATCGGCGGGGACCTGCCGGTCAACATGTCCGGCGGCGTGCTGTCGTCCAACCCGATCGGCGCGTCGGGGATGGTCCGCTTCGTCGAGGTCGCCGACCAGGTCCGTGGCCGCGCCGGTGACCACCAGGTCGAGGGGGCCCGGCGGGCCCTCGGGCACGCCTACGGCGGCGGGTCCCAGTTCTTCGCGATGTGGGTCGTCGGTGCTGGGAAGCCGACGTCCTGACCACCGGTACCCGCCGACGGCGAGGGGAGCGGCTCTTGAAGGTCACAGGCAAGGTGGCCCTGGTGACGGGCGCAGCCCGCGGCATGGGCGAGGCGATCGCCCGGCGGCTGGTCGCCGAGGGCGCCCAGGTGGTGCTCGGCGACGTGCTCGACGACGCTGGCAAGGCCGTGGCGGACGAGCTCGGCGAGGTCGCGCGCTACGTCCACCTCGACGTCACGTCGACCGAGGACTGGGCGGAGGCCGTCGCGATCACCGAGCGCGAGTTCGGGCGCCTCGACGTGCTGGTCAACAACGCGGGGATCCTGCGGTTCGGCGCGGTGACGGCCGACAACGAGGCCGATCTGCGGGCGCTGATCGAGGTCAACCAGCTGGGGGTGCAGTGGGGCATGCGCGCCGCCGTGCCGGCCATGCGGCGGGCCGGTGCTGGCTCGATCGTCAACATCTCCTCGATCGAGGGGCTCGGTGGTGGCGCGTACCTGACCGGCTACACGGCCACGAAGTTCGCGGTCCGTGGGATGACCAAGGCGGCCGCCCTCGAGCTCGGCGGGAAGGGCATCCGGGTCAACAGCGTCCACCCCGGGGCGATCCGCACCGACATGGTCCTGTCGCAGACCGGTGGCAACGAGCAGGCGGAACGCTTCATCGCGTCGAAGACCGCCCTCGCGCGGATGGGTGAACCGGACGAGGTGGCGGCGGCTGCGGTCTTCCTCGCATCCGACGACGCGAGCTACATCACCGGTGCCGAGCTGTCGGTCGACGGTGGGGCGTCGGCCAGCTCCGGCTTCAAGGAGTAGACGTGCACCTCGCCCTGTCGGACGACCAGCAGCAGCTGCGCGACGAGCTGCGCGTCTACTTCGAGGGCCTCGTGACCCCCGAGCTCCAGGAGGAGCTCGCGGTGACCGAGGGAGGTGGACCGCTGGCCAAGCAGGCCATCCGGCGGATGGCCCAGGACGGCTGGCTCGGCATCGGTTGGCCGACCGAGTACGGGGGGCGCGGGTTCGGGGCGGTCGAGCAGTTCCTGTTCTACGACGAGGCCCAGCGTGCGGGCGCACCCGTGCCGTTCCTGACCATCAACACCGTCGGCCCGTCGATCGCGAACTTCGGGTCCGAGGAGATGAAGCGCGAGCTGCTGCCGAAGGTGCTGGCCGGCGAGCTGTTCTTCTCCATCGGCTACACCGAGCCCTCGGCCGGCACCGACCTCGCGTCGCTGACCACGCGCGCCGAACGCGACGGGGACGACCTCGTCATCAACGGCCAGAAGATCTACACCTCGCTGGTCGACCACGCCGACTACGTGTGGCTCGCCTGCCGCACGACTCCGTGGCCCCCCGAGCACGAGGGGACCCCCGTTCCGGAGGGTGGCTCGAAGCACGAGGGGATCTCCATCGTGCTCGTGCCCACCGACGCGGAGGGGTTCAGCTACACCCCGATCGACACCGTCGGCGACGCCCGGACCTTCGCCACCTACTACGACGACGTGCGGGTCCCGGTCAGCAACGTGGTCGGTGGGCTCGACAACGGGTGGAAGGTCATCGTCGGGCAGCTCAACCACGAACGCGTGTCGCTGTGCTCCTCGGGTCTGCTCGAGCGCAAGTACATCGAGGTCCGACGCTGGGCCCAGCAGACCAAGCTGGCGGACTCACGTCGCGTGGTCGATCAGGAGTGGGTCCAGGTCCACCTCGCCCGGGTCCACGCCAAGCTCGAGGCGCTGCGCCTGATGAACTACAAGGTCGCGTGGGGCACCAGCGTCGGGAAGGTCTCGGTCGCCGACTCGTCCGCGACGAAGGTCTACGGCACCGAGCTGTACTGCGAGGCCTACGGCCTGCTGCTCGAGATCCTCGGTGCCCACGGGCTGCTGCGTCGGGGCAGCCCCGACGCGCTGCTCAAGTCCTCGCTCGAACGGGCCTACCGGGGGACGTTGATCCTGACGTTCGGTGGGGGGACCAACGAGGTGCAGCGCGACCTGATCGCGGTGTTCGGGCTCGAGATGCCGCGCTCGCTGCGCTGAGAGGGAACATCATGGACTTCGCGTTCAGCGACGAGCAGACCGAGCTGCGTGACCTGTCGCGCCGCATCCTGTCCGAGCGGGTGACCCCCGAGCGGCTGACCGCGCTCGAGGCCGGGGACGCGGGCGTCTTCGACCGGGACCTGTGGCGCGAGCTGGCCGAAGCCGGCCTGCTGGGAGCGGGCCTACCGGCGCAGCACGGTGGTGGCGACACCGGCCTGCTCGGGCTGTTGCCGGTCCTCGAGGAGCTCGGGCGGCACGTCGCACCCGTCCCGTTCGTGCCCACCGTGGTGCAGGCTGGGCTCACGCTGGTCGACCACGGCACCGAGGAACAGCAGGCCACCTGGCTGCCCCGCATCGTGGCGGGGCAGGCCGTGCTGACCGCGGCGCTCGAGGAGCCGGGTGGTCTCGAGCCCACCGATCCCCGGACGCGTGCCGTGCCCGATGGTGACGGGTACCGCGTGACCGGTGAGAAGCACGCGGTCCCCTACGGCGCCGAGGCTGCGGCCATCCTCGTCCCGGCGGCGACCGACGACGGCGTCGTGCTGCTGCTGCTCGACCCGGGCAACGACGGGGTGACCCTCACCGCCCAGGTGACCACCAACCGTCAGCCCGTGGCGACGATCGAGCTGGCGGGTGTGCGGGTCCCCGCGGGTGACGTGGTGGCCGTACCCGGTCGCGCCGCCGCCGCCGTCCGCGACCTCGTCGAACGGGGCGCCGCGGCCTGGTGCGCGGTGCAGGCCGGTGTGTGCCAGTCGGCCCTGCGCGCCATCTCGAGCCACACCGCGCAGCGCCACCAGTTCGGCAAGCCCATCGCGGAGTTCCAGGCCGTGGCACAGCGGGCCGCCGACGCGTTCATCGACGCCGAGATGGTCCGTCTGACGGCGCGGCAGGCGGTGTTCCGGTTGTCCCAGGGCTGGCCTGCGACGCCGGAGGTCCACAGCGCGAAGTTCTGGGCGGGGGACGGCGGCATGCGCGTCGTCCACGCCGCCATGCACCTGCACGGCGGGCTCGGTGTCAGCACCGACCACCCGCTGCACCGCCGGTTCCTGTGGGCGAAGCAGGTGGAGCACAGCCTCGGCACCCCGACGCGCGAGCTCGTGCGGCTCGGACGATCGTTGGCCGAGGAACCGGTCTGAGGAGCGTGGAGCGAGCGGTCCGCGTGGGAACGCGGACCGCCATCGAGGACCTCGTCGGGAGCCGAGGTCAGGAGGGAGACTGCGATGCAGTACCAGTTGGCTGACCTGTTCGAGTCCGTCGTGGACCGTGTCCCGGACCGCACCGCGCTGGTGTGCGATCCGCGACGGCTCACGTTCCGCGAGCTGGAGGAACGCAGCAACCGGCTCGCGCACCACCTGCTCGCCGCCGGTATCCGACGGGGTGACCACGTGGGGTGCTACCTGCAGAACTGCACCGAGTACGTCGAGACGATGATCGCCTGCTTCAAGATCGGCGCGGTCCCGGCCAACGTCAACTACCGCTACGTCGAGGCCGAGCTGCGCTACCTGTTCGACAACGCCGACCTCAAGGTGCTGGTCTTCGACGCGGAGTTCACCGACCGGGTCGAGGCGGTGGTGCCCGGGATCGACACCATCGAGCACCTCATCGCGGTCACCTCCGACCCGGACGGGCCCGCGGAGGGCGACCTGCCGCTCGGTGCCGTCTGGTACGACACGGCCACCGCGGATCAGCCGTCGACCCGCGAGGGCCTGACCGACGGACGCAGCCCCGACGACCGGTACATGCTCTACACCGGTGGGACCACCGGCATGCCGAAGGGCGTCGTGTGGCGCCACGAGGACGTCTTCTTCGCCGGCATGGGCGGCGGCAACCCGGTGGCCGAGCCGGTCACCTCGCCGGAGGAGCTGGCCGAACGGCTCGACCCGGACGGGCAGGGCATCGTGATGTTCGCCGCGCCGCCGCTGATGCACGGGGCCGCGTTCCTCGGCACGTTCATCGGCTTCTTCGGGGGCAACACCGTGGCGCTGATCCGCAAGTTCGAGGGTCGTGCGGCGCTTGAGCTGATCGCCCGTGAGCGCATCATGACCATCTCGCTGGTCGGCGACGCGATGGCGCTGCCGTTGATCGAGGCGCTCGAGGAGGACTCGTCGCTCGACACCTCGTCGCTGTTCGTGATGTCGACGGCCGGCGCGATCATGTCCGCGTCGGTGCGCGACCGGCTCAAGGAGCTGATGCCGCAGCTGTACATCCTCGACTCGTACGGCTCGTCGGAGACGGGCTACAACGGCTCGGCGACCGAGGACAGCTCGCCCGACGAGGGCTTGAAGTTCAAGGTCACCGATCGCACCGCTGTGATCAACGGCGACCACCTCGTGACGCCCGGCAGCGACGAGGTCGGACGCGTCGCCCAGTCCGGTCACATCCCGCTCGAGTACTACAAGTCGCCGGAGAAGAACGCCGAGACCTTCGTCGAGGTCGAGGGCAAGCGTTGGGTGCTGACCGGGGACGCGGCGACGGTCGACGAGGACGGGGTCATCCACTTCCTCGGTCGCGGGACGGTCTGCATCAACTCGGGAGGCGAGAAGATCTTCCCCGAGGAGGTCGAAGCGGCGCTGAAGGCCCACGAGGCCGTCCGGGACGCCATCGTGGTGGGGGTGCCCGACGAGCGGTTCGGGGAGCGCTGCGCGGCGATCATCACGATCGCGGGTGACCGGACGGCGCCGACGCAGGCCGAGATCGAGGAGCACCTGTCCACACGCGTGGCCCGCTACAAGGTGCCGCGCACGCTCCAGGTGGTCGACGAGATCGTCCGATCGCCCGTCGGGAAGGCCGACTACCGCTGGGCTCGTGAGGTCGCCAAGGCCTCGGCCGTTCCGGCCTGAGGAGCACGTCGTTGCTGGCCATCACCGAGGAGCACCAGGAGCTCGCCGCGTCCGTGCAGCGGTGGTCGGCGCGTCACGCGCCGGCCGCCGCGGTGCGCGCGGCGATGACCGATCCGGCGGCCGACGAGGTGTGGTCGACGCTGGCAGCCCAGGGGCTGCTCGGGCTGCACGTCCCCGAGGAACGCGGTGGTGGCGGGTACGGCGACCTCGAGCTGGCCGTGGTGGTCGAGCAGCTCGGTCGGGCGCTCGTGCCTGGACCCGTGGTGCCGACCCTGCACCTGTCGCGGGTCCTGGTGGACGTGGCACCCGAGCCGCTCGTCGACAAGCTGCTGCCGGGGCTGGCGTCCGGCCAGCTGCGCGGCGCCGTCGCGTCGGCGACGCAGTTGCGCGCGTCGGGGCACGGGGACGACCTGCGTCTCGACGGCACCGTCCGGCCCGTGATCTCGGCCGGTGAGGCGGACGTCGTGCTGCTCGGTGGTCGGCGTGACGACGGCACCGAGGTCTGGGCCGTGCTCGATGCCGTGGACGTCGAGGTCGCCGCGCTTTCGTCCCTGGACGCGACCAGACCGGTGGCTGCGGTCACCGTCGACGCGGTGGCGGTCCCGGTGGAACGGCAACTCCCGGCCCTCGATGTCGAGCGCGTCCGTGACCTCGCGGTCCTGCTGTACGCCGCGGAGGCGGCCGGGCTGGCCGGGTGGGCGTGCGATGAGGCCGCCGGCTACGCCAAGGTCCGTGAGCAGTTCGGCCGTCCCATCGGACAGTTCCAGGCCGTCAAGCACCTGTGCGCCGATCTGCTGGTACGAGCCGAGCAGGCCCGCGCGGTCGCGTGGGACCTCGCGTGCGTCGGCGAGGACGCGGCGCAGCGTCGGTTGGCGACCGGTGTCGCCGCGTGCGTGGCGATCGAGGCTGCCGTGACCACGACGCTCGACACCATCCAGGTCCTCGGCGGCATCGGTTTCACCTTCGAGCACGACGCCCACCTCTACCTCAAGCGTGCGACGGTCACGCGACAGCTGCTCGGTGGGCCGAACCGGTGGCGCGGTGAGGTGGCCCGGCTCGCCCTCGGAGGGGCGCGCCGTCGTTTCGAACTGGCGCTCGACGAGGACGACGACGCGCGTGCTGTCCGCGCCGAGGTCCGCGCGGTCCTGTCCGAGCTGCCGTCGCAGGAGCCCGAGCGGCGCCCGGCGCTGGTGGATGCGGGCCTGGTGGTCCCGCACTGGCCGGCGCCGTGGGGCCGTGATGCCTCGCCGCTCGAGCAGCTCGTGATCGACCAGGAGCTCACCGCCGCCGAGGTGCGCCCGCCGGACCTCGTCATCGGCGGGTGGATCCTGCCGACGATCATCACCTACGGCACCGACGAGCAGCGCGAACGCTTCGTGCGGCCGACGCTGCTCGGCGAGCTCACCTGGTGTCAGCTGTTCTCCGAGCCCGGCGCCGGGTCCGACCTCGCCGCCCTGTCGACCCGGGCGGTGCGCGTCGACGGTGGCTGGCAGCTGACCGGGCAGAAGGTCTGGACGTCGCTGGCCCACAGCAGCGACTGGGGGCTGTGCCTCGCGCGGACCGACCGCGACGCCGCCAAGCACGCCGGCATCACGGCGTTCCTCGTGGACATGCGGAGCGCCGGGATCGACGTCCGACCGCTGCGCGAGCTGACCGGCCGCGAGCTGTTCAACGAGGTCTTCCTCGAGGACGTGTTCGTGCCGGACTCGATGGTGTGCGGACCCGTCGGGGGCGGTTGGAAGGCCGCGCGCACGACGCTGGCCAACGAACGCGTCGCGATGAGCAGCGGGTCCTCGATGGGGGCGGGCGTCGAGGGTGTCCTGCGGGCGCTCGACGACGACGCGCGCCGAGACGACGCCGTGCTCCAGGACCGCGTGGGGGCCCTGGTCTGCGAGGGGCAGGTGCTCAGCGTCCTCGGGTTCCGCACCACCCTCCAGAAGCTGCACGGCGCGGGACCTCGTGCGGGTGGGGCCGAGTCGTCGGTCCGCAAGCTCGTCGGGGGCGGCCACGACCAGCGGTGCGCCGAGCTGACGCTCGAGCTGCTCGGACCCGAGGGTGCGGTCTGGGACGATGCCGCCCGGTCGCCGAGCTACCAGTTCCTGCAGAGCCAGTGCCTGACGATCGCGGGCGGGACGACGGCCGTGCAGCGCAACGTGGTGGCCGAGCGGCTGCTCGGTCTGCCGAGGGACCCGTGAGCGACGAGAGGCCACCCCGTGACCGGTGATCTGCGCGCGGGGTTGATGCTCGGCTACTGGGCGGCGCAGCCCCTCGACGGCCTGCCGCTGGTGCAGCGCGCCGAGGAGCTCGGCTTCGCGTCGGTATGGACGGCGGAGGCCTACGGGTCCGACGCGGTCTCACCCCTGGCATGGTGGGGCGCGCACACCTCACGGATCGAGCTCGGGACGGGTCTGATGCAGCTGTCGGCCAGGACCCCGGCATCGACTGCGATGACGGCCGTGACCATGGACCACCTCTCCGGCGGCCGGTTCGTGCTCGGGCTCGGGGTGTCGGGGCCGCAGGTCGTCGAGGGTTGGTACGGCCAGCCGTTCCCGAAGCCGTTGGCGCGGACGCGGGAGTACATCGGCGTCCTGCGTGACGTGTGGGCGCGTGAGGCACCCGTGGTCAGCGACGGTCCCCACTACCCGTTGCCTTACCCCGGGGGCGCACAGCTCGGCAAACCCCTGCGGATCACCACCCACCCGCGCCGCCGCGACATCCCGATCATGCTCGGCGCCGAGGGGCCGCGGAACGTGGCGCTCGCCGCCGAGATCGCCGACGGCTGGCTGCCGATCTTCTACTCGCCGGAGCGGTCCACACCGATGTACGCCGAGTCGCTCGCGGCCGCCCCCGAGGGCTTCCGCATCGCCTGCCCGGTCACCATCGTGGTCGACGACGACGTGGACCAGGCCCGGTCGGTGGTCAAGTGGAGCCTGGCGTTCTACATCGGCGGGATGGGGGCCAAGGACGAGAACTTCCACCTCAACGTCATCGCGCGGATGGGGTTCGAGGAGGAGGCCAAGGTGGTGCAGAAGCGCTTCCTGGACGGTGACCGCGAGGGTGCGATGCAGGCGGTGCCCGACGCGCTCGCCGACGAGATCAGCCTCGTCGGACCTCCGGGCCGGATCCGTGAACGGGTGCAGCGCTGGGTCGACAGTCCGGTCACCGACGTCCTGCTCGGCACCCGCGATCCGCGGGCGCTCGAGGTCGTCGCGGAGGTGCTGTGTTGAGCGAGCCGAGGAAGGTCACCGACCTCGTCCGTGCCGATCGCGACGACCGCGGGGTGCTGACCCTGACCATCGACCGGCCCGAGGCGAAGAACGCGCTCACGCACGGGATGCGCGATCGCTTGGCCGACCTGCTCGAGGCGGCGTCGAGCGACCTGCGGGTCCGTGTCGTGGTCATCACCGGCGCCGGCGGTGCGTTCTGCGCGGGCGCGGACCTGCGGGGCCAACCCGCGGCACCGCCACGCCCCGAGGGGGCGCCGGACCGGGCGGTCGGCGACGTCGCACGTCTCGTGCAGCGCGGGTGGCAGCGGCTGGTCACGGCGGTGCTGGACTGCGAGCGGCCGGTCGTGGCGGTCGTCGACGGCGTGGCCGCCGGTGGTGGGGTCCAGCTCGCGCTGGCGTGCGACCTCGTCATCGCCTCGGACCGGGCGCGGCTGGTCCAGTCCTTCGTCCACCGCGGCATCGTGCCCGACGCGGGGGCCGCCTACCTGCTCACCCGGCTGGTCGGCCCGCAGCGGGCCAAGGAGCTGTTCCTCCTCGGCGAGCAGGTCGGTGCCGACCGCGCCCTCGAGCTGGGGCTCGTCAACCGGGTCGTGTCGGCCGGCGAGCTCGGCACGCACGTCGACGAACTGGTGGTGACGCTCGCCGCCGGGCCGACCCGTGCGTACGCCGCGACCAAACAGCTGGTCAACCGGGCGCTGGAGACGGACCGGGACACCGCGCTGCGCGACGAGGCGGTGGCGCAGGAGCTGATCCAGGGCACCGCCGACGCGGACGAGGGCGTCACCGCGTTCATCGAGCGGCGCGCCCCCACCTTCCGCGGCTGGTGAGCGCGCGTCGGTCGGCGCGTCGCCTCAGGCGTCGCGTCGGTCGCCCTGTCGGTCGCCCTGTCGATCGTCGCAGGCCGGCAGCGTCAGGACGGTGTAGGCGAACAGGGCACCCTGGCCGAGCTCGCTCTCGACGCGGATCGTGCCGCCCTGCCCCTCGGTCAGCAGCTTGGCCGAGTGCAGGCCGAGTCCGTTGCCCTCGACGCCGCGGGTGCGGTCCAACCGGCTGAACGGCTGGAAGAGGCGTGACTGGTCCTCGACGCTGATGCCCGGGCCCGCGTCCCGGACCTGGACCTCGAGGTGCTCGTCCACACGGGTGAGGCTGACCCTGATCGTCGTGTCCTCGGGGGAGAACTTGACGGCGTTGCCGAGCAGGTTGCTGAGCACCTGACGCTGGCGGACCTCGTCGGCCAGCGCGGTGGGCAGATCGAGGTCGTGGTGGAACTCGATGGTGCGGTGGGAGGCGGACCGGACCTCCTGGACGGCGTCGGCCACGACGCGGGCGAGGTCGACGGGACGCAGGTCGTAGGTGAACGAGCCGGCGTCGAGTTCGGCGGAGGTGACGATGTCGCGGGACAGGCGTGCGATGCGCTCGCCGGCCTCGTGCGCGGTCCGCAGGAGGTCGCGGGTCTCCTCCCAGCCGAGCTCGGGCCCGGCCTGCAGGATCAGGCTGAGGGCGTTGGTGACCATCGTGGCCGGGCTGCGGATGTCGTGGACCACGATGGCCAGCAGTTCGTCACGGCGCGCGGTGGCCTCGCGCAGGTGGGCCAGCGCGTCCTCGAGCGCTGCGCTCTGGCGTTCGAGGTCGGAGCGGCGGTTGCGGTCGACGACGCGTTCGTGCTCGAGCAGCGCCACCGCACGCGAGCGGGCGGCGAGGTCGCCGGCGTCGACGGACGTGGTGATGACCGAGGTGTGTCGGTCGCAGACGGCGCGGAACGCCTCGATCGACCGGTCGTGCGCGAACGCGTCGGAGGGGTAGCCGCACAGCAGGGTCGCGGGATGCTCCCGCAGGTAGGCCTCCCACAGGTCCTCGAGGGCGAGCGCCCCGTTGACGTCCCCGTCCTCCCACAGGAGGGTGACCATCTCCCCGAAGAGCCGGGCGCGCCGCCGGCCCCCGTCGGTCACCTGGTCGATCAACCCGCCCACGTGCTGTTCGAACCGGGCGGCGTCCGGGCCGTCCGGCGTCGAGATCCGGGTCAGCAGGTCGGCAGCGTCCACGAGAGCGAGGCGCCCGCGCTGGACCTGGGTGTCGACGTCGACACCGCGACGACGGAGTCCGGCGGTCACGGCGCGGCGGTGGACCTCGGTCGCCACGACCACGGCGCCATCGCCCGCCTCGAACGCGGGTGCCACGAGGTCGACCACGCCCGCGACCAGCGCGTCCATGTCGTCGTACATGCCCACGAGGTGCTCGTGGGGACCCTCAGCGACCCCGTGCGTGCCGTTCGCGCTCGGCGCACCGGCGGGCGGTGGCGGGGCGGGCAACGTGGAGGACACGGTGGGGTTTCCGGTGCGGTCGGGAGTCGGAGCGACGGGATCCGCGGCCACACCTCGGCCGGTCGGTCGCGACCCGTGACCAGCCCGTCGCGTGCCCGGAGGAACCCCGCGCGGGAGGATAGACGCGGGCCGGATGGCCGTCCGGGACGGCCGGCCAGGGTGCGCGGTACGGACGGTGTCCCCGCGCGGCGCGGCGGGTCAGGTGCGGTGGATGAGGGTCATCGACGAGGTGACCACCGGAGCCCCGTCCGCGTCGTGCCAGTCGGTCTCGGCCACCACGAACGTCATGCGCGACCCCTCGCCCCGCTCCTTGACGGTCACGTCGGCGATGCGGCCGGTCGCGGTCAGGCGGTCACCGACGAGCACGGGTCGGTGGTAGGTGAAGGACTGGCCGCCGTGGAGGATCATGCCGCCACCGGACATCAGCTCGGTGATGACGTGACGGAGCGGGTGCTCGCCGGTGGCGCCGTCGGGCTGGAGCTCGGGCCACGCGCCCTGGTGGGCCATCACGAAGGCGTAGGTGGGCGGCGCGGGTACGGCATCGAACCCCGCGTCCGCGGCCGCGCGAGCGTCCTGGAACACCGGCGAGGAGTCGGTCACGGCACGGGCCAGGAACCCGACGGGTCCCCGTTCCACCACGACGGTCTGGGCGGGCAGGGGGCTGCCGATGAGGTCGGTGACGGCCATGGGTGCGGACTCCTCGTCGCGGTCGGGCTCGAGGTCGGGCGTGCGGTCAGGCGGGGCGGAAGCGCGGGACGGTCACGGTCGAGCCCTCGTCACGTTCGAAGACCACGACGAGGTCCTGATCGATCGCGAGCCGGGCGTGGTCGGCGTCGACGATGTTGGTCGCCAGCAGCGGGCCCTCCTCGAGCGCCACGATCGCGACGACGTACGGGAGCCGCTCGCTGAACGGCGGCAGCGCCCCGGCGTGCACGACCGACCAGGTGTGCAGGCGCCCCCGGCCCGACGCGGCCTCCCAGCGCACGTCCTCGGACCAGCAGGTGGGGCAGCGCTGGCGCGGGTAGTGGTGGGCCAGACCGCAGGCGTCGCAGCGGCGGATGAGCAGCTCGCCGCGCTCGCACGCCTCCCACCACGGTGCGCTGCTCGGGTCGACGGTCGGCAGGTCGGCGCGCATCAGGCCAGCTCGACCAGGGCGGTCCCGGCGATGACGTCGGCGTCGTCCTGGTTCACCAGGCGGCAGTCGACCTCGGCCACCCGCGCTCCGTCCTCGTCGTCGCGGACCTCGGTGACGGTCAGGCGCGTCGTGAGCGTGTCCCCGGGCCAGCTCTGGGTGGTGAACCGGACCTCGAAGCGGCGCAGCGCCGCCACGCTGACCCAGTCGGTCAGGGCACGACCGACGATGCCCATCGACAGCATCCCGTGGCCGAACACCGACGGCATCCCGGCAGCCTGCGCCTTCGGCTCGTCGTGGTGCATGGGGTTGAGGTCACCGGAAGCGCCGGCGTACTGGACGAGGTCGGTCCGCGTCAGGCGGTGTTCCACCGGGGGTGCGGTGTCGCCGACCGCGAGGGTCGGGCGCGGTGTCGTGGTCGTGGCCTGCGAGGTGGTCGTCACGGTCTGGCTCCCTGGTCGCTCCCGCCGGCACCGTATCTGACGGGTCGTCACATCCGCGCGTCCGAGCGCTAGGGTCGCCCCGCTGCGGCGCAGGGAGCGCGCTGCACGAGGGAGGGCGCGGTGGCCGAGCTGACCACGATCCGACGGCGGCAGGACGACGGTGTCGCCTGGGTCACCCTGGACCGACCCGACCGGTTGAACGCCTTCGACGGGGTGATGCTCGCCGAGCTCCGGGCCACGTGGCGCGAGCTGCGGGCCGACGATCGGGTCCGCGCCATCGTCCTCGACGCCGCAGGCGACCGCGCGTTCTGCACCGGTGTCGACCGCGACTGGGCCCTGGCGGTCGAGGAGCCCGCCGAGGGGGCGGACGCCGGCGCCGGACCCGCGCCCCCCGGGGCCGTGAGCGTGGGCGAGGTCGGGACCCCGTTCCAGTTCGACGATCCCGGCGCGTGGCTCGGCCCCAAGGCCAACGACCTGTGGAAGCCGGTGGTCGCCGCGGTCCAGGGCATGGCGTGCGGCGGGGCGTTCTACCTCCTCGGCGAGGTCGACGTCATCGTCGCCAGCGACGACGCGACGTTCTTCGACCCGCACGTGACCTACGGGATGGCGGCGGTCTTCGAGTCGGTGCACCTGCTCCAGCGCCTACCGCTCGGCGAGGTCCTGCGCATGCAGTTGCTCGGGGCCCACGAGCGGGTGTCGGCCGCGCGCGCACACCAGCTCGGGTTCGTCAGCGAGGTCGTGCCGCCCGGCGACCTCGCGGCGGCCGCGGCGTGGGTGGCACGGACGATCGCCTCGCAACCGGCCCTGGCGGTGCAGGCCACCTTGCGCACCATCTGGACCGCCAACGAACTGTCACGGGCGGCTGCCCTGGACGTCGGCGTCCCACTGGTCGCCGCCGGGAACGCTCCCGAGGCGCTGGCCGAGGGGCAGCGCAGCTTCGCGTCGGGGCAGCGCGTGACGCCCCGGGTGCGCTGACGTGGTTGCTCCGGGTCCGCATCCTCGCGCCGCCATCGTCGGCGCCGCCCTCTCCGAGGTCGGACGGGTCGACGACGTCTCGGCCTTCGACCTCCACCACCAGGCCGCCGCCCGTGCCCTCGCGGACGCAGGGCTCTCCCACACCGAGGTCGACGGCTTCGCCTCGGTCGGCACCGGCCTGCTCCAGCCGATCGAGGTCGCCGAGCACCTCGGCCTCCGGCCCACGTGGGTCGACTCGACCGCCGTCGGGGGTGCCACCTGGGAGGTGATGCTCGAGCACGCCGTCGCGGCGATCCACGCCGGGCACGCCTCGGTCGTGCTGCTGGTCTACGGGTCCACGGCACGCGCCGACATCAAGCGTCGCCTGCGCACCGGTGACCTTGCGCTGTCCTCCAGCGGACCGACCCAGTACGAGGTCCCGTACGGGCACACCCTGATCGCCAAGCACGCGATGGTCGCCCGGCGTCACGTGCACGAGCACGGCACCACCCTCGAACAGCTGGCCGAGGTCGCGGTCCAGGCCCGCGCCAACGCGGCCCACAACCCCGACGCGATGTACCGCGACCCGCTCACCGTCGACGAGGTGAACGCGGCACCGATGATCGCCGACCCGCTGACCAAGCTCCACTGCTGCATCCGTTCCGACGGCGGCGGGGCCGTGGTCGTGGTCGGCGCCGACCGGGCCCGTGACCTCGCGGCCGAACCGGTCTGGGTCCTCGGTACGGGCACTGCGATCAGCCACACCTCCATGAGCCAGATGCCCGACCTCACCCGGCTGCCCGCCGAGCGCTCCGGTGCGTTGGCCTTCGGGCGCGCCGGCCTCACCCCGGCCGACGTCGACGTGTGCCAGGTCTACGACGCGTTCACCATCGTGGTGCCGATGACCTTCGAGGCGCTCGGGTTCTGCGCCCCCGGCGAGGGTGGCGCGTTCGTCTCGGGGGGCCGCCTCCTGCGGGACGGCGCGCTGCCGACCAACACCGACGGCGGAGGGCTGTCGGCCTGTCACCCCGGCATGCGCGGGATCTTCCTCCTGGTCGAGGCCGTGGCGCAGCTGCGGGGCAGCGCGGGCGAGCGCCAGGTCCCGGGGACCCCGAAGGTCGCGCTCGCGCACGGCACGGGCGGCTGGTTGTCGTCGGCCGCCACCGTCCTGCTCGGTGCCGATCGCGCGTTCGGCTGACGTCGGCCGTCCGTCCGGCCGGCTCGTGGTCCTTCCGGGTGGTCTGGGTGCGTGCCCGGGTCGAACGGCGCCTCCTGCAGCACACTGACGGGGAGGAGGTGCCGGTTTGTCGACGATGCGGACGGTCGAGCCGCCGGCCTCGGGGACGCTGCTGTTGGCGCGCGTACGCAGCTTCTTCGTCCGGTTCGCGCTGCTGGCCGCGGGGGTGCAGCTGATCGAACTGGTGGACGCCTCGACCCCGGTGTGGCCCGACCGGGTGGCGGCGCTGCTCGGCACGGGTGTGCTGGTGGTGTGGGCGCTGCGCATCGGCCGGTCGGGGCGCGCGACGTGGCCGGGCGACGCCACGGTCGTCGTCGCCCTCCTCACCATCGGTGTCGGCCTCGGGCGCAACGGCGCGGTCCTGGTCGCCCTCATCGCCGTGCTGTCGCTGCGCGTCCTGGTCGGGACACGACGGGACGCCACGCTGGTCACCGCCGCGGTGTTCGCCACCTTCGGAGTGGTGACCACGGTGCTCCACGGCTTCGGGCGCGTGCTGGACCTCAACTTCCTGGTGATCGTCGCTGCGGCGGGCGCGCTCGCCCTGACGCTGCGCTACCTCGGTGAGTTGCTGGCCCACCACGACCTGTGTCGCCGTCTCGACGAGGTCGCGACCACCACGGCAGCTCGGCTGGTCTCGGTGACCACGTCCGCTGATGTGGACGTGCTCGAGGCCGAGGCGCGTCAGCGGATCCGCGACCTCGGTGACGACCCGGACGTGCACCACGCGAAGGAGGCCGTGGTCGCCGTCCTGCGACGGACCGCCGCCGACCTGCGGCTGGCGCGGCAACGGATCGCGACCGAGGCGCGCTACCGGATCGTCGCGGAGGGCAACCGTGACGGGGTCTACCTCCGCGCCACCCCGGTCCCCGGTCCGGATGCCCGCTACACCTACTTCAACCCGGCAGCGGCGGGCATCCTCGGCGTGCCGGTCAGCGATCTGATCGCCGATCCGTCCCTGGTCCGCCAGCGGATGCACGAGGACGACCACGACCGGCTGACGGCGGCCATCGACGAGGACGGCCTGATCGCCGTGCCCACCGAGGTCCGGTGGCGCTGGCCCGGCGGAGGGTGGCGCTGGCTCCGGCTCGAGGAGCGTGTCGTCGAGGTCGACGGCGATCACCGGACGGTGCTCGGGACGTTGCGGGACGTCACGCGACAGCACGAGGAGGCCGAGGCGCTGCAGCGGCTGGTCGCCGCCGAACGTGCCGCAGCCGACGAGTTGCGCCACCTCGATGCGATGAAGTCGACCTTCCTGCAGGCGGTCTCGCACGAGCTGCGCACGCCCCTCAGCGCCGTGATCGGCGCCGCGCAGACCCTCGAGGCCCGCGACGAACAGCTCGACGCCGACCAGCGCCGCCGGATGCTCGAGATCGTGCAACGCCAGTCCTCTCGGCTCGAGCGGCTCCTGACCGACCTGCTCGACGTCGATCGGCTGTCGCGCGGGTTGGTGTCGCCGGAGCGGCGTCGTACGAGCCTGCGCGACCTGGCCTGCTCGGTGGTCGCCGCACTCGATCCGGCGAGCGCCGGACGCGTGTCGGTCGTCGGCGACCGAGCGGTCATCGCCGTCGACGGCCCGAAGGTCGAGCGGCTCATCGACAACCTCGTGCGCAACGCGCTCCGACACACCCCGGGCGACAGCCGGGTCGTGTGCCGTCTGAGCAGCGTGGGTGGCGTGGCGACGGTCGTGGTCGAGGACGAGGGGCCGGGGATCCCCGACGAACTCAAGACCGAGCTGTTCCAACCCTTCGCGCAGGGGCCGGCGGCGAGCGGCGCGCCGTCCCCGGGGACGGGGATCGGCCTGGCGCTGGTGCGGGCGCTGACCGAACTGCACGGTGGAACGGTCCGGGTCGAGGACCGGCCCGGCGGGGGCGCCCGGTTCGTGGTCCGGCTGCCGGCCGACGACCCGGACCCCGCGGCGGTGGGCGACCCGGGCCCCGCGGCCGTGAACGACCCGTCGCCCCCGGCGCTGGACGACTCGTCACCCCCGGTCGTCGACGTCCCGCAGGTCACCGCGACGGGGGCTCGCACGGCCGGAGTCGCTCGCACCTGAGCCGTGCGCAGCGCTCGGGGGTTGCCCGGAGCGCACTCCGTCGGGCACACTGCGCACCGACGGCCCGTCCGCGGGTCGTTCTCACCGTGCCCGTACGGGCGTCGGGGTCCCCGCTGGAGCTGCGCGCGTGTCGTGCGCCGTGGCCGCGGCCCCCCGGCGGGAGATGACCTCCGATAGGTCGCTTCCGGCCCGGCGGTGCAGGGTTCCACGATCGTAGGAGAGTCACGTTGGCCGTCGCGTTGCCAGACGACAAGCAGGAGATCATCACCCGCTTCGCCCGTAGCGAGGGCGACACCGGGTCCCCCGAGGTCCAGGTCGCGTTGCTCACGCAGCGCATCTCGCACCTGACCGAACACCTCAAGGAGCACAAGCACGACCACCACTCACGTCGTGGTCTGCTGATGATGGTCGGCCAGCGTCGCCGCCTGCTGAACTACCTCAAGGACAACGAGATCGAGCGTTACCGCACCCTGATCGGTGAGCTCGGGCTCCGCCGCTAGGAACCAGGACGGGCCGGCACCCTCGACGGGCGCCGGCCCGCTCCACGTCCCGGGTACGTACGGACCGCACGCGGTCGGACGTCCGTGGCGACGCCTCGAGAACGCGCGCTCTGCTGGGCGCCCACCCCTCGAGACGCCCTCACGGATGCACCGGCCACCGGTCGGCCCCTCGAGCTCGGGAGATGACCAGACACCGTCACGCATGGTGTGTGACGGACCCGCGCAGGTGCGCGGGACACGAAGCAAGAGGAGGCCCACGTGGGCACGCTCGGACAACACGAGCTCAGCGTCGACATCGACGGCAAGACGATCACCTTCGAGGCCGGGACCCTGGCCGCCCAGGCGGGCGGCGCGGTCGTCACCAGCCTCGGTGACACCAAGGTCCTGACCACCACCACCGCATCGAGCCAGCCGAAGGACTTCCTGCCCTTCTTCCCCCTCACCATCGAGGTCGAGGAGCGGATGTACGCCAACGGGCGCATCCCGGGCAGCTTCTTCAAGCGCGAGGGACGGCCGTCGGAGAACGCCATCCTGGTGTGCCGGCTGACCGACCGCCCGCTGCGCCCGACCTTCGCCGAAGGGCTGCGCAACGAGGTCCAGGTCGTCAACACGATCATCCAGACCACCCAGTTCGACCCCTACGACGTGGTCGCCATGAACGGCTCGTCGCTGTCGACGATGCTGTCGGGCATCCCGTTCTCGGGCCCCGTCGCCGCGGTCCGCTACGCGATGCTGCGTGACGGCTCCTGGGTCGCCTTCCCCTCGTTCGAGGAGCTCGAGGAGGAGGCCGTGTTCAACATGGTCATCTCCGGGCGCGTCGAGGACGATGGCGAGATCGCCATCCTCATGATCGAGGCCGAGGCCACCCCGGACGCCTGGATCAAGGTCGACATGGGCGCCCCGGCGCCGACCGAGCAGGTCGTCGGTCAGGCCATCGAGGACGTCAAGCCGATCATCCGGCAGCTCTGCGAGGCGCAGCAGACCTTCGTCGACCAGGTCGGGGTCCGCGACGCGGGCGAGTTCCCGCTCTTCCTCGACCACTCCGACGAGGTCCTCGAGGCGGTCTACGGCCACGCGGCCGGCAAGATCACCGAGCTCTACCGCCGGTCCTCGGAGCTGACCAAGTCCGAGCGTGACGACCAGCTCGGCGAGATCCGCAAGGAGACCGTCGACCACGTTGTCGGTCAGGGCGTCGGCGACATCGAGGAGGGCGACCTCAAGAAGCAGGCGGGCGAAGCCTTCCGGACCACCGAGAAGAAGGTCGTCCGTCAGCTCATCGTCGATGAGGGCTTCCGTATCGACGGCCGTGGTGTCACGGACCTGCGTGAGGTCACCGCCCAGGTCGGCGTGCTGCCCAAGACCCACGGTTCGTCGCTGTTCCAGCGCGGCGAGACCCAGGTCATGAGCGTGCTCGCGCTCGGCACCACCCGCGAAGGGCAGCGGCTCGACACCCTCGACCCCGAGGACGAGAAGCTGTTCATGCACCACTACAACATGCCGCCCTACTCGACCGGTGAGGCGGGCCGCGTCGGCTCGCCGAAGCGTCGCGAGATCGGCCACGGCGCCCTGGCGGAGCGGGCCATCATCCCGATGCTGCCCGAGACCGACCAGTGGCCCTACGCCATGCGCATCGTGTCGGACGTCTTCAGCTCCAACGGCTCGACCTCGATGGGCTCGGTCTGCGCGACCTCGCTGGCCCTCATGGACGGCGGTGTGCCGATCCACGCACCCGTCTCCGGCATCGCGATGGGTCTGGTGTACGAGAACGGCAAGTACACCACCCTGACCGACATCCAGGGCGTCGAGGACTTCTTCGGCGACATGGACTTCAAGGTCGCCGGCCCGAAGGAGTTCATCACCGCGCTCCAGCTCGACACCAAGCTCGCCGGCATCCCGGCCCAGGTGCTGCAGGACGCCCTCCTCCAGGCGCGCGACGCCCGGATGGAGATCCTGGACGTGATGAACGCGGCCATCAGCGAGCCCCGCGAGGAGGTCGCCGAGACCGCCCCGCGCGTCGAACTGGTCTACATCCCGCAGGACAAGATCGGTGCGGTCATCGGCCCGCGCGGCGCGATCATCAAGGAGCTGGTCGAGGAGACCGGCGCCCAGATCGACGTCGACGAGGAGGGCGGCCGCGGCGTGGTCAAGATCTACGCGAACTCCAAGGAGGTCGCGCAGGACGCGCTCGATCGCGTCAACGCCATCGCCAACCCGGTCCTGCCCGAGAAGGGCGAGAAGTACAACGCCCTCGTGGTCAAGACCGTCGACTTCGGCGCGTTCGTGTCGCTGACGCCGGGTACCGACGGCCTCCTGCACATCTCCGAGCTGTCGAAGATGGCGGGCAAGCGCCTCAACCACGCCGAGGAGGCCGTGCAGGTCGGTGACGCCGTCCTCGTGCAGGTCATGGACGTCCTCGACGGTGGCCGCAAGTTCAAGCTCGAGTACGTCGGCGAGAAGGCCGAGCGCACCGACGAGGGCGGCGGCGACAAGGGCGGTGACCGCGGCGACCGTGGTGACCGTGGCGGTGACCGCGGTGAGCGCGGTGACCGCGGTGAGCGCGGCGGCCGTGAGCGTGGCGGCCGTGAGCGTGGCGGTCGTGAGCGTGGCGAGCGTGGCGGCGGCGACCGTGACCGCGGCGAGCCCGCCGAGTCCGGTGACCGTGACCGTGGCGGCGACCGCGAGCGTGGCGGCGACCGCGACAAGGGCGGCGACCGCGACAAGGGCGGCGACCGCGACAAGGGCGGCGAGCGCGGCGGTGACGGTGGCGGCGAGCGCACCCGGACCCGCACCCGCAGCCGGTCGCGCGAGCGCGACTGACACCCCCAACACCCTGCACCACACCCGACGGCGGTCCCTCGAAGGGGGCCGCCGTCGGCGCGTTCGCGGCGGCTGCGCGCCGCACCGTGCGCGACCGGCGTGCGCTGCGGCCGGGGAGCCGGACTCGTGGTGGGCGCGGCCGGTCGGTGCGGGACGTACCCTCACGCGCCGCGGTCGACGACCGTCCGGCCCACCCCAGGAGCTCCCGTGCAGGACCCCCAGATCACCGTGCTGCCCACCGGCGTCAGGGTCGTGAGCGATCCGATGCCGGCCGTCCGCTCGGTCACCCTCGGGATGTGGATCGGGGTCGGGTCACGCGACGAGTCCCCCGAACAGTTCGGGGCCTCGCACTTCCTCGAGCACCTGCTGTTCAAGGGCACCGGTCGCCGGTCCGCCCGCGACATCGCCGAGGCGCTCGACGCGGTCGGGGGCGAGATGAACGCGTTCACCTCGAAGGAGGTGACCTGCTTCTACGCGCGGGTGCTCGACGACGATCTGCCGCTGGCCTTCGACGTGCTCGCCGACATGCTGGTGGACGCACGCAACACCCCCGAGGACGTCGAGGCCGAGCGTCAGGTCGTGCTCTCCGAGATCGACATCCACCTCGACACCCCCGACGACCTGGTGCACTCGGACCTGTCCGAGATCGTGCTCGGTGACCATCCGCTCGCGCTCGAGACCCTGGGCAGCGTCGAGTCGATCACGGGGCTGCACCGCGACACCATCCACGACCACTACCTGCACCACTACCGGCCCGAGAACCTGACGGTCGCGGCCGCCGGGGCGGTCGACCACGACTCCCTCGTGAAGCTGACCTCGGAGCTGCTCGGCGACCTCGGCCGACCCGGCGGCACGCCACCGGTCCGCACCGGCCCGTCGCGCTACGGCGCCCGGGAGCTGCGCATCCGTCACCGGCCGACCGAGCAGGCCCACGTCGTGCTCGGGTACCCCGGGCTCGACCAGCTCGACGACGACCGCTGGGCGCTGCGTGTCCTGAACGTCGCGCTCGGCGGCGGGATGTCCTCGCGCCTCTTCCAGGAGCTGCGTGAGACCCGGGGCCTGTGCTACTCGACCTACAGCTACAGCTCCTCGTACCGGGATGCGGGGCTCGTCGGCGCCTACGTCGGCACCGCGCCCGGCAAGGTCGACGAGACCCTGCAGGTGCTGCGTGCCGAGCTCGACCGGGTCCGTCTCGACGTCGATGCTGACGAGGTGGCGCGCGCCCGGGGTGCCCTCGCGGGCGGCACGGTGCTCGGCCTCGAGGACACCGGGTCGCGGATGAGCCGGATCGGCAAGCAGGTCGCGACCGGCGTGCCGATCGTCACCGTCGACGAGGCCCTCGCTCGGATCGACGCGGTGACCGTCGAGGACGTGCGCCGCGTCGCCGACCGCCTCCTCGGCCAGCCAGCCGACCTCGCCGTGGTCGGGCCGTTCGGCGAGGACGAGACCGACCGGTTCGCCCCCGCGCTCGACTGACCGCCAGGCTCCCACCTCGTCGGGACGCTCTGCGACGTCGGGGCCGGTCCGGTCACACCTTGCGGGAGTCGCTGCGCCCTTCCGGCCCACGCCCGCGTGCCCCGCACCGGGAGCAGGGCTCGGGGGAGTCGAGGTTCCGACATCCCACGAGCCGGCAGCGCGCGCGTCGCTGGCCGTGGATGAGGCGGGCGAGCTGCCGCTTGGCGCGCCGCTCGATCCGCGACGCCTTCCGTGCCCACTTCGCCAGCTCGTGCACGTCCTCCATGCCCATCTGCCTCACCACCTGTCCGGTCGTCTCGCACGCGGCGGCTCGCGTCGGCCGTCAGCGCGGGACCGTGGCCGCAGCGAGGGCAGCGCGCAGGTCCGGCCAGCCGTCCGATGACCCGGGGCCGCAGCGGGAACTCGGCGTACGGAGGCGGGTACGCAGGGTGAGCGGCTGCGGCCCTTCGGCCCTGCCGGGCGTCCAGCGCTCCGCCCGACCCGACGGCCGGCCCGCCCGCCGTCCCGGGCCCGGGGCGTAGGCTGCCCACTTCGACCGGTCGAGGAGTCGCGGATGACGATCAAGGTGGGCGTCGTGGGCGCCGCCGGACGGATGGGCTCGGAGGTGTGCCGCGCCGTGCACGGTGCCGACGATCTCGAGCTGGTCGCGGCGATCGATCCCTCCCGGGCGGGCGACCCACTTCGTGACGTCGCCGGCGTCGACACCGACCTCGTAGTCGCGGAGCAGCTGGACGCGCTGCTGGAAGCCGGCGCTGAGGTGGCGGTCGAGTTCACCGGCCCGCGGACCGTCGGGGACAACCTGCGGTGGCTGCTCGAGCACGGTGTGCACGCGGTCGTCGGGGCGACCGGCCTGGCCGACGAGGACCTCGCCGCGTGCAAGGAGCTGTCGGCGTCGGGCGAGGCGAACCTGCTCATCGCCCCGAACTTCGCCATCGGCGCGGTGCTGCTGATGCAGTTCGCCCAGGAGGCGGCCAAGCACCTGCCCCACGTGGAGATCATCGAGCGCCACCACGACGCCAAGGTGGACGCGCCGTCCGGGACGGCCCTGCGGACCGCAGAACTCATCGCCGAGGCGCGCCGTGAGGTCCCGGACGCGCCGGGCGGCGATGAGCGTCACCCCGGTGCCCGCGGCGCGACCCACGCCGACGTGCGTGTCCACTCGCTGCGCCTGCCCGGCATCGTCGCCGACCAGGACGTGGTCTTCGGGGGGCTCGGTCAGACCCTGACCATCTCGCACCGGTCGCTGGACCGCAGCTCGTTCATGCCGGGTGTGCTCCTCGCCTGCCGCGAGGTGCACGGCATCCACGGCTGCATCGTCGGGCTCGAACACCTCCTCTGAGCCCCGCCACGGCCACGGGGGTTCAACCGCGGCCGACGCGCGGCGGGAACGGGATGCGGTCGAGGTCGGCCGCCACCACGACGTCGAGGTCCGGGGCGGCCGCCCGCGCCTCGGCGAGGTGGCCCGCGGTGTCCGAGTAACGCTGCGAGAAGTGGGTCAGGACCACCCGTCGAGCACCGACGTCCCGGCCGATGGCCGCGGCCTGTGCGGCCGTGAGGTGGCCGACCTCCTCGGCGAGGGACCGGTCCGCCTCCAGGAACGTGGCCTCGATGACCAGCAGATCCGCCCCCGCCGCAGCCTCGCGCGCACCGTCGCTGTCGCGGGTGTCCATGACCACCGCCACGACCTGACCGGGGCGTGGGTCGCTGACCTCGCGCAGTTCGACCCGCCGACCGTCGACGGTGACGTGGCCGCTGGCGACCAGTTCGCTGCGGGCACGGGGCGGCACGCCGGCGCGCTGGAGTCGGGCGCGGTCGAGCCGGCGGCCGTCCGGTTCCTCGAGCCGCCACCCGAGCGTCGGGACCGGGTGCTCGGCCGGCCCGTGCGACAGTTCCACGGCACGGATCCGGAACGGTCCGGGTCCCTCCCACACCACCCCCGGTCCGTCCGGGTGGAGCACGACCTCGGTGTGGTCGTGGTAGAGGGTCGCGTCCCGGAGGCGCTCGATGTAGGGGGTTGCGGCGGCCGGGAACCGCACGTGCACCGGGCCCGCCACCCCCTCGAGGGACAGGCGCTGCAGCACGCCCGGCAGCCCGAGGCAGTGATCCCCGTGCGCGTGCGTGATCAGCACGTGCCGCACGGACCCGATCCGCGCACCGGCGAGCGTCAGCTGCCGCTGCGTTCCCTCGCCCGGGTCGACCACCACCCCGACGCCGTCGAACCGCAGCAGGTAGCCGTTGTGGGCACGCGTCCGGGTCGGCACCTGGCTCGCGGTCCCGAGGACGACCAGCTCACGGACCGACACGCGCACGCTCCCTCCGGCGGCCGCCCGGGGTGACGACGCCGGCCGGGGGAGGGTAGAGGCGCGTCGGCGGAGACCGCCCGGGCGGGCTGCCCTCCGGCTCGGCCGACCGGTAGGGTCGCCGCCGGCCGACCGTCGGCCACCACCGCGCACGTGGGTGGGTGCGCAGCTCGACCCGTTGGTCGCGTCGCGCCTCGTGCGCGAGGCGATCGCCACGGACGGCGCCCGTCGATCGGCCGCGAGGCCGACCCTGTCGCCGCATCGTGGGTGGTCGGGCACGAGGAGGACCGTCGTGTCGGACGAGAGCACCAGGTACACCGAGGCGCTGCAGCGCTTCTCCGGTGACCTCCGGATGTCGCAGCAGGTGGTCCAGTCGATGCGGGACCGCGGGGTCCCGGTCGAGCCCGTCCACCACGAGCTGCTGCTGCGAGCCCACCTCGCGGCTCGCGACCTCGACGGCGCCCAGCGCCTCATCGAGGAGATGACCGCCGCCGGCCACCCGCCGGACCCATCCGTGCGGTGGGACCTGGCCGTCGCCGCCGCCCGCTCCGGGCGGACCGATGCGGCGCTCGCACGCCTCGACGAGCTCCACGCAGAGGGGGCGGAGCCGGACGAGGCCCACGCGCCGGCGGTCCTGAGCGTCTACCTCGCCGCGGGACGCTTCCCGGCAGCACGAGCGGTCCTGCGCCGGATGGCCTCGCGGGGCCAGGCCGCCGAGGACGGCGAGTACGTCGCGCTGCTGCGCGATTGCCTCGACCGTCGGGCGATCAAGGACACCCGGGCGATCGTCGACCTGATGGCCCAGGTCGGCAAGGCGCCCAACCCGCGGCTCGCCGCGGACCTGGTCACGATGGTGGCTCGTGCCGGCCACACCGACCGGGCCATCGACCTGCTGGAGCGGCTGACCGCCGCCGGGGTCGCGTTGCCCGGTGAGGTGCACACCGAGCTGCTGCTCGCCCACGCCCGCGCCGGCGACCCCGCCGCGGCCGAGGCCCGGCTCCAGCTGATGCGCGACGCGGGGACCGAGCCGTCCTCCTTCCACGTCAACGCGGTCCTGACCGCCCGCCTCGCCGCGGGAGATGCGGACGCCTCCTGGGCCACCGCCGTGGCGCTCGCCGACCGGGGACGTATCCCCTCGGGCGAGAACCTCGAGGCGCTCGGCCGGGTGAGCCTGGCCGCCAAGCGCCTGCAGGCTGCGTCCGGTGTGGTCGATTGGATGCTCATCCTGGGCGTCCCCGTGCCACCGCAGCTGTTCGCCGACGTGATGAGCGGACACCTCAAGGCGGGCGAGCTGGACGTGGCGCTCGGCGTCTTCGAGGAGGCGGTGCGCCACGGGGTGCCGGCCGACCGGCGGGTCGCGCGCGACCTGGTCGAGGGGCTCGTGCGGGCCGACCGGCTGGACGACGCCAAGGCGTTGCTCGATCGGCTGCGCGTCGCTGGGATCCTCACCCACGGACGGCACTACGGCACGCTGTTGACCGCGCTGATCCGGGCCAAGCGCATCGACGACGCGGTGACGATGCTGACGGAAATGGTGACCGCCGGCGTCGCCCCGACGGCGAGCGATGCCTCGAAGGTCGTCACCGCCGTGCTGAAGGGCGGCAAGCTCGACGTCGCGGGCCGCCTCGTCACGGCGCTGGCGGCTGGCGGCATCCACGTCGACGAGCCGAGCTACCGCGAGCTGATGTGGGCCCACGCCAAGAGGGGCCACGCCGAGCAGGCCCAGGCGGTCTTCGAGCAGATGGTCGCCGCCGGGATCACCCCCGACGACCGGCACCAGAAGGCGTTGGACTGGGCGTCGGGCCGCACCGAGCGCCGCTTGCCGGACGATCCTGGCGGTGAGCGCGACGAGGCGGCCGTCACCGACGTCGCGCCCGAAGGCGCCACGCAGGCACCGGAAGCCGCCACACCGCCCGAGCCGGCCGCGCCGGAACCCGAGGCCACGGCACCGGAACCCGACGCCGTCGCGCCAGCGCCCGAGCCCGCTCCCGCGTCGGGCCTCCCGCTGGTCCCACCGCCCGCCCAGGCCGGACCGAGCGCCGCCTCGGACGAGGCCGTCGCCGAGGCGACGCCCGAGCCGGAGGTGACGCCCGAGCCGGAGGTGCAGCCCGAGCCTGAGGCGCAGCCCGAGCCGGAGGTGACGCCCGAGCCGGAGGTGACGCCCGAGCCTGAGGCGCAGCCCGAGCCGGCGTCGACCCCGGCGCTGCCGCTCACCCCGCCGCCCGCGCAGGCGGGCCCCAGCGCGGATCCGGGCGAGGCCGCGGCGGAGGGCGCACCGGATCAGGCACCCGAACGAGCGCCTGACGATGCCGGGTCCGACGAGGCGTCCACCACGGACGACGAGGAGGAAGCGGAGGACGCGGAGGACGCGGAGGACGCGGAGGACGCCAGCGGGAGCTGAGGACGTCAGCGGGGGACCAGCCTGACGGCGGTCGCCGTCTGGTCACCCGCTGGCGGCCTGGTCGCCCGCTCGGGTCGCGTCAGGGGGTGGAGGACTCGACCAGCTGGGTGTGGACCAGCTCGGCGTAGCGGTCACCGCGGGCGAGCAGCTCGGTGTGGGTGCCGCGCTCGACGATCTCGCCGGCGTCGAGCACAACGATGAGGTCGGCGTCCACGACGGTGGACAGCCGGTGGGCGATCACCAGGGAGGTGCGGTCCTTCAGGGTCTCGCGCAGCGCTTCCTGCACCAGCCGTTCCGAGCCGGTGTCGAGGTGGGCCGTCGCCTCGTCGAGCACGACCACGGCGGGGTCCTTCAGCAGCACCCGGGCGATGGACACGCGCTGCTTCTCGCCGCCGGAGAGGCGGAAGCCGCGTTCGCCGACGATGGTGTCGTACCCGTCGGGCAGCTTGGCGATGGTGTCGTGGATCCGGGCGGCGCGGCAGGCCCGTTCGATGTCGGCGTCGGTCGCGTCGGGGTTGGCGTAGCGCAGGTTGTCCGCGATCGACTCGTGGAACAGGTGCGGGTCCTGGCTGACGACGCCGACGGCCCGGGTGAGCGACTCGACGGTGAGGTCGCGAACGTCGTGCCCGTCGATGGTCACCCGACCCTCGGTGACGTCGTAGAGGCGCGGGATCAGCGACGACAGGGTGGACTTGCCGGCACCGGAGGTTCCGACGACGGCGACCATCCCGCCGGCCGGCAGATCGAGGTCGATGCCGGTCAGGATCCAGTCCGAGGCGTCCGCACCGTGCTCGGGGCGGACCCCCTCCAGCGACTCCAGCGACGATCCGAACGCGGCCGGATAGCGGAACCAGACGGCCTCGAAGCGGACGTTGCCCTCGGGCTCGGTCAGCTCGACGGCGTCCTCGCGCTCCTCGATCACCCGCGGCAGGTCGAGCACTTCGAAGACGCGCTCGAAGCTGACCAGCGCCGTCATCAGGTCGACGGGCGCGTTGGAGAGCTGCGCGAGGGGCGCGTACAGCTGGGTCACGTAGATCCCGAGCGTCACCACGATGCCGACGTCCAGCGCGCTGACGGGCGAAGTGACCAGGTACCCCCCGACGAGGTAGACCAGCGCCGTCGCGAGCGCACCCACCAGCCCGAGCGCCGCGAACAGGGCACGCGAGTACATCGCGGTCGAGACGCCGATGTCGGCCACCCGCTGCGCCTTGCCGGCGAACCGGTCCGTCTCGGCGTCGGCGCGGCCGAAGAGCTTGACCAGCAGCGCGCCGGCCACGTGGAACCGTTCGGTCATCGTGGTGTTCATCTCGGCGTTGAGTTCCATGCCACGCCGCGCGAGCCCCTGGAGCCGCCGCCCCACCATCCGGGCGGGGAGGATGAACAGCGGCAGGAGCGTCAGCGACAGCAACGTCACCTGCCAGCTCAACGAGAACATGAACCCGAGGGTCACCGAGACCCCGATGGCGTTCCCGACGATGGTGCCGAGCGTGCCCGTCAGCGCCCGTTGTGCTCCGACGACGTCGTTGTTGAGGCGGGTGACCAGCGACCCGGTCTGGGTCCGGGTGAAGAAGGCCAGGGGGAGGGTCTGCACGTGGCGGAACAGCCGCCGGCGGAGGTCCAGGATGAAGTACTCACCGACGGTCGCCGACAGGTAGCGCTCGACCAGGGACACCACGACCTCGGCGAGGGCGACGGCGGCCAGGACGCCGACCAGCACGACGATCAGGCGGCGGTCGCCGGCGTTGATCGCGTTGACGATGCGGCCGATGAGCAGCGCCGGGAGCGCACCGAGGCCGGCGGAGACCACCAGCAACCAGACGAACGCCGCCAGCTTCCCACGGTAGGGGCGCGCGAGCTGCCAGGCCCGGCGGACGACCTCGCGGTCGACCCCCTTGCCCTTGATCGCGTCGGGGTCGCCGAGCGGCCGCAGCCGCACGTACCCGCCGGGTCCTGCTATCACGTGCGGTCCTGTCCGTCGTCCTAGGCTGCCCGCGTGCCGACGCCTACGTCACCTCCGCCGCCAACGCCTCCCCGGGGTCGGTCGCTTCCCGGTGTACCCGCTCCAGCGCGCGACCTGCGCCGCACCGGCGCACGTCCGCCGGTGACGGTGGGGGTGGCGTCCGGGCTGGTGCTGATGGTCACCGCGGTCGCGGCACGCCGGACGGCGGGGCAGATCCGGGCCATGCGCGAGGCGGGTCTGAGCGTCCCCGCGTTGCACCACGACGTCCTGTTGCCCGGTCGGGGCCATCCGTTGCGGCTGACGGTGATCGGGGACTCCGCCGCGGCGGGGCACGGTCTGCCCGACGCCGACGCGGGGCTGGCCAGGCAGGTGGGCCGGCGCCTGGCTGCGCGGACGGGCCGCCCGGTCGAGGTCGCCAGCCTCGCGGTGGATGGTGCCACCACCGCCGACGTGGCCGAGGGGCAGGTGCCTGCGATCGGCGGGGATGCCGACGTGGTCCTGGTCGGGGTGGGGGTCAACGACGCGGTCCGCGGTCGGTCGAAGGCACGGGTCCGGGCGGCCACCGAGGCGCTGCTCGCGGACGTCGCCGTCACGGCGCCGGGTGCGGTGGTCGCGCTGCTGACGTGCCCGGACCTCGCCAGCGCCCCCGGCATGCCGACCGTGCTGCGTCCGGTGCTCGGCCGCAGCTGCCGGCGCGTCGCGGCCGCCCAACGGGCCGCCGCCGCGTCGGCGGGGGCCGTCACCGTGGGCGCCGACGGCCACCTGCCGACGGCGGCGTTCGGCCCGGATGGCTTCCACCCCGGTCCGCTCGGCATCGCCGTCCTCGCCGACAGGGTCGACTCGGCGCTCGGGTCGCGGATCGGATGAGACTCGGCGCTCGGGTCGCGGATCGGATGAGACTCGGCGCTCGGGTCGCGGATCGGATGAGACGTCGCGTCGCACGGGGGCCTCGGCGGTCAGGGGTTCGGTGCCGCGGCCGACCGTAGGCCCTGAAGTGAGCTCGAGGTCAAGCTCGGCGTCAGCGACGACCGAACCTTGCCGCGAGCACCCGGTGGCGCCGGGCGAAGATCCGCTCGACCAGAAGCCGGGTGAGGGGGCCGGCGACGGGCAGCCGGGGGTCGACCTCGAGCAGGTCGGTGACCTCGCACCCGCCCTCGAGCGGGGTCACGGTCCGGCGGTGGCGCCAACGGCGGTTGAGCCAGCTCGTGGAGTCCTCCTGGAAGCTGCGGCCGGCGTCGACCTCCACGAGGGTGAGCTGGTGACGGTCGAAGGGCACCGGGCCGAGCTTGAGCGTGGAGGTGAACAGGGGCGTCCCGAGGGGGAGGTCGTCGGGGAGCTGGTCGGGCAGTCGCGCGAGGTGGTCGGGGTAGGTCATGACGATGGGCGCGAGCTCGGCGTTGACGCCTGCCATCGACGAGGCGTGACGCCACACCTCGTCGGCGGGCGCCGCGAGCCGGGAGGTGCGCTCGACGACGATGCTCACGGAGGACTCCTGCCCCTTCTCGGCGGCTCGGCGGAGCGTAGGGCCGCACGTCCCGGCGTGGTCATCGGCCCGACCGTCTCAGCTGGTCGAGGGATCGGGGATCGCGAAGGCCGGGGTGTCGTGCGTCGTTGGTACGACCTCGAGTCGCGGGTCGGACCGCAGCGCAGCGATCACCTCTGGCCGTCCGGCGATGACCGTCCAGGGCAGGTCGATCTCCGAGGCGGCGACCCAGGCGAGGTCGGTCGGCCACCACAGCTGGGCGCCACGCTGACCGAACATCGGGTCGAGGGACGCGGCCAGCCCGGCGAGCGGACCGCGCAGCAGGAACGAGCCGCGGTTCTCGAGGGGCACGTGCGCCGCGTCCGGCCACCAGCCGGGATCGATCGACCCCCAACCCTCCCAGACCGCGAAACAGACGTCGTCGGGTGTCCCGGTCGTGCCGCCGAGCACGTCGACGAGCGCCGCTGCCAGGTCGGCGGTCAGCCCACCGTCCTCCGGCACCGAGTACCCGGGCACGTCGACGGTCGGCGCGCCGGGACCGTCCCGATCCAGCAGCCCGTCCCGCGTCGTGCCAGCGGCGGCCGCGACCTGCGACCAGGTGATCGCAGCGCCTGCCTCCCTGTCCTCGGACCACGGGTGCAGCACCTGGGCGACCACGGTGTCGTGGCCCGGCAGGGCCGGGACCTTCGTGCCGACGGTGTTCTGCACCCCCCACGGTCGCAGGTTCGCGAGCAGGGGGGCGGCGAGGGTGGCGTCGGGTTCACCACGCAACGGGTGCTCGCGGGGGAGCGGCTCGAGGTGGGCCCGCCTGACGACGACGGCAACGTCGTCGAACACGACCAGGACCTCACGGCGACCGAGCGGCCGTGACAGGAGGACACCCGAGCTGCCGCCGGAACCGCCGCTGGCGAGCACCTCGCCGCAGCGACCGGGTCGGAGGTCGACCCCGTCGACGCGACGGGCCGGTCCGGTGTAGCGGACGGGCGTGCCCGAGGTCAGTTGCTGCACCGGTCCGCTCCCGTCGGGGCGACCGTCGTGGGTGTGTCGCCGGTCGGCGGTAGTGTGCCGCCGGCCCGCCGGGGATGTTCCCGTTCCCGCGCCTCGCGCGCCCGAAGGCCCCCCGAACGCCCCCGAACGCCTCGAGAGCCCCCGTGTCCGACGTGTCACTGACGCCCGACGAACGCGAGCTGCTCGGCCGGTACGTCACCGACCCGGACGGGGACGTGTTCGCCCTGACCGACCTGCCCGAGGTGGTCAAGGGGGCCCTGTTCGCGCGCTACTCGCGGTACGGCGGATCGCTCAAGCGCCTCTTCCTCGACGAGTTCGCCGCCGACCTCACCACCGAGGACCCCGCGGCACGCGCCGAGGCGCTCTACCAGCGGGTGTTCAGCGACTACGGCGACGACTCGGTCGCCCAGCTCGGCGGAGCCCACGTCGCCCTCGAGGAGGTCAGCAACCTGCTGACCAAGCGCATCGAGTGGGGTCGCCTGGCCGCCTACCTCGAGCAGTCCACCCGCTACATCGCCTACGACGGGCAGGTCGACGGCCGCTACCGCTACCACCGGCCCGCCGAGGTGATGGCCGGCCCCCACGCCGACGCCTTCGAGACCGAGCTGGACGCGATCTTCGCGACCTACGCAGACCTGGTGCCGGTCGTCCTCGACTGGGTCCGCACCCGGTGGCCGCAGGACGAGGCGACCTCCGACTTCGTCTACCGCAACGCCACCAAGGCCAAGGCCCTCGATCTGCTCCGTGGGCTGCTGCCGGCCGCGACGACCTCCAACGTGGGCATGTTCGCCTCCGGGCAGGCGTACGAGTCCCTGCTGATGCACCTCAACGCCGACGACCTGGCCGAGTCGCACGACCTGTCGACGCGCCTCCTCGCCGAGCTGCGCCGCGTCATCCCATCCTTCCTCACGCGGGTGGACCGCCCCGATCGCGGCGGCGCCTGGTCCGACCAGATGCGCGCGACCCGGCACGCCACCCGCGACCTCGCCGACTGGCTCGTGACCGACGCAGCCGAGCCGGCCGACCTCGTGACCCTCACCGACTGGTCGCCCCGTGACCCGGTCGACGCCGAGGTCGCGCTGGTCACCGCAGCCCTCTACCCGCACGTGCGGGTCTCCGAGACCCAGCTGGCCGCCGAGGTCGCCACCTGGGACGCCGACCGCCGCGCCGAGGTCCTGGCGGCCTACGTCGGCGAGCGTGCCAACCGGCGCCACCGTCCGGGCCGCGGGTTCGAGCGGGTCTGGTACCGCTTCGACGTCCTCGGTGACTACGGCGGGTTCCGCGACCTGCAGCGCCACCGGATGCTCACCATCGAGTGGCAGGACCTGACCACCCGCCACGGGTACGAGACGCCGCCCGAGCTCGAGGAGGCCGGTGTCGGCGACCGCTGGCACGAGGCGCTCGCGCGGTCGGCGGCGCTGTACGAACGCCTGCTGCCCGACCACCCGGCCGCCGCGCAGTACGCGGTGTGCTTCGCCTACCGGGTCCGGTACGTGATGCAGCTCAACGCCCGCGCGGCGATGCAGATGCTCGAGCTGCGGTCCACCCCGCAGGGCCACCCGCAGTACCGCAAGGTCGTGCAGGAGATGCACCGCCTGATCGGCGACGTGGCCGGGCACCGTGCCGTCGCCGACGCGATGGTCCACGTCGACCACGGGACCGGCGAGCTCGAGCGGCTCGAGTCCGAGCGTGCGGCCGAGGCTCGTCGCACCGCCCGCGGGCAGGTCGCGACGTGAGCGGCGCCGGCGCCCGCGTCCGCAGCGTGGTCCTCGGGATCGCGCTCGGCATCGCCCCCCTGCTGCTGCTCGACCTGGCGATGCAGCTCTCGCGCGTCACCGAGGCGACCACCGCGTGGTGGGCGATCGCGGCCTACGCCCTGATCGGCGCGGTGGTCGCGGCGGCCATCGTGCACGCCCGCCGCGACCCGCTCATCCCGGCGGTCGCGGCTGCGGTGCTGCTGCTCGCCGTCGCACCCGCGCTGCCCGAACCGCTGTCTGCCCTCCCGCAGCTGCCGGTCGTGGGCGACGCCGCCGCCTCGCAGCGGCCGGTGCTGGTGGTCCTCGTCGGGGCGTGCATCGTCGGTGCCATCCGAGGCCGCAGCGGCGCCTGACACCGTCGTCCCGTGACCTAGCGGCCTCCCGTCGGGAGGTCGGCGTGGAGCGCGACGACCTCGTCGTCGCCGCCCGTTCCGTGCCAGGTGATCGTGATGCTGTCGTAGTCCTCGAGCTGTCCGCCGCACAGGAGCTGGGCCTGGACCCGCCCGTCGGGCGTGCCGACGAACGTGCCAGCGCTGGCTCGGCCCTCACCGAGGTCCAGCCACGCGTGGTAGTAGCCCTCGTCGGCAGGGCGCGTACCGGCGAGGTCGAGGACGACCTGCACCCCCGCGGCGACCTGCGCGAGCTCGGCGTCGCCGGTGATGGGTTCCGCCTCCTCGCCGTGCAGTGCCACGACGGCGTCGGGGGCGGGCGACCGGTCGAGCGCAGTGACGACCGCACCGCCCGCCACCGCGGCGAGCAGCGCTGCCCCCGCGACCAGGAGGGCGGTGGGGCGACGGCGGGGTCGCTCGAGCACGCGCTGCCGCAGGTCGGCCGGTGCTGCCGTGTCCACCGTGGCGGCGATGGCGAGCAACCCCGGAAGCGGGGTGAGTTCGGCCAGCTCGTCACGGCAGCTCGCACACTCCTCCAGGTGCTCCTCGAGGCTGACTGCTTCGTCGAGCTCGAGACCGCCGAGCACGTAGGCGCCGAGGTCCATCCGGTGCCGATCGTCGCAGGTCACCGCGTCACCCCCAGCTCGTCACAGGCCAACCGGAACGCCTTGAGGGCGTAGAAGGTGCGTGACTTGACCGTCCCGAGCGGCAACCGCAGGACCTCCGCGATCGCGCGCTGGTCGAGGTCACGGGTGTAGGCGAGCTCCAGGACGCGACGGTGGTCGGGCGTGAGGCGGTCCAGCGCGGCGCGCACGCTCGCCGCCGTGAGGATCTGGTCGGCGGCGTCCGTGACCGTGTCGACCCCGTCGGCGAGCTCCCCGACCGGACGAGGCCGGCGGGCGCCCCGGCGCTGCAGGTCGATGGCGGTGGACCGGGCGATGGCGAAGACGTAGGCGCGCACAGGACCGCGGGCCGGGTCGTACGCCTCGGCGCGGCGCCAGAGCTTCTCGAGCACCCGTTGCACGAGCTCCTCGGCGAGCTCGCGGTCGTGGAGGTGGCTGAGCCCGTAGGCGTACAGCGCGTCCGCGTAGGTGTCGTAGAGCACGGTCGCGGAACGTTCGTCACCGCGCCCCGCCGCGGCGAGAAGCTCGGCCTCGCCGCTCCTCCTTCCGGGGTCGGCCGCCACCAGTCAGTACCCGATCTCGTTCGCGGCTTCGGTCTCGTCGTCGTCGCCCGTGTCGGCGGGCGCGTCGGTCACGGCCTCGCCGTCGGCGGTGACCACGTACCACACGTCCTGGACACCCTGTCCGGTCACGTCCCCAGGTTCGCGGTCCGAAGCCCACCTGTACAGCGGCGCGTCGGCGTAGGTCACCTGGGTACTGCCGTCGCTGCGCTCGGTGGTGCCGATCAGCGACGCGTCGACACCGTCTCCGGCCACCGGGTCGGCGTCGACGATCAGCGGGGGCCAGGCAGCCGCACAGTCGTCCTCGCAGGCGCTCTCGCCGGGCGGGTCGACGGTGAACAGGTAGAGCGTCATGCCGTCACCGTCGACGAGCACCTCGCCGAGGTCGGTCGTCGCGAGCGCCAGATCGGCGTCACCGGTGGCCGGAGCCTCGGCCTCGGCGTCCGGTGTGGGCTCGTCGGCGAGATCGTCCCCGTCATCACCGCAGGCGGTCAGTGCCACCGCCAGCGCGGCGGCGATCAGGATGGAGATGGGGCGCACGGTCCGACCTCTCGCAGGTCCGGGCGTCCTCGCGATGCCCGGTACCTGCAGTACGCGCCGACCCCCGTTTCCGGTTCACCACGCCTCGATGACGTGCCCTGTGTGCCCGGAGTTGGTCGCAGACGAGCTCAGCTGGCCTCGAAGGTGACCGCGTCGGTGACGAGCGGGGTCAGCGGGGCGCCGTCGCCGCGGCGGAACTCGACCACGAGGCGGCGTTCGCCCGGCTCCACGGTGATCGGGAAGCTGACCTCGGTGCACGGGGCGTCGACGGTGCAGCGCTCGGCGAACCGCGGGCTGATGACCCGGCCGTCGACGGCGACGGCGAGGTGGCCGGCTTCCTCCGGATCGTCGGGGAGCTGATCGACGGCCAACAGGTCGGACTGGAGGCTGCCCCCCGTCACGTAGACGGTGACCTCGATCTCGCCCGCGTCGACGGTGTCCCCATCCGCCGGTCCGGTGATGACCACCTCGGAGTCGTCGGCGAGCGGCAGGAAGTCCGCCGGGGGGTGCCAGGCCTGGGTGATGGGGTTGTAGAGCAGGGCTGCGCAGATCACGGCCAGGGCGAGCGTGCCGTAGGTGATCGGTGACGTCGGGCCGAACTCGAGCGGCGTCATGGCCACGAGCAGGAGCGCGACGAGAACGACCACGCCGACCGGGAACGCCCACCCGACCCAGTCCGAGAGCCACGCCGAGCCGAGCGGGGCCAGGCTGGAGGCGATCGCGACCCCGGCGAGCGGCAGCACGAGGTCGTCGGCCTGTCCGAGCTGCACGCGCCCGACCACGGCCAGCACGAAGACCACCGCGAGCCCGAGCGAGGCGACCACCAGCAGCGCCTGCCAGGTCGCCCCCTCGCCGGCGTGGGCGAGCACCAGCGGCAGCCCGGTCACGCGAGCACCGTCGGGTCGTCGTCCGACACGATGTCGAGGCGCACGCGCGGGACCCCGAGCTCGCCGATGCGCTGGACCACGGGCTGGTGGTCGGGGTGCACGCGGTAGGCCTCGAGGGCCGCTTCGTCCGCCAGACCCACCACGAGACCCGTTACGGCCGGGTCCTCGATGTCCCGCCCGATGCGCAGGAACGACACCACGTCGAGGTCGGCGAGCGCCGCGAGCTGGGCCTCGACGTCCGTGCGGACCGCCTCCGACAACGACCCGAGCTCGAAACGGACGACGTGCCAGATCACGGGGTGCTCCTCGCCGGGCGGGCGCCGGACCGGGGACGGGGCCCCTGGGGGCCGGCGGACGGGACTCGCCGTTAGGATAGGCCCGCTCGGCCCATCGCCCGTGCTGCTCGAGCTCGCTCGGTCGCGACCGCGACCCCACCTTCCCGAGGCTGTCCCGTGAGCGCACACGTTCCCGCCCCGCCCACCGGTATCGGCCGGGTGGTCACGGCCATGATCACCCCGTTCACGTCGGATGGCGCGCTCGACCTCGATGGCGCCCAGACGTTGGCCGACCACCTCGTGTCGAACGGGACCGACACCGTCCTCGTCCACGGCACGACGGGTGAGTCCCCGACGCTGCTCGGCGAGGAGATGTGGGAGCTGCTCGCCGCGGTCAAGGACGCGGTGGGTGATCGGGCCAACGTGATGATGGGCAGCGGCAGCAACGCCACTGCGACCGCCATCCGCTCCACGCAGCGCGCCACCGAGATGGGCGCCGACTCCCTCCTCGTGGTCACGCCCTACTACAACAAGCCCGACCAGCGCGGCCTCGTGCGCCACTTCCGGGCCGTCGCTGAGGTGACCGACCTGCCGATCGTGCTCTACGACATCAAGCCGCGCACGGCGACCGCGATCGAGGTGTCGACCATGGTCGACCTCGCCGAGGTGCCCAACATCGTCGGCACGAAGGACGCCTCCGGGGAGTGGGCCAAGGTCGGTGACGTCCTGGTCGCCACCGAGGGCGCACCGGGCGGCTTCGGGGTCTGGTCCGGCGCCGACGAGTTCAACCTCGGCAGCATCGCCACCGGCGCGACCGGGGTCATCTCCGTCGCCGCGCACCTGGTCGGCCGCGAGCTCGCGGAGATGATCGACGTCTTCGCCACCGATCCGCTGCGGGCTCGGCAGCTGCACCTGGCGTGCCTGCCGCTGCACCGCGCCCTGTTCGCCGAGCCCTCGCCCGCACCGCTCAAGGCAGCGATGAACGAGCTCGGCCTGCCCGCCGGCCCCGTCCGGCTACCGCTCGCGGAGGCCTCACCCGAGGCCACGCGCACCGTCCTCGACGCGCTCGAGCGCGTCCGCACCACCCTCGCATCCACCTCTGGAGCACCCACACGATGACCACCACCCCACCGGTCCAGGTCACCTTCCTCGGCGGTCTCGGCGAGATCGGCCGCAACATGGCCTCGATCGAGATCGACGGTGAGCTCGCCATCGTCGACTGCGGGGTGCTGTTCCCCGACGCCGAACACCTCGGTGTCGACCTGATCCTGCCCGACTGGGGCTGGATCAAGTCGCGTGCCGACGACGTGCGCGCGATCTTCCTCACCCACGGCCACCTCGACCACATCGGCGCCGTTCCCTACCTCCTGCGCGACCTCCAGGAGGCGGGCGCCGAGGGGGTCCCGCCGGTCTTCGGCACGCGCCTGACCATCGCCTTCGTGCAGGCCGTCATGGAGGAGTGGCCGGACCTCGACCGCCCCGAGTTCGTCGAGGTCGAGCCCGGCGAGATCGTCGAGGAGGGCCCCTTCAACGCCGAGGTGGTGCAGGTCAGCCACTCCATCCCGGACGGCGCGGCGTACGCCTTCCGTACCCCCCACGGGATGATCGTCCACACCGGTGACTTCAAGCTCGACCAGACCCCGATCGACGGACGCCCGACCGACCTCGCCCACTTCGCGCGGCTCGGTGACGAGGGTGTCGACCTCCTGCTCGCCGACTCCACCAACGCCGACCGGCCGGGGCACGTCCCGACCGAACGCACCGTGGGTCGGGTCCTGCGCGAGGAGATCATGCAGGCCGAGGGCCTCGTGGTCGTCGCCTCGTTCGCCAGCCACGTCCACCGCATCCAGATGGTCCTCGACGCGGCACGCGCGGCAGGTCGCCGTCCGGTGTTCGTCGGCCGGTCGATGGTCCGCAACATGGGCATCGCCGCCGAGCTCGGCTACCTCGAGGGCGACCTCACCGACCTGATCGAACTCAACGACGTCGAGCGCTACGACCGTTCGGAGATGATCGTCATCTCCACCGGGTCGCAGGGCGAACCGTTCAGCGCGCTGTCGTTGCTCGCCTCCGGTGAGCACCGCCGTCTCGAGGTGGGGGAGGGCGACACCGTCATCCTCGCCAGCTCGCTGATCCCGGGCAACGAGCAGGCGGTCTTCCGCAACATCAACGGGCTCTTCAAGCGGGGCGCCCGGGTGATCCACAGCGGCACGGCGCCGGTCCACGTCTCCGGGCACGCGTCGCGCGACGAGCTCATCTTGTTCCACAACATCATCGAGCCCGAGTTCTTCGTCCCCGTGCACGGCGAGCACCGGCACATGTCGGCCCACCGTGACCTGGCCGAGCTGACCGGCTGCCTGCCCGAGCACATCCTGGTGTGCGAGGACGGCGACAGCGTGCTGCTCGAGGACGGCAAGGTCCGCCGTGGCGAGTCCGTGCCGACCAGCCACGTGTACATCGACGGGATCCTGCCCGACGTCGGGCCGGCCCTGCTGCGCGACCGGCGCCGCATCGGCGAGGACGGCATCTGCTTCTGCGTGGTCACCATCGACCCGCAGCGTGGCGAACTGGTCGGCGAGCCGGTGGTGACCCAGAAGGGCATCGTCTTCGCCGACAAGGGCGAGGACCTCCTCGAAGCGGCCAAGAAGGCCGTCGAGATGGAGCTGTCCGGCCTGGCACGCGCCAAGTTCGACGACCACCAGGCCATCGCCCGCCACGTCACCCAGGCCCTCGGCCGCCACTGGCGCTCGTCGACCGGTCGCCGCCCCGTCATCCTGCCGGTGGTCGTGGATCTCTAGCGTCCCTCCGGACGCGCGTTGGCGGTGCTCGTCCCTCCCGGGCCATACTGGGGCCGGGGCGGGGAGGTGCAGGTGATGGATGAGGTCGCCGCCGACGGTCCGGTCCGTCCATCCGCGGTCCCCGACCTCGCCTGGTCGGCGGACCAGGCGGCGAGCCTCGGGCACGGTGCCGTCGAACTGTGGGCCGAGTTCCTGAAGGCCCTCCCCGGCCTGCCCATCCACCGCGGCTTCTCGAACGCCGACGTGACGCGGGGAGTGGCCTGGGAGGTCCCCGACGCGCCGGAAGGGGCCGAGCGGCTGCTGGCCGACACGCGAGCGCTGATGCTCGACTGGTCGATGTACCCGGGCCACAGCGGCTTCTTCGGGTACGTGAGCGGGGCGGGCACGGTTCCGGGTGCCGCCGCCGACCTCCTCGCGAGCGCTCTCAACAACAACCTCGGAGCGTGGCGCCTCTCGCCGGGGATGACCGCGTTGGAGCAGGGCCTGCTGCGGTGGTTCGCCGACCGGCTCGGCCTCGGAGCGACGGCCGGCGGTTACCTGACCTCGGGTGGGGCGGCCGCCAACCACGACGCCCTCGTCGTGGCACGCGACGTCAAGGCGACCTGGGACGTGCGCACGGCGGGGATCGGCGCGGGGCCGCGGTTGACCGCCTACGCCGCCACGACCGTGCACGACACCGTGCAGCGCGGTGCTGACCTGATGGGCATGGGCTCGGAGTCCGTGCGCGCGATCGCGGTCGACCGCGCCGACCACGTCGACGTGGCCGCGATGCGCCGGGCGATCGAGGCCGATCTCGCGGCCGGGCACCTGCCGATCTGCCTCGTGGGCAGCGCCGGGACCGTCGGGACCGGCGCGATCGACGACCTGGACGCGATCGCCGACCTCGCCGAGGAGTTCGACCTCTGGTTCCACGTGGACGGTGCGGTCGGCGCCGTGGGCGCGCTGGTCGACGACCTGCGTGACCGTTTCGCGGGCTTGTCCCGGGCGTCGTCGATCGGGCTCGATCCGCACAAGTGGCTGAACGTGCCCATCGCGTGCGGGATGCTGCTGGTCCGCGACGACGCCGACCTCACCCGAGCCTTCCACATCGACCCCTCCTACACCGTCGAGGACAAGGACCGCATGGGCGCCGGGGTGGACAGCTACGTCCGGTCGCCGCTCTTCACCCGTCACGGCGCCGCACTCAAGCTGTGGTGGTCCCTGCGCGCCCACGGATGGGATGCCTACGGGCGGCGGATGGCCCACGATTGTGCGTTGGCCCGTTACCTGCACGACCTCGCGGAGGCCCACCCCCGCCTCGAGCCCACCAACGACCCCGACCTGATGATCACGACCTACCGCTACGTGCCCGCCGAGACGACCACGCCGGAGCAGGTCGACGCGCTCAACCAGCGCATCATGGAACACCTGCAGTACTCCGGGCGCGTCTACGCGTCGAACGCCGTCGTCGATGGCCGGTTCGTGCTCCGGGCCTGCATCATCAACTTCCGCACGGAGGCCGAGGACATCGACGCGTTGGTGGACCTGACCGTCCGCACCGGAGACGAGCTGAGCGCACGGGACCGCATCCCGTCCGAGGTCAGGTGACCTCGACGGTGCCGCGCATCGAACCGTGGAAGTCGCACACGTACGGGTAGGTCCCCGGCTCGTCGAAGGTGACCTCGAAGGTGTCACCCGCGCCGATCGAGCCCGAGGCGAAGCTGCCGTCCGGTGCGGTGACGGTGTGGGTGATCCGGCCCGCGTGTACCCAGGTCACGGTGCCGCCGACCTCGACGGTGACGTCGGTCGGCGCGAAGACGAACCCGTCCTCGTCGAGCAGCTCGACCTCGACCGCAGTGGGACCGGTGTCGGGCTGGGCCGTCGCCTCGTCAGCGGCATCGTCAGCGGCATCCTCCGCGGCTTCGTCGACCGCCGGCTCATCGGTCGCATCGTCCTCCGGAGAGGCGACCATCGGATCGAGCGCTGGGTCGGCGGTGCCGTCGCAGCCGGCGAGGAGCAGCGCGACGGCACCGGCCGCGAGCCAGGTGCCGGTCCGTGGGTGGGGGCAGGTGGACACGGTGGTCTCCTCGATCGGGGCGAGCTGGGCCGTGCCCGGGTCAGTCGACGCGCTCGGCGAAGACGATGGTGTTGTCGCGGTAGCTGCGCTCACCCCGGTCGAACTCGCCGCTGCAGGTGATCAGGCGCAGCTCGGACCCCGGCGTGCCGCTGTAGACGGCCTCGGTGGGGAAGGCGTCCTTCGGGTGCTGCTGGGTCTCGCGGACGGCGAAGGTCACGATCTCGCCGTCCTCGCCGTGGACCTCGATCAGGTCACCGGGCTCGAGCTCGCTGAGCCGGAAGAACACGGCCGGTCCACTCCGGTCGTCGACGTGGCCGGCGATGACGGCCGGGCCGACGCGGCCGGGCTTCGGGCCGCGGTCGAACCACCCGGCCTGGGCGAAGTCCTGCGGGACCTCCATGGCTCCGTCGTCCTCGAGGCCGAGGCGGAGGACGTCCGCGTCGACGTCGATGGCCGGGATGACGAGGCGCTCGGGGTCGACGCCGTTGGGGTGGTCGCGCGGTGCGTGGTGACCCTCGTGCTCGTGGTCGCTGTGATCGTGGGCACGCGCCAGGACCGCGGGGTCCATCGACCGCATGCGCTCGAGGGTCGCGGCCGTCGTGGCGCCGGGTTCGGGGTCCTCATCGGCTGCAGGAGCCTCAGCCGGAGCCGAGACCGCGGCGTTCGAGACGTCGTCCGCGGTGTCGTCGGAGACGCAGGAGGCGGTCAGGGCGACGAGGGAGATGAGGACGAGGAGGGGGCGGAGGCGGCGCACGGTGAGGCCCTTCGGTCACAGGGAGCGGTGGTGCGCGGTGCGGGGCGAGCGTCGCCGCCCCGCACCGGCGAACTCAGGCGCCGACCTTGCGGCGACGGGCGCCGAGGGCGCCGAGGGCCGCGAGGCCGAGGGCGCCGGCGGCGATCGCACCGGTGGTCGAACCGGACTCGGACGTGCCGCCCGCGCCGGTGGCCACGCCACCCGCAGCGCTGGCGGTGATCTGGCCGCAAGCGGCCGGAACGGTCGCCTCGAACGGCAGGTCCGGGTCGAGGGAGCTCGGCTTCGGCTCACCGTTCTCGTCCTCGAGCGTGCCGATCTCACCGGAGCCGTCGAGGTCCGCCGCGTGGATCACGATGTGCAGCGACGACAGGTTGTCGGCGACCTCGTCGCTGACCTCGAAGGTCCGCTCGTAGTCGAGGGTGCTCGAGGTCGGGAAGCGGTCGACCGCCAGTGCGCTGTCCGGGCTGGTGTCGCCCTCGGTGGTCAGCGAGACGGTGACCGGCCCGTAGGCCGGGACGCCCTCGACGACGGACAGGAACCCGTCGCCGTCCTCGTCGGCCTCGTCGAAGCCGGCCTCACCGGGGTTCAGGGGACCACAGACGTTGTCGCCGCCTGGCTCGCCGTGGAAGTGGATGGCGTGCGGGAAGCCGTCGAAGAAGCCGTTGCCAGAGATGCGGACGGTCAGGTCGTTGCCGTCGAGGGTCAGGTCGGCCGTGGCGCTGGCGCCGCTCTCGTTGGCCTGGCCGATGTTGGCGCTGAAGGTGGTCGGGCTCTGAGCGGAGGCGGCGACGGGCAGCGCGAGCAGCGCTCCCGTCGCGGCGAGGGTGGTCAAGATCCTGCGCACGTGCGTTCCTGTCGGTCGGGTGTGTTCGAGCGGCGGTGGTTCGCGCCGATCGGGTGCGGTGTTCGGTCGGCCTGCGTCCGAACGGCCACGGCCACCCCCGGACGCGCGTGTAGTTCCACGCGGGTCGTCCGGGACGTACCCTGGGTGTGGCCCGTCGACCGCGGGTCCTCGCCTGCTCGCCGGAGGTCCGCGTGGCGTCGACGACGAAGACCCCCTCGCGCCCGCGTGGCGGTGCGCGCAGCGGGTCGTCCACGGGCGGCCGCAGCGGGCAGAGGACGACCCCGCAGCGCAAGGCGCAGACGACCCGTGTCGCGTCCAAGGGCGGGGCGTCCAAGGGCGGCACCAAGCCCCTCCCCAAGGGCGGCGCCAAGGGCGGTGGTGACGGCCCAGGCCCCGTCGGGCGTGCCGGGCGGGCGTTCGCGTCCCACCTCGGTGAGCAGAAGCAGGACGTGGTCGGCATCGGCCTCGTGCTGCTCGGTGTCCTCGCGGGTCTCGGCATGTACGCCGGTGCCGGGGGGCCGGTCGGTGACTTCCTCGAGGCGGTGGCCCGTGGCCTACTCGGCCTGGCCGGCTACCTGATCCCGCCGCTGGTGGCCTGGTTCGGCCTGCTGGTCGTCCTCGGTCGTCCGAGCCCGGAGATCGGCCGGATCGCGGTCGGGTCGGTCCTGCTCGGCCTCGGGCTCCTGACCAGCTGGCACCTGATCGCGGGTGCACCTGTCCCGGCGGACGGCATCCGTGCCCTGTGGCCCGCGGCCGGCCTGCTCGGCTGGGCGGTGGCGACCCCGCTGGTGGCGGCGCTGTCGGTCTGGGGCGCGAGCGCGGTGTGTGTGGCCCTGCTGTTCCTCGGCACCCTCATCGTGACCAAGACGCCGTTCTCGCACGTGATCGCTCTGCTGCGTCCGACACCCCGCGAGGACGACGGCACCGGTGACGCCGACGCGGGCTCGTCCCGCCGGTCGCGCCGCCGGGCGAGCGAGGACGACGACCCGCAGGCCACCCGCCGCATCGACGACCCCGAGGCGACCGGCGAGGTCGACCGGCCGACCCCGGTCCGGGCCACCCTGTCACGCCTGTCGGGCGAACAGCTCGCCCTCGAGGACGAGCCGGAGGCCGACGACGGGGACGGGCTGAGCGAGGCCGACCGCGAGGCCGGCAAGACCCCCGACCCGCCGGTGTCGCGCGCGAAGGTGCCCGCCGACGCGGCGACGCTGAAAGCGAAGAAGGTCGCGCCGGTCCGCAGCTGGGACGACTACACCCTGCCGGCCCTCGACCTGCTCGCCACCGGGCGGTCCATGGGCAAGGAGTCGCGCCGGACCATCGAAGCCCAGGTCGAGGCCCTCCAGGAGACCTTCCGGCAGTTCAACATCGACGCGACCGTCGCCCGCTGGTCGCGCGGTCCGACCGTCACCCGCTTCGAGATCGAGCTCGGCCCGGGCGTGCAGGTCAAGAAGGTCGCCAACATGGGCGACGACATCGCCTACGCCCTCGCGGCCCCCGATGTGCGCATCGTGGCCCCGATCCCCGGCAAGTCGGCCATCGGGGTCGAGGTCCCCAACCGCCAGCGCGACCTGATCACCCTCGGCGACATCCTGCGCTCCGACGAGGCGGCCCGTGATCCGCACCCGCTCACCGTCGCCCTCGGCGTCGACATCGCCGGCAACCCGGCCCTGGTCAACCTCGCCCACATGCCGCACCTGCTGATCTCGGGTGCCACCGGGTCCGGGAAGTCGGTGACCGTCAACGGGATGATCACCTCGATCATCATGCGCGCACGTCCGGACCAGGTCCGGATGATCCTCATCGACCCCAAGCGCGTCGAGCTGGTGCCCTACGAGGGCGCCCCGCACCTGCTCACCCAGGTGGTCACCGACCCGCGTCGGGCCACCGACGCGGTGCAGTGGTGCGTCAAGGAGATGGAGCAGCGCTACGAGCTGCTCGCGCTGCTCGGGTACCGCAACATCGACGGCTACAACGAAGCGGTCGACGCCGGCGCCATCGAGCCCCGTCCCGGCCCCGACGGGACGCTCATCGAGTCCGAGCGGCTGCCCTACATCGTCCTGGTCATCGACGAGCTGGCCGACCTCATGCTGGTCGCGCCCCGCGACGTCGAGGAGGCGATCTGCCGCATCGCCCAGAAGGCCCGCGCCGTCGGCATCCACATGGTCCTGGCGACCCAGCGACCGTCCGTCGACGTCATCACCGGCCTGATCAAGGCCAACGTGCCGTCGCGTCTCGCACTGGCGGTCTCGTCCCAGACCGACTCGCGCACCATCATCGACATGAACGGGGCCGAGAAGCTGGTCGGCAAGGGAGACATGCTCTTCCTGCCGGCCTCGCAGGGCAAGCCGTCCCGCCTCCAGGGCTGCTGGGTCACCGAACGCGAGGTCGAGGCCGCCGTCGGGTTCTGCACCGCCCAGCGTCAGGCCGAGTTCGAGCCCACCGTCACCAAGCAGGGCGACGAGGCCGCCCAGGTCGACGCGGTCCGCTCCGGCGACGACGACTCCGACGAGGCACTGCTGCGCCGTGCGGCCGAGCAGGTCGTGGTCAGCGGGCTCGGCTCGACCTCGATGCTGCAGCGCAAGCTCCGCATCGGGTTCGCGCGCGCCGGTCGCCTCATGGACGAGCTCGAGGTGCTCGGCATCGTCGGCCCGAACGAGGGCAGCAAGGCCCGCGACGTGCTGTGGAGCCCCGAGGACCTCGACCAGGCCATGTCGAGCGGCAGCATCTGACGCTTCTTCTTCTGCGCCGTGCGTGCTCCTCGGTCCCTGGGGGACCTCGTCCGCGCCACCGGCGACTGCGCCGTGCGTGCTCCTCGGTCCCTGGGGGACCTCGTCCGCGTCACCGGCGACTCAGCACGAGAGAGGCGGCCCCGCGGGGCCGCCTCGTTCGTCGCTCACGTCAGGTGCGGCTCAGCGCCACCGGAACTCGCCGGTGGCCTGCGGGCGCTTGCCGCCGAGCTGGCGGGTCGCCGTGACCGCGCCGAGGACGGTGACCGCACCGAGGAAGCCGAGCAGCAGCAGACCGAAACGGTCGCGGGGGCGCTCGGCCAGCTGGATCCTGCCGCTGCCCTCCTCCGCGCCGGCTCCTTCGGGCGCGACCTCGACCGCTTCGTCGCCGGTCTCGGCGGGCTCCTCGGCGGCGAAGGCCGGCGCAGCCGGCAGCGAGACCGCGAACGCGAGGGCGGCCGCCGCGACGAGGCGGACGAGCCGGGCACGCGTCACGGACGTGGGGAGGCAGGTGGAGGTCGTCATAGCGCGGAGGGTAGCCCCCGGGCCCACCGGTCCGGAAAACGTCGGGCCGGAGGACGCGCTCGCGACGGTCCGCGTCCCTCGGCACCAGCGGCCGGACGCCACCGCAGCGGCCGTACGGGCGCGACCCCAGGGACCGGCCGGGGCGCCAGCGCTGTCACCGGACGAGGCGCTCCGGGGTCTCGGTCGTGCGTCAGGGGGCCCCCCGCTCTACGCTCCCGTGGTCCGTGCCCCCTTCCCCCCCGGCGAGGCCCGTGAGCTCCGGCATCGGTGACACGCTGCGCGAGGCGCGCGAAGAGCAGGGCCGCTCCATCGAGGAGGCGGCCCACGCCTTGCGTCTGCGCAGCGCGCAGCTGCGGGCCCTCGAGGACGAACAGTTCGACGGCTTCGGGGGCGACGTCTACGCGCGCGGGTTCCTCAAGAGCTACGCGCTCGAGCTCGGGCTGGACCCGGCGCCGCTCCTCGACACCTACCGCGAGCAGGTCTCCGGTGAGGATCCGGTCGCTGCGGCCCCCCTGATGGCGCCTGGCGGCTCCTCCGGGGTCAGGACCCCACGTGCGGCCCCACCCGGCTGGATCGCCTGGGTGCTGGTCGGCGTGCTCGTCCTCGCAGCGCTCGGGTTCCTCGGCCAGTTCGTCGGCAGCCGCGCGCCCGAGGTGGCCTCACCCGAGCCGCCCGTCTCACCCGTCGACGGTGACGCCGACGGCGAGGACGCCGACGGTCCGGCCGAACCCGAACCGACCGAGACCGAGGAGCCCGAGCCGCCCGCGCCCGAGGGCATCGAGCTGTTCCTCGCCCTCGAGGCGGCGTCGTGGATGCGGGTGACCGTCGACGGCACGGTCGTCTTCGAGCAGGTCGCCCCCGCGGGCGAGACCCTGCGCTTCCCCGGCGAGGACAGCGTCACGGTGCGCTACGGCAACGCCGGCGGCGTGCGCGTGGAGCTCAACGGCGAGGACCTCGGGGCCCCGGGGGCACCGGGCAGCGTGGTCGAGGTGGAGTACACCCCCGACGGCCCGTCCGACACCTGACGATCGTGACCGAACCCGCCGTGCCGGCCTCCGCTGCCGCACCGCCCGTGGGCGGTGCGTCTCCATCCGTGCCGGGTGGAGCCACGTCGGTGGCCATCGTCACCCTCGGCTGCGGCCGGAACGAGGTCGACACCGACCAGCTCGCGGGCCTCTTCCACCGTGAGGGTGTCCCGGTGGTCGACGACCCCGCGGCGGCCGACGTGGTGCTGGTCAACACCTGCACGTTCATCGCCCCGGCGAAGCAGGAGTCGATCGACACCGTCCTCGAGGCGTGCGACCTCAAGGAGACCGGCACCCGCGCGGTCCTCGTGGTCGGCTGCATGGCGGAGCGGTACCCGAACGAGCTCGCCGAAGCCATCCCCGAGGCTGACGCCATCGTCGGTTTCGACGGGTACGGCCGGCTCCCGCAGCTGGTCGACGACGTGCTGCAGGGCCGCCCCTACGAGCGGGTCACGACCACCGCCGCTCCGGCGAAGGCCGCTGTCCGGCCCGGCCTGCCCCTGCTGTCGATCACCCCGACCGCGCCGGCCGCGCCCGTGGTCGAACCCATCGCCGTGCCGGCGCTCGACCCGACGATGGCGCTCGGCCTCGACGTGTCCGAGCTGCCACCCGAAGCCGCGCGTCCCACCTCCGATCCGCGCACGGCGCAGGACGACCTCGACCGGGTCCCCGCCACCGGTCCGCGGTTCCCCGTCCGCCGCCACGACGGCCGTCCGTGGGCCTACCTCAAGCTCGCATCGGGCTGCGACCGGCTGTGCACGTTCTGCGCCATCCCGTCCTTCCGCGGCCGTTTCCGGTCGCGGCCGCTGGACGAGCTGGTGGCCGAGGCGAGCTGGCTGGTCGAGCAGGGTGCTCGCGAGCTGGTCATGGTCAGCGAGAACACGACCTCGTGGGGCAAGGACCTCGACGGCGGCCGCGACGGGCAGGCCAGGATGGTCGAGACCCTCGCCGAGGTGGACGGCCTCGAACGGCTGCGGCTGATGTACCTCCAGCCCGCCGAGCTGACCGTGCCGCTGCTCGAGGTGATGGCCGGTCACCCGAAGGTCGCCTCGTACTTCGACCTGTCGCTCCAGCACGTGTCCGGCCCCGTGGTCCGGCGGATGGCACGCAGCGGCGACCACGTCCGGTTCGGGGCCCTGATCGAGCGCATCCGCGGGCTCGACCCCCACGCGGTGTTCCGCTCCAACTTCATCCTCGGCTTCCCCGGCGAGACCGAGCAGGACGTCCAGGTCCTCGAGGACTTCCTCCAGGACCAGCGCCTCGACTGGGTCGGGCTGTTCGCCTACAGCCCCGAGGACGGCACCCCGGCCGCGACGATGCCGGACCAGGTCGACCCGGACGAGGCGGCCGAGCGGGTCGAACGCCTCGCCGAGGTGCAGGAACGCACCGCCGACGAGGCGGCCCGTGCCTTCGTCGGTCGCCAGCTCGACGTGACCGTCGAGGCCCACCTCGCAGGTGGGCCCGATGATCCGGACGGCGAGGTGGCCCTCACCGTGGGCCGCTCCTACCGCGAGGCCCCCGACACCGACGGCGAGGTCCAGCTCGTCACCGAGGGGCCCGACGGACGCCTCGTGCCGGCTGACCTGCCGCGGGGACGGACGGTGACCGCCGAGGTGACCAGAGCGATCGGTGTCGACCTCGTCGCCCGGGTGCACCGCGCGCGTGCCTGACACCGAGCCCCGACCCGAGCCGCACTGGTTCAACTGGCCGAACGGCTTCACGTTCCTGCGGGCGCTGCTCGTCCCCGTGATCCTGTGGCTGCTGGTGCAGGACACCGAGGGTGACACGCTGCGGTGGTGGGCGTTCGGCATCTTCGTGTTCGCCGCGTGGACCGACTCGATCGACGGGTGGGTGGCGCGCCGCTACACCGGGGTGACCCGCTGGGGACAGCTCGCCGACCCGATCGCCGACAAGCTGCTCATCATCGGGGCGCTCGCGTCGCTGGCCTACATCGGCGAGCTGCCGTGGTGGGCGGTCTCGGTCATCGTGGTCCGCGAGCTCGCCGTGACCCTGCTGCGGGTCCAGCTCGTTCGCCGCATGGGCCTCGTGATGCCCGCCTCCCGCTGGGGCAAGTTCAAGACCGTCAGCCAGGTCGTGGCCGTCGGGGCGTACCTGTGGCCGACGGTGCCAGGCACCCTCCGCGAGCTCCTGCTCAACGTCGCGGTCGGGCTGACGGTGTGGTCCGGGATCGACATCGCCTTCCGCGCCGGCCGGCTCGCTCGTGACCGGCCGGCCGCCTACCGGGACGGAACGCCGTGAACCTCGAGCACGTCGACGTGACCGGCGCCACGCTGCAGCCGGCCGGGGTGCCGCTGCGCGCGGCCGTGCTGTCGGTCGGTTCCGAACTGCTGCTCGGTGACCTCACCGACACCAACGCCACCTGGATCTCGCAGCGGTGTCGCGAGCTCGGCATCGAGGTCCGCCACCACCTCGCCGTGCGCGACGACCTCGACGAGTTCGTGGACGCACTGAGCTTCCTGGCCGACCGTGTCCACGTGGTGCTGATCGGCGGGGGGCTCGGCCCGACCTCCGACGACCTGACCCGCGAGGCGGTCGCCGCGGCGGCCGGCGTCGAGCTCGAGCGTCACGATGACCTCGAGGAAGCGCTGATCCAGCGGTTCGCCGAGATGGGTGCGCGCATGCCTGCCCAGAACCTGCGTCAGGCCCGCATCCCCCGGGGCGCGACGGTGTTCGAGCCCGTCGGGACCGCGCCCGGGTTCGGGCTGACGATCCTCGGCGGGACGCGCGTCTACGCCGCGCCCGGGGTGCCCTGGGAGCTGCACTCGATGTGGGACCGCGACATCGCCCCCGAGCTGCTGGCGCTCGCCGGGGCCGGCGCGACCCTTACCCGGATCGTCCACGTGGTCGGCCGAGGCGAGTCGAGCATCGCCGAGATCGTCGAGCCGCTGGTGGCTGACCGGCCCGGGGTCACCCTGTCGTTCCTCGCCAAGAGCGAGGAGGTCCAGGTCCGCCTGACCGTGACGGCCGACGACGCGGTCGCCGCCCGGGAGGCGTCGCAACCGCTGGTCGAGGAGGTCGTCGGCGAGCTCGGTTCGAGCGTGGCCGGGATCGACGAGGAGACGCTCGAGGACGTGCTCGTCCGGTTGCTCGGCGCGACTGGGACGACGGTGGCGACGGCCGAGTCCGCCACGGCCGGCGGTATCTCGGCGCGGTTGGCACGGGTGCCGGGGGCTTCGCACGGGTTGCTCGGCGGTGTCGCCGTGTACGCGACCGACGCCAAGCACCGCCTGCTCGACGTGGACGAGGGCCTGCTCGATGAGCACGGTCCGGTCAGCGGCCCGGTCACCGACGCGCTGGCACGAGCCGCTCGCGATCGGTTCGGTGCCGACTGGGGCATCGCGGTCACCGGCGTCGCGGGGCCGACCGAGCAGAACGGTCTGCCCATCGGGACCTGCTTCTGGGCGCTCGCCCACCCCGACGGCCGGACCGAGGTGCACGGCCGGCGCATCCCCGGCGATCGGGGCCAGATCCAGGCTCGCCTCGGCACCGCCGCGCTCGACCTGCTGCGACGCCGGCTCCTCGAACACACGTGAGCGGCGAGCCCACCTGGCGCCTGTTCGTCGCGCTGCCGATCCCGGACCACGTGCGGGTGCTCGGCCAGGCTGCCCTGGCGCCGGCACGGGATGCGGGAGCGGACCTGACCTGGACGCGGCCCGAGGGCTGGCACCTGACCCTCGCCTTCCTCGGGAACGTGCCGGAGAACCGGGTCCCCGAGGTGGAAGCCGCCGTCGGTGGCGCGGTGCGGGCGCACGGCACCGGACCGATCGGCTGCGAGGTCACCGGGGCCGACCGCTTCGACGGGCGGGCGTTGTTCCTGTCCGTCGCCGACGACCCGAGGGGCGCGATCGCCGCGCTCGGTGACGCCATCCAGACGACGCTCGCGGCGGCCGACCTGCCCGTCACCTCCCGACCGGTCCGTCCGCACCTGACCCTGGCCCGGGGCGGCCGTCGTGGGGCGAGGGTCACCGACGAGGTGGTGGCTGCGGTCGCGGCCGTGGCCGCCCGGTGGGAGGCCGACGAGGTCAACCTCGTGCGCTCGCACCTCGGGGACGGCCCCGCCCGCTACGAGCCGGTGGCGACCTGGGGGCTGACAGGCCGGGCGTGAGTCGGGTCACCCGGCAGCGTGGTCCGGCTGCCCGGTGTCGGTGGCCCCGGCGGTCTCCACCGCCTGCGCGGTCGCGTCCTCGGTGCTGACCCCGGGCACCGGCTCCTGCTCGCGGCGGCCGTTGTCACGGGGGACCGGCGGGGGGAGCGGGCCTCCCGAGGCGCGGAGGTCGGCGACCAGCTGCCACACCCGGTCGAAGACCGCTCGGGCCTGCTGCGCGTCGTACAGGGCGCCGTGGGCCTGGTCGCGGTCGTGGGGGATGTCGAGCGCGGCACACGTCTTGGCGAGGCTGCGCGGCATCTCGGGGCCCTCGGCGATGAACGGCAGCGCGAGCGTCTCGACGTCGAGCAGGTGGTGGTCCCAGGTCGGTTCGACCCCGAGCTTGTGGCAGGCGAGGTCGAGGTGGCGCGCGTCGAAGTCGGGGACCGCCCCCACCAGCACGGCTCCGTCGGCGTGCTCGAGGAACTCGGTCAGCCACACCTTCGAGGGGGTCTTGTCCTGGGGGGCGATGCGCTCGTCGTAGTGGGTCAGTTCGAGCGCGTCGTCGTCGGCGCCGTCGGTGGTGTGGGTCGGGAAGTAGCGCCGCTCCTCCTCCCGGCCGTCCTCGAAGCGCACGATCCAGGCCACCTCGGTCAGCTCGTGCCGGCGGTGGTCGAGCCCGGTCGCCTCGGTGTCGACGAACACGAACCGGGTGCCGCGGCGTTCGCTGGCGTCGGCCGCCTCGCTGGAGGTATCGAAGGCCGGGGTGGTGGCGTCGGTGACGGGGGGCGTGGCCGAGGGCTCGGTGGACACGGAGGGCTCCGGGCGGTGGGTTGGCCGGCGACGCTACCTGACGTGGGTGACGCTCCTGGGGCACCCCGTCGTGCGGTGTGGACACGCGGGCGGGGCGGGTGCTCGACCGGCGAACAGGTGTTCGGTACGGTTCGTCCACAGCCCACGGACCACACGTCCGCGGTCGTGTCCCACCAGCGACGTACGGTGCCTCGCACTCGCCCCGAACGCCCGCTCCACCCCCCGCACCTCGCCACCCGTACTCCGAACAAGGATCCGCCGTGGACCGCGACAAGGCTCTCGATCTCGCCCTCGCCAACATCGAGAAGCAGTTCGGCAAGGGCTCGCTGATGAAGCTCGGCGACGCCGCTGCGGTCAACATCGCCGCCATCCCGACCGGCGCCCTGTCGCTGGACCTCGCCCTCGGCATCGGCGGCATCCCCCGCGGCCGCGTCATCGAGGTGTACGGCCCTGAGTCGTCAGGCAAGACGACCGTCGCGCTCCACGCGGTCGCGGAGTGTCAGAAGCAGGGGGGCATCGCGGCGTTCATCGACGCCGAGCACGCGCTCGACCCCCAGTACGCACGGGCGCTCGGGGTCGACATCAACGAGCTGCTGGTGTCGCAGCCCGACACCGGTGAGCAGGCCCTCGAGATCGCCTCGATGCTGATCCGTTCCTCGGCGGTCGACCTCATCGTCGTGGACTCGGTCGCGGCCCTGACGCCGAAGGCCGAGATCGAGGGCGACATGGGCGACAGCCACGTCGGTCTCCAGGCCCGTCTGATGTCCCAGGCGCTGCGCAAGATCGCCGGCGACCTGCACCGCTCCGACACCGCGATCATCTTCATCAACCAGCTGCGCGAGAAGATCGGGGTCATGTTCGGATGCTTCTCGTACGACACCAGGGTGACGCTCGCCGATGGGACGCAGGAGAAGATCGGCAAGATCGTCAACCAGAAGCTCCCGGTCGAGGTGCTGTCCTACGACGTCGCCCGTGACGAGTTCGTGCCGCGCAAGGTCGTCAACTGGTTCGACAACGGTCCGACCGACGAGTTCCTGAAGTTCACGGTCGCGCGCGGCAGCGGCAACGGGCGGTCGCAGTTCAGCGTCACGGCGAACCACCTGATCTCCACGCCCTACGGCTGGGTGCACGCCGGGGACCTCGAGGTCGGCCAGACCGTGCTCCAACGGGTGAGCCACCGTCTCTCTGGCTACCAGTGGGACGTCCTGCTCGGTGGGCTGATGGGGGACGGTGCGCTCTCGCCATCGCGGAGCGGACACGGGGCCAGGTACCGGATCGGTCACGGGAAGGCACAGACCGCGTACGCCGATTGGAAGGCGTCGCACTTCGCCAACCTGTCCGTCTCGCGCTCGGTCAACGATGCTGGCGCGGTGTTCCACGATGTCCAGCCCCTCCCCGAGCTGGCCGAGCTGCGTGAGGCCGTCTACCTCGGTGGCAAGAAGTTCCTCGGCTGGGACTACCTCAAGCGACTGACCGCCCGGTCCATCGCGATCTGGTACCAGGACGACGGCAGCTTCCAGCTGCGCTCCAAGGGGCTCCAGGCCCGGACCCAGGGTGGCAGCGGGCGCAGCGAGATCTGCGTCGAAGCGATCGAGCAGGGCTCACGGCAGCGACTCCGTGACCACCTCGCCGACAGCTTCGACGTCCACGCGACGCTGACGACACGTGGTGGGAACGCCTACCTGGTCTTCCCGACCGCCGAGACCGCCAAGCTGCACGAGTTGGTCGCCCCCTACGTCCACCCGTCGATGGCGTACAAGCTGCTGCCTCGGTTCCAGGGTCGCTTCAGCGACGAGCCGGTCTTCGAGGAACCCCGGGACGTCGCGGTCCCGATGCCGATCGTCGACATCACCCGGAAGGCGCCGAATGGCCGCCACACCCACCGCTTCGACATCGAGATCGAGGGAACGCACAGCTACCTGGCCGACGGGGTCGTGGTGCACAACTCGCCCGAGACCACCCCGGGTGGCCGGGCGCTGAAGTTCTACTCCTCGGTCCGCCTCGACGTGCGTCGCATCGAGACGCTCAAGGACGGCACCGACGCGGTCGGGAACCGGGTCCGCGTCAAGGTCGTCAAGAACAAGGTCGCCCCGCCGTTCCGTCAGGCCGAGTTCGACATCATCTACGGCGAGGGCATCTCCAAGCAGGGCTCGCTCATCGACGTCGGTGTCGAGGAGGGGATCATCCGCAAGGCGGGTGCTTGGTACACCTACGACGGCGAGCAGCTCGGACAGGGCAAGGAGAACGCCCGGACCTTCCTCAAGGAACACGAGGACGTCGCGCTCGAGATCGAGAAGAAGGTCAAGGAGAAGCTCGGCCTGTCGCCGCTGGCCGCGAACGAGCACGCCGACGACCTCGACGACGACCTCTGAGACCGGCCCGGGGTGCGGCGTGCCCGCACCCCGCCGGCCGTCCACCGCCACCACCACCCCGGACCAGGAGCCACCGTGCCCCGTGACGCCGAAGCCTGGCTCGCCGAGCGTGGGATCGAGCGCGAGCCGATCCGGGTGACGCCCGCACCACCCGACGCCCCGCCGGCGCCGGGTGCGCCGCCGGATGGTGCGTCGATCGGTCCCGGGGACGGGTCCCCCCCGGCACCGTCGGCCCGTGAGGTTGCCCAGCTCGCCGAGGCCGGCGCGGTCGAGGCCGAACGGCGCGAGGCCGAGGCGGCGGCGACCCGGCCGCCACCGGCCTCATCGCTGGCCGACGACGTGGCCGAGGGCCTCGCGTTCGTGCGGCGGTCCACCGCGACCGCGCCCCAGTCGGTCGGGCGCCTGCGCCGCAAGCTCGCCGAACGGGACACCCCGCCGGCCGCGATCGACCTCGTGATCGAGCGGGCCCACGCCGAACGGCTCGTCGACGACGACGCGATGGCCGCCGCGATCGTCGAGGAACGCCGGGCCAAGGGCCACGCGCCGACGCGGCTGCGCAAGGACCTCGTCGCTCGCGGGTTCGACCGTGACACCATCGACCGGGCGCTCGCCCCGGTCGAGGCCGAGGACCAGGAAGCTGCCGCGTTCGCGGTCGCCAAGGCGAAGGCCGACCGGCTCACCGGTGTGGAGGCCGAGACGGCCTACCGCCGCACCGTCGGCCACGTCGCCCGCCGCGGCTACCCCGAGGGCCTGGCCCGCAAGGTCGCCCGCCAAGCCGTCGACGTCAGTCGCGACCCCGCCCGGACCGCCGGCCACTGAGCCGCCCGCGGGTCCGATCGCCGCGAACGAGCCGGGCCTGCTGTGGTCCCAGGGTGGCGACCGGGTCTCGGGCTGACTGGAATCCCGCCCGGTAGACCGCCCAGCGGGTGCACACGCTGCCCGCGATGAGCAGCGCCGACCCGGCCAGCGCCAACGGCCGGCGCCGACCGCCACCGAGGGCCACCAGGGCGGCACCCGCCACCGTGCTGGCCTTCGCGGCGCGGTGGAAGCGGCCGGCCTCCTCGCGCTCGTACACCTCGCCGATCGGGCCGAGGTGGCGCCGCATCGCGGTGTCGATTGCGACCTCGGCTGCGGCACCGAGCACCGCAGCGCGGCGTGCAGGCGCGGCTTCGGCCGGAGGCGTCATCAGCGTCGCGGCCGCACCCGCAGCTGCGAGGCCGCTCGCCGCGAACAGCGGCGGCAGGTGACGCCGCGCCTCGTGCCACACCGGGATGGAGGTGTCGGCGACCAGCGCGCCGGTGTAGACCGTCATCCCCACCCCGAGCGCGGCGGCCTTCCCGTCCAGGATCCACAGCATCCCGGGTGCACGGTCGAGCCGTCGGAGCGCCGTCGCCCCGAGCGCCACCGACGAGTACCCGGCCAGGATCCAGCTGCCGACGCTCATGACCGAGGTCGGCTTGAACACCCGCAGCATGTTGAGGAACCGGGAGGGGCGACCGAGGTCGGAGATCAGCAGCGGGGGACTGACCGCCACCCCTGCGGCGGCGATCCACCGGGCCCGGTCCGCCAGGACCTCGTGACCGGTCAGCCGAGCAGCGACGACCACCACCGACGAGGCGCCCGCGGCCCCGCCGGCGAACAGGTACCACGGCACCTCCCAGGTCCACGCCGGCGCCTTGACGACCGGCCTGCCGTGGTAGGTGGGGACGCCGACCCGGGTCCCGTCACGGTCGACGAACTCACGCACACCGGTGGCCGAGCTGTCGGCCGCGCTGACGGGTACCCCGCTCACCGGCGCCCCCCGGCGAAGGCGACCGTCACCGCCGCGGCCACCCCCAGCGCAGCCGCTCCAGCCGCACGCCAGATCTGCCCGAGGTGGCGGGTCGGGGTCACCGGATCCGGCGGCAACCCGTAGACCTCCGGGTCGTCGAGCAGCAGGAAGAACGCCCCGTTGCCACCGACGCCGCTGTCCGGGTCGGCGCCGTACAGCTGCACCCCCGGGACACCCGCCGCGATCAGGTCGCCGGCGCGGTCGGCGGCACGCGTCCGCAGCTCGTCGAGCGGCCCGAACTGGATGGAATCGGTCGGACAGGCCTGGGCACAGGCCGGCTGCTGCTGGCCCCGCATGCGGTCGTAACACATGGTGCACTTGAAGGCGCCGCCCTCACCCGGCTGGCCAGGGGAGCGCCGTTCGATCACGCCGTACGGGCACGCGGTCACGCAGTACCCACAGCCGTTGCAGACGTCGTCCTGGACCACCACCGTCGAGAACTCGGTGTAGAAGATCGCGCCGGTGGGGCACACCTCGAGACAGGCGGCCTCCGTGCAGTGCTTGCAGACGTCGGAGCTCATGAGCCACCGGAAGTCGGTGATGCCCGGGGCGGCCGGCTCGGCGCCACCGAACGTCGGGACCTCACGTTGTTCGTGGCTGCCGTGGGCTCCCGCGGGGAGCCCCGGGTCGTCCCCGAACCACTCGAGGCCCACCGCCCCGGACGGTGCGCCGGGTACCGCTCCCGCCGGTGCGGGAACATGCCCCGCGGGCTGCTCGACGAACGACACGTGGCGCCAGGTGTCGGCACCGAGCGCGCCGGTGTTGTCCATGGAGTGGCCCGTGAAGTCCGACGTCACCCGCGCGGGGACGTGGTTCCACTCCTTGCAGGCGACCTCGCAGGCCTTGCACCCGATGCACACCGACGTATCGGTGAAGAACCCGAAGCGGGTCCCCGCGCTGCCGCTGACCGGACCCCCGCTGTGGGTGAGCAGGTCGCTGCTGTGGCTCGAGTGCGTCACGGTGTCGCCTCGCTCGCTCGGCGTTCGGCACGGACCACGTCCGGCTGCGCGGCGTGTCGTTCGACCAGGCGCCTGAGGCCCGCGTCGCGTGGCCGGCGGCCGGGGAGCACGTCGCAGGTGGCGCCCTTGACCTCCTGGATGTGCACGTTGGGATCCAACGCGATCGCGTACAGGTCGTTGGCCGCGTCCCCGGGGGCGGTGCCGTTCGGACCCCAGTGGTAGGGCAGCCCCACCTGGTGCACGGTTCGTCCGCCGACCATCAGGGACGCGATCCGTTCGGTCACCAGGACCCGGGCCTCGATCGCGGTCCGTGAGCTGATGATGGTGGCCCACCCGCCGTGGGTCAGCCCCCGTTCGGCAGCGAGCTCGGGGTGCACCTCGACGAACATCTCACGGGCCAGCTCGGCCAGGCGGGTCCCGAACCGGCTCATGCCGCCCGCGGTGTGGTGCTCGGCGATGCGGTAGCTGGTCGACACGTACGGGTAGGCGTCGGCGCCAGGCTGGTCGCCGACCGGGTTGTGCGGGTTGTGCTCGTGGGGCAGGTCCTCGGCGAGCGGGTTCACGCGCACGGGGTGCAGCGCGTTGTCGACCGGTGACTCGAACGGCTCGTGGTGCATCGGCAACGGTCCGTCGACCAGTCCCGCCGGCGCCCACAGCCAGCCCTTGCCGTCGGCCTGCATCAGGAAGGGGTCGTGACCTCCGAGCGCCTCGACCCCGGTCGCGTCCTCGTCCGGCTGGTGGTCCGGCCGCATCGTCGGGGCGAAGTCCGGTGTGTCCAGACCCGTCCAACGTCCCTGGTCCTCGTCCCACCACACGTACCGCTTGCGCTCGGACCAGGGCTGGCCGGCCGGGTCGGCGGACGCGCGGTTGTAGAGCATCCGGCGGTCGTTCGGCCACGCCCACCCCCACTGCTGGGCGGCCGGTCCCATCTCGGTCCAGGCGGTCCGGCGGGCCGTCCGGTTGACGCCCTCGGCGTACGCACCGGCGTAGATCCAGCAGCCGCAGGCGGTCGACCCGTCGGCGGCGAGGTCGTTGAAGCTCGCCAGCGGTTCGCCGTCGGCGTCCCACCCGTTGATCTCGCGCAGGACCGCGTCGGCGGACGGCTCGTCGTGCGGCCCCTCGGTCGGGTAGTCCCACGTCAGGTGGTGCAGCGGCAGGTCGCGGTCGGCTGGCTGCCCACCCGAACGGGCCAGCAGCTTGCTGCGGACCCGCTGACCGAGGTGGTAGGCGAACCACAGGTCGCTGCGCGCATCACCCTTCGGCTCGACCGCCGCGTGGTGCCACTGCAGCAGCCGCTGGGTGTTGGTGAACGTGCCGTCCTTCTCCACGTGCGCGGCGGCGGGCAGGAAGAAGACCTCGGTGCCGATGTCCTCGGGCACCAGCTCGCCGGTCTCGACCTCCGGGCCGTCCTTCCAGAACGTGGCCGACTCGATCATCGTCAGGTCGCGGACCACCAGCCAGTCGAGCGACGCGTAGGCCAGCCGGTGCAGCCGCGAGTTCGCCGACCCGACCGCCGGGTTCTGACCGAACAGCAGGTAGCCCTTCACCTTCCCGGTGAACATGTCCAGCGTGGTCGGGTAGACCGAGTGGTCGCCGGTGATCCGCGGCAGGTAGCCGAACCCGAAGTCGTCGCGTGCGAGGGCGTGCTCGCCGTACCAGGCGCGCAGCAGGCTGACCAGGAAGGTGCGGCCCTTGGACCAGTACCCCTTGGCGGCGGTCGTGCGCCGCTCGTAGTCGTCGAGGGTGTCGTGCCGGCCCGCCATCGGCATCGGCAGGTAGCCCGGCAGCAGGTCGTAGAGCGTCGGGATGTCGGTCGATCCCTGGATGCTGGCGTGGCCGCGCAGCGCCAGGATGCCGCCACCGGGACGGCCGATGTTGCCGAGCAGCAGCTGCAGGATCGACGCCGCACGGATGTACTGCACGCCGACGGTGTGCTGGGTCCAGCCGACCGAGTACACGAACGCCGACGTGCGGTCACGACCGGAGTTGGCGCACAGGGCCTCGGCGACGGCCAGGAACTGGTCCTCGCGGATGCCGCACACGTCGGCCACGGTCTCGGGGGTGTACCGCGAGTAGTGGCGCCGGAGCAGCTGGAAGACGCAGTGTGGGTGGGTGAGGGTCTCGTCACGCTCGATGTCGCCGACGCCCCCGATCGAACCGCCCTCGAACGCCTCGCCACCCTCCGCGTGGTGCTCGGGGTCGCCACCTCGGAACGGGTCGTCACCGGGGACGTCGTTGTGCCGCGCGCCGGCGGCGGCGTGGACGTGCGGGCCCTCGCCCGCGTACCGCCACGTCGTGTCGTCGTAACCGCCGGCATCCGGGTCCCAGCCGCTGAAGTAGCCGGCCGCGTCGTCGGGCAGCTGCACCCCCTCGGCGATGATGTGGGAGGCGTTGGTGTAGGCCACCACGTACTCACGCAGCTCCGCCCCGTGTTCGAGCACGTAGCGGATCAGCCCGCCGAGGAAGGCGATGTCGGTCCCCGGGCGGATCGGCACGAACGTGTCCGCCAGGGCGCTGGTGCGGGTGAACCTCGGGTCGACGTGCACGACCCTCGCGCCGCGCTCCTTGGCCTCGACCACCCACTGGAAGCCGACCGGGTGGTTCTCGGCCATGTTCGAGCCCATCAGGACGATGCAGTCGCTGTTCACCAGGTCCTGGGGGTAGGTGGTCGCGCCACCGCGACCGAAGCTGGTCCCGAGACCCGGGACCGTGGAGCTGTGTCATATCCGCGCTTGGTTCTCGATCTGGATCGCGCCGAGCGCGGTGAACAGCTTCTTGAGCAGGTAGTTCTCCTCGTTGTCGAGGGCGGCGCCGCCGAGGCTGCCGAACCCCATCGTGCGCCGGAGGGGGGAGCCGTGCTCGTCAGCCTCCTCCCAGCCGTCGTCGCGGGCGGCGATCACCCGGTCGGCGATCATGTCCATCGCCGTGTCGAGGTCGAGGTCCTCCCAGTCGGTCCCGCCGGGGCGCCGGTAGCGCACGGTCAGCTCGCGCGCGGGGCCGGTGACCAGCTCCCGGGTCGACGACCCGCGGGGACACAGCCGCCCGCGCGAGATCGGGCTGTCGGGATCGCCCTCGATGTGGGTGATCTCGCCGTCCTGGACGAAGACCCGCTGACCACAGCCCACGGCGCAGAAGGGGCAGATGGAGGCTACGACCTCGTCGGCCTCGTCGGTGCGTGGCGTCAACGCCTCGGTGACGGGCGAGCGGGCGGCCGCGCCGACGGCGGTCCGGTCCTCGCCCAGGAGCTGGCGGGCCACGGGCCAGAGAGGGAGGAGCTCGCGGAGTCCCATGACCCCACCCTAGGGTCGGGAGGCCGGCCGTGGGGGGTCGTCGGCCGTCGGACGGGCGACCGTGGTGGCTCGCCGCTGCTGCTCACGGGCGCGCAGCTCCTGTTCGGTCCGCCGCAGCCAGGACGTGAACCGGCGCAGCGCCACCACGGCGTAGACGAAGCTCGGAGGGACCCACATCAGCGCACCCGCGAGCTGTTGGTCCTCCAGGGCGGTCAGACCGCCGGCGCCGGTGTACACCTCGTAGACCGACCGGCTCGCGAAGGTCAGCAGCGCGCCGAGCACGCCGCCGGTCACGATCAGGGCGAAGCAGGCGAACGTGGCCAGGGCCTGCGCACGGCGGTTGCGACGCGCCGTGGCGACGATCTCGATCCAGACCCACACCGCGCTACCGAGGAAGGCGATGTGCTCGAGCGCGTGGACGAAGGTGTTGCGCACGGCGAGGTCGTACAGCCACGGGGCGTGCCACACCCAGAGCAGGACGATGTGGACCACCGTGGCCACCATCAGCGGCGGCGGGTCACCGACACCGCGGCGCCACCGCCGCGTCGTCCGTGACCAACGGGCCACGGTGCTGCGGGAGGTGGGGGACAGGCCGAAGCGCAGCGTCGCCACCGGGGAGCCCAGGGCGAACAGGGGCGCGGCGACCACCGTCAGCAGCAGGTGCTGGACCATGTGCACCCACAGCAGGTGCTCGCTCCACCCGGGGATCGGGCCGGCGACCGCGACGAGGGTGACGCCGACGCCGGCGAGGAAGGCGACGGTCCGGCGCGGCGTGGCGACCCCGACCGCGTTCCTGCGGGCGGCACCCCGCAGGTACCAGGCCGTCACCCCGGCCAGCCCGGCGAGCGCCGCGAGGTCGACGGCGTTGTGCGCGAACACCGTGGCGATCACGGGCCGTGCGTCGGCGTCATCGCGCAGGCATCGAGGAAGAAGGCGGGCAGGCCCTCGAAGACCGTGACGCCCCCGAAGATGGTCGCGAGCAGGATGCCCATCCAGCCGATGAAGACGTCACGCTGCGCGTAGCGGTCGATGGCCGGGTCGGCGAGGCGTGCGCCGCGCAGGACCTGGACGCCCGACAGCCACGCCCGTCCGCACAGCAGCGCCATGGCGATGGTCAGGGCGTGCAGCGGCAGGTCGGTTCCCCAGGCGCACGCGCGGGGCACCAGCCAGTAGGTGCCACCGAGGTGCACCCCCCACCACACCGGCCCGCCGAGGACGGCGTCGAACCGCCGCGGGATGGTCCGGTGGTCCTCGGTGGGGGTGATCGAGAGCGTCACAGGCCACCTCCCGGGTCCGGCAGGAGGTGCACCACACCGAGCAGCACCGCCGCAGCGGGCGCGGCCCACCACAGGTAGACCACCGTGATGTCGGCCTCCAGCATCCGGCCGCTGTCGACCACGCCGACCAGGCGTTGCACGAGCACCGCGGCGACCATCAGCACGCTGACACCGACCAGCGACGCGGCGATCGCGGTGAGGACGACGTAGACGGACGCGTAGGCGTGGTCGGCCCAGTGGAACGGCGTGGCGGCGATGTCGCTGCCGAGGACCACCACGGAGGTGGTCAGCAGCACGCCGCTGACCAGCAGCAGCAGCGAGGGGGCGGGACGTGCGTCGGCGCGGAGCCGGAGGTTGGCGGCGGTGGCCGCGACGTTGCCGGCGATCGCCAGCGCGACGGCGATGACGGCGGGCCACGAGCCCGGCCGTTCCAGGGGTGGCGGCGGCCAGGCGGGCTGGCCGGTGTGCAGGTACAGCCCGGCCGCGGCCACGCCGACCAGCCCCGTGGTGAGCACGATGAGGAGCAGGATCGCCCCCCACATGCCCATGGTCAGCCCGCGGGTCGGGTCGACGACCGGGTGTGCGGTACGGGAACGGGTCGCTGGCACTACTCCACCCCCGGCCACAGCCACGTCACCGTGGCTCCGATGATGCCGAACAGGCCGACGAAGCCGAGCGCGAACGAGTCGACCAGGACCCCGACGAGGGCGATCGCGATCGCGACCGCGCACCACAGCGGCCACAACGAGTGGCCCGGCAGGGTCACGATGTGATCCGGCTCGGCGTCGAGGCCGGAGGTCGCGATGGTCTCGCGCAGGCGCTCGACCGGGTGGTCGAGGCGCTCCTGCCACTCGGGCTTCTCGTGCGGTGGGTCGGTCCGCACCCTCCCGTCGCCGGTCACGTGCTCGTGGCCGAGGACCGACTCGGTGTCCCACAGCGGCTCGGGCGAGGCGACCTGCATGGTGCCCACGAAGTTGTAGTTGGGAGCCGGGGAGGCGGTCGCCCACTCGAGGGTGTCACCACCCCAGGGGTCGTCCGGTGCCGGCGTCCCCCCGGGCCAGTTGGCCTTGATGATGTTGATGGCGAACAGCAACATCCCGATGCCCATGACGAACGAGCCGAGGGAGGAGATCAGGTTCAGCCCGTCCCAGCCGAGCCCCTCCTCGTAGGTCCAGATGCGGCGCGGCATCCCGAAGAGGCCGAGCCAGTGCTGGGGCATGAACGCGACGTTGAAGCCGATGAAGTTGAGGACGAAGGCCGCCTTGCCGAGCCCCTCGCCCATCATCCGGCCGGTCAGCTTCGGCATCCAGAAGTGCAGGCCGGCCAGGATCGGGAACAGCGAACCGCCGACCAGCACGTAGTGGAAGTGAGCGACCACGAAGTAGGTGTCGTGGGCCTGCCAGTCGAAGGGCACCATCGCGACCATCACACCGGTGATGCCGCCCGCGACGAACACGAACACGAACCCGGCGACGTACAGCATCGGGGTCGACCAGACGATCCGGCCCCACCACATCGTGCCGATGAAGCACATGACGATGACGCCGGACGGGATGGCGATCATGAAGCTCGCTGCGGTGAACAGCGAGGTCGCCAGGATCGGGATGCCGGTGGTGTACATGTGGTGGACCCACAGCCCGAACGACAGGATCCCGATCGCGATCGTCGCCCCGATGTAGAGGGTGCGGCCCGCCAGGCGACGCCGTGCCATCACGGTGATGATCGCGGCCGCCATCCCCACCGCCGGGATGAGCTGGATGTAGACCTCGGGGTGGCCGAACCACCAGAACAGGTGCTGCCACAGCAGCGGATCGCCGCCCGCAGCCGCGTCGTAGAAGACCGTGCCCATCTTGCGGTCCAGTTCGAGCAGGATCGTGCCGGCGACCAGGGGCGGGAACGCGAACAGGATCATGATCGCGACGATCAGCGACGACCACACGAACACCGGCATGCGGCTGATCGCCATCCCGGCGGCCCGGAACTTGATCACCAGGACGACCACCTCGATGGACGCCGCGATGCCCGAGATCTCGAGCATGGTGACCCCGAGCAGCCAGAAGTCGAGGTTCAGCCCGGGGGAGAACTCGTCGCGCGTCAGCGGGACGTAGGCGAACCACCCGCTGTCGGGGACCGCGCCGACCACGAAGCTGGACAGCAGGAAGATCCCGCCGAGCAGGAAGCCCCAGTACCCGAAGGCGTTCAGCCGCGGCATCGGCATGTCGCGCGCCCCGAGCTGCAACGGCGCGAGGTAGATCGTGAAGCCCTCCAGCATGGGCACCACGAACAGGAACATCATGATGGTCCCGTGCATGGTGAACAGCTGGTTGAACCCGTCCGGCCCCATCACGTCGTTGTCGGGCCCGATCAGCTGCAGGCGCATCAGCATCGCGAGCAGGCCACCGAGCATCAGGAAGAAGAAGCTGGTGAAGATGAACCGCCGGCCGACCGCCTTGTGGTTGCACTGACCGATCCAGCCGATCAGCCCGGGCTTGGATCCCCACACGCGGTTCAGCAGCTCGATGTCCGGCTCACCCGGCCGTGACGAGGGAGGCGGCGGCGCCGTCGTCGTCATGTCCGCACCTCCGAGACCGCCTGCTGCCCCTGAACAACCCACTGGGGGCCTACGGCGCCGCTCACTCGAGCCCCTCCAGGTAGTCGAGGAGGTCCTCGAGCTCGGTGTCGGTCAGGCGCGTGGCGGGCATCGGGATCCCAGGCTTGAGGGTCTGCGGTTCGACGATCAAGGTGGCGAGGTTGTCGCGCGTGTTCGGGACGATCCCACCGGCCAGCATCTGGCGGGAGGCGAGGTGGGTGAGGTCAGGCCCGACCCGGGCGACCGAGGTGCCGTCGACGGCGTGGCAGGCGGCGCACCCGGCCCCGAGGAAGACCTCCTCACCGGCCGCCGAGACGCTCTGGCCCGGCTCCTGCTGGCCGGCCACCCACGCGTCGTACTCGTCCTGCTCGACCACGTGGACGTAGGCGACCATCTGGGCGTGCGCGATACCGCAGAACTCGGCGCAGTTGCCGCGGAAGCTGCCGGTCTGGTTCGCCTCGAAGGTGAAGATGTTGGTGCGCCCCGGGATCATGTCCATCTTCCCGTGCAGGCGCGGGATCCAGAAGCTGTGGATCACGTCCTCGGTGGTGAGGTTGAACCGGATCGGGGTGTTCACCGGCACGACGATCTCGTTGGCGGTGATGATGTCCTCGTCCGGGTAGTACACCTCCCACCAGAACATGTGGCCGATGACGTCGACCTCGAGCTGGCCGTCCTCCTCGACGTGCGCGACCGCGTTGCCGACGATCGCCGAGTAGACCAGCAGCACGATCAGGACGATCGCGGGCAGGATCATGCCGCCCCACCAGATCAGCCGGCTGCGGACCCGGTGGTCGGCCTCCGCCTCGGCGATGTGATCGGGGTCGGCGACCGCGATGGGCCCGTCGACCTCCGAGGCCGGTACGTCGTAGCGGATGGGTCCACGCTCCGTCGGCGCGTACACCTGCTCGGCGGCCTCGCTGCGCTTGCGCCGCTGCCACGACCGCCAGATCGGGACCGCGAGCAGCCCCATCACGATCAGCCAGATCACCGTGCCGAGGATGACGCTGAACCAGAACAGGCCGTCGATGGCCTCGGCCTGCGGGGTGACCGTGTCGGTGGTCGAGTCGCGGACGCCGGGCACCTCGCCGCACGCGGCGACCAGCAGCAGGGGGAGCAGCAGCGCGACGGAACGCAGCGTGGAGGGGGAGCGGGGGTGGTTCACGAGGCAGCCTCCGCTCGGGTGCGGAACCGCTCGACCCGCCGGCGTGAGGCGGTGACGGCAGCGATGGTCAGCAGGATCGGCAGGACGAGCAGGCCGGCACGGAACGCCCACACCACGCTCTCGACGGGGATCCGGGTCCACGACGACAGCACGTCGACGCCGGCGCTGGCGGTCAGGATCACCGCCACGGACGTCATGAAGGTCATCACGCCGGCGCGCATCGGCACGTCCAGCGGGTGGTCGAGGGCGTGGTGCTCGGCGTCGTCACGCAGCAGCCGCCGCTCGATGAACGGGTACAGCGCGACCATCCCGATGAGGATGCCGGGGATGACCGCGGCCGCCACGAGGACGTTGGTGATGCGCATGCCGAGGAAGACCACGTCGATCGCGGGGATGACCCGCAGGGACCCGGTGGTGAAGAACATCGCCCAGGCCGGGTGGACCGAGTTGGTCGCCTCGGCCGCCATGAACGGCCCCTCGAGCTCGATGTCGGCCCACGGGACGGCGACCGACGAGGCCACGAGGAGGGTGGTCAGCGCGGTGGTCAGCAGCGCGAACCGGGCCACCGCGTCCGGCCACAGCGGCCGCCCGACCCCCAGGCGGTCCACGTCCACGTCGGGACGCCGTTCGAGCGCGGGGGTGCGCCGATGCACCAGCCACAGGTGCCAGGCGAGCAGGCCGGTGAAGGCGCCGGGTAGCAGCACGATGTGCAGCCACCAGGCGCCGATCAGGATGCGGTCGCTCGGCAGCTCACCGCCGGTCACCAGCTGGGCGAGCGGCTCGCCGAGGAAGGGGATGGAGCCGAGGACCGCCTCGAGGATGCGCAGGCTCGAGGCCGCCACCAGCGAGAACGGCATCAGCTCGCCGGTGTAGGTGAACCCGAGCGCGATCAGCAGCAGGCCGACGCCGACGAGGTGGTTGCCCATCCGCGGACGGCGGAACGCGCCGGTCGCCAGGACGCGGAAGAGGTGGGCGACGATGGCGATGAGGAAGACGTGCGAGGCGGCGACGTGTAGACGGCGCAGCAGCAGCCCGCCGGGCAGGTCCTCGCTGATGCGCAGGACGGACGCGAACGCGGCCGGCAGTTCGCGCCCGTCGTACAGCTCGGAGGCGCCGGTGTAGGTCACCAGCTCGGTCGAGGGCCGGTAGGCGGTCGTGAGCACCAGGCCGGTGACGGTGAGCACGAGGAACGCGACGATGGCGGCGTGGCTGATCAGCGCGCCGAACCCGACGGGCCACAGGGAGGGGCGCTCGGCATCACGCCCGATGGTCGCGTCGAGCTTCTCGGTCAGACGGGCGACGGGGGAGGGCAGCATCAGACCGTCCCTCCGACGGCACCGGGCGGCGCGGTCAGGTCGCCGGTGGCGATGACGTACCCGTCGTCGTCGATCCCGAGCGGCAGCTGTGGCAGCGGGTGGGAGGCGGGGCCCGACACCGGCTGCGCGCCACGCCGGGCGTCGAACGTCGCCTGGTGGCAGGGGCAGAACAGCGCCTGGTCGCGGTCGCGGTACAGCGCGACCGCGCACCCGGCGTGGCTGCACAGGCGCGAGTAGGCGATGAGGGTGTCGTCGACGACCCCGTCGAGGACGGTCGGTGGCTCGGGCACCTGACGCAGGCGGATGAGCATCACGGCCGACAGTTCGCGCCCGACGGCGCCCTCGGGCCACACGGTGACCACGCTGCCGAGCGGCAGGTCCTGCGGCCGGACCGGGGTGCCCTCGAGGGTGGCGAGCCGCGCGCCCGCGCTCCAGTCGGAGCTCTCCGGTGTCCGCGGACCGAAGCGCAGCAGCGCGCCGAGGCCACCGAGCCCGAGGACCGCGGCGCCGCCCACCGCACCACCGAGCAGGCGTCGTCGTGAGCGCAGCGGCGCCAGCTCGTCGACCGGGGCGGGCCGCGCGATCGTGCGCTCGCCCCGGTCACCGGTCACCACCAGGTGGTGCATCGCGATCGTGGCGGCCAGGCCGGACGCGGTGCCGACCAGCCCGAGGACGGTGGTGTCCGCGTCGAGGATCCACAGGACGATGAAGGCGAGCAGCGCGGCGAGGCCAGCGGCCACCCAGCCGCGGAACCAGTTCCGGCGGAAGGTGTGTTCTCCCGGGCCGGTCGGTTCGGTCGGCCGCCGACCGGGCACGCGGTCGGTCGGGTCCGGGCGGGGACCCCCGGGGTCGGGGTGTTCGGTGCCGGCCATCAGCGGGGCTCGAAGGGTTCGGTCCGGGCGAAGCCCTCGGGTTCCGAGGGACTCCAGCGGCGGGCGCGCGCCACGACCCAGACCGCGAGGCCGGCCAGCAGCGCGAGCCCGACGGCGAACAGCGCCTCACCGACCTGGTCGATCTCGGCGACGCCGACGAAGCTGCGCTCCACCCCCGACGCGAGGTCGAGGTAGGCGACGATGTCGTCGACCTGGTCGTCGTCGAGGATGGCGGCGTCGAACGCCGGCATCGTGAACGGCCCGACGCGGGTGCCCTCCTTGATGGCGACCCCGTCGAGGCCGGTCAGCGGGAACGCGATGTTGCCGCCACCGGCGATGCCGCCGTCGCCGGCGGCGCCGTGGCAGGCGGCACAGTTGCGGACGTACAGCTCCTGGCCGCGTCCGGCGTCGCCCTCGCCCACGGTGGGGATCTGGCCCGGCAGGTCGAACTCAGCGAGCAGGTAGGCGATGACCGCTTCACGCTGCTCGTCGGTGAGTTGGTCGACGTAGATGCCGACCTCACGCGCCACGATCGGCATCCGACCGGTCCGCATCGTCAGGTCGATGTAGGCGATGTCGGTCTCGGTCATCTCCGGGCCGTCGATGACCCCCGGGCCGGGGCCACCCTCGAGGCGGCCGCCGTGGCAGGCGGCGCAGGCGGCCTGGAAGATCTCGCCGCCGCGGACGACCTCGGTGCGGGCGGCGTCGCGCTCGGTGGCCCGGTCCTGGGCGCTGGCGATCGAGCTCCCACCCACGACGGTGCACACCATGGCGACCAACGCCACCACCGTGGGGATGCGGCCCCACCGTCGACGGTCCTGGATGCTGGCCTCCGCTGCCTCGTTGCCCGTCTCGCGCGCCGCTCGCGTGCCCCGACGCCCGGTCAACCGCACCCGTCTTGGACGGTGGACGTGGCCCGAGTCAATACCGGCGGACGAGGGCCTTCCAGGTGCAGACGTGTCCCTTCGGACGGGGATGTCCCCGTTTGGAGGGACGTGCCGGAGCTGCGGGCTCGGGGTCGCCGGCCCCCGGCCGCTAGCCTCGCCCTTCCACCGGCCGTCGCCCGCGGAGCGCCCTCGTGAACCTGCTGCAGACCTGGCTCATCCTCGGTGTCCCGCTGGTGGCCGTCTCCTGTTACCTCTTCATCGGGCGCAACAAGACCCGTGCCCGGATCGGGTACGGCGGGCTCCTGGCGGCCGTTCTGGCGCTCCTCCTGCTGCCCGAGGACGGCGGACAGGGCGCGGCGATCTCGGCCGGCCTCGTCGGTGCCATCGCGTTCACGTTCGTGGCCACCGGCCGCGGCACCCACGTCGACGACGACTTCGTCGAGCACCACCAGGACCGCCGCCGCTACACGACCGCCTCGGGCGCCGACGCCGACCGCTGACCCGCCGCGGCGCGTGGGCGGGCGGCGCGGCTCGCGTACCCTCGGCGGCCACCCCACCCGAGCGAGCAACTCCCGTGCCCCGGACCTACTTCACCCGCACCTTCGTGCGCTAGACGATACGAAGTGGTGACGCGCCGCGCCTCTACCCGTCGAAGGCGTCGTCTGGGGCGGCTCGGCCGCGACGAGGAATGACCTCGGCGACCATCGGAGCGCCGCGAGGCTAACGCTCGAAGCTCGTCGGTGGTGGCGACTCTGCGGCCAAGGGTTCCGTTGGGCCGGCGTCATCGGTCAGGAACTGGTCCAGTGTTGGCGTGTCGGTCTCCTCGTCGGACGCCTGCTCATCAGTCTCGTCCGGAACGTCCAGCTCGCGGCGCTCGTATCGCTCGCGCACACGCGTGTGATACGTGACCGGGGTGACGGTGAGGACCTGCTCGATGAGGCGGCGCAGAAAGGGACCAGCCTGTAGGTCTGTCGGGACCGGGTCGTTGTCGATGGTGACGACCGGGTCGGCGGCCGTGTGGTCCCACGCCACTAGGACTAGGGCCGTAGCGGTGTAGCCCCGCGTCTCTGTCGTCTCCTGGAGCTTGCGGACCATGTCTTTGGTTCGCTCGAACGCATCGGGCTCGTCGTCGAGGATGGTCGAGCGTTGCACGAAGAGATAGCCCGTGGCAGCTAGCGGGTGGCGCTCCCGCAGGTTGGCTGCGTCGCCTAGCGCCTCCTCGAAGCGGTTCGGAAGGTTCTTGCCGAAGGAGGAGACCTGGGTCTTGGTGCTGACGAGCAGCTCAGGTCCCGTCTTCCAGCGGGAGATACAAACGTCCACCTGTTTGTCGTATGCCCGTCCGAGGATGCGAGCGTCCGCCGGCGTGATGTCGGCCAGGTCGACAACGCGGCGCGTGACCTCGTCGCGGAGTCCGCGGTAACCCGGCGGGTTCTTCGGCAACTTGGCTACGAGCTTCGCAACGTCCGCGGGGAGGACCCGGGGCATGGCTGGCCGCGGCCAGACCTCCTCGTCTGTGAAGCCGGCTCGGCGGAGCTCCATGCTCAGCCACAGGTCGGTGGCTTTCGCGAAGGCCCCGCTCTCGCTTACGGCCCCGGCCTTCGTGGGCAGAGTGAGCAGCTTGGAGAGCAGTTCGTAGTCCGGGCCATAGGTCGGGGTTTCGTCTCGTGCGTGGAGCCACGGGTCCGCCAACACGTAGCCCTCTAGTGCGGGCTCAAGTTCACTCATCTTGTCTGGGCTACGAGCCACGAGGCTTCCCTCCGCGAGCGAGCCGCCGGCCCGACAGCTCTGCGTAGGCGTCTTGAAGGCCCCTGACGGCGCGGACGCTGACGCCGAGATGGTCGACTAGGAGGGTTCGGTCCACGAGGTCGACGGCCGCACCCAGGTCGCCGGCTTCAAGCCGTCGTAGGACGCGAGGGCGCAGCGCGGCGAGGTCACGGCGGGCCGACTCAAGGACGTGAGGGGCAGGGACGGGGAGCCTGTCTGCCTCGCGCGGCTCAAGCTTGAGCATCCCGCCACCGTAGGCACGTCCCACCGTCTCGGCACCTACGAGCGTCAACGAGTTCAGCGCCGCTAGCGGGAGCAGGTCCATGCCGAGCCTACGTAGGTCCGCCTTCAAGTAGACGCCGTGGACTGAGTTGAGGTGATGGACCCGTGCCCGGTTCGTACAGAGCCGGGGCGTGTCCGCGTTCATGTACGTGAGAAGTAGGTCCGCCGGTCGTTGTAGGGGCACGCGCCACCACGGGGTTCGGACCCGGCACTTGTACGCATGATGGACGCCGGTCTGCTCCCCGGCCGCGATGTAGTCGCGCGCCGGCCTCGAAGGTGAGCCGTCAGGTCGGAACAGCCACGTCGCCGCGCCAGCGTCCCCCAGGCGAGTGAGGCCCTCGGTGGAGAGCGTCAGCTTCCGCAGGTGTCGAGAGCCGGGCGGCGACAACGGAAGGAGGTCATGCGCGAGAAGACCTAGCTCACCCACCCGTTGCGGCGATAGGGCGAAGTACCGGTTGGAACCGGTGACCATGCCGAGCGTGGTGTCACCCCACGTTTCCAGGTCGGTGAAGTGCTCCGAGCCGGCGAGGCGGCCGTAGGTGCGTAGGGCGCGGGTGGGCAACAGTGAGGGCGTCCACTTGTCCTCTGGGCTCGCGGGCGTCCAGCGACGCGCCACGGTCGCGGAAGATAGGTCGTCGGCGTTGCACGCCTGGAATGCGTTGAAGTGGTCGGTGGGTCCCTCGCCGTAGCCGTCGGCCATCAGCAGGACGACCTCTTCCTGAGCGGCTGGAAAGACGCGCTCATGGAAGAACATGAGGTCCACGCTGCGGAAGCGGTTCAGGAGGAAGCGGCGGACCTCGGCGGCGTAGTTGACGGCCAGCAGCTCAGCCGGAAGGACGAGAGCGAGCCGACCGCCACGGCGTAGGAAGAGCGCCGAGTGCACCGTGAAGGCTGCCCAAGACGACGCCAGGTTGGTCAGCGGCACACCGGCACGCAGCGCGACCTCCCTCGACCGGCTCCGCGAGAGGCCCGTGAACTCCTGGTAGCGCACGTATGGCGGATTGCCGACCACAGCGTCGTAGTCGCCGGTCGGTTCGAAGGTGAAGAAGTCTCCCGCGCTGACCGTTGCATCGACACCCGCGTCCTGGAGAAGCCGCCGAGCTGCCTCCGCGGATGCCTCGTGCAACTCGACGCCGTCGAGGTGCGGAGTCACCTCTGAGCCCGCCACGTCGCGAAGGGCTCGAAGTCGATCGACGGCCGCGAGGAGGAAGGCGGCCTCACCGCACGACGGCTCCAGAATGCGGTCGGCGGGCTCGCGGACCGCCCAGTCCGTTAGGTATCGGGCCAGGGGCTCCGGCGTGAAGAACGCACCCCGAGCCTTCCGGAGCGCAGCGGTGTCGACGGATGGCGTGGGAGGCAGCATGGCGCGGAGTCTGCCGCATGGGGGTGACGCGCCCAACCACCGCAGACGGTCCGGCCGCCGAACGCAAGTAGCGCCCCGAAGAAGGCTCCGCGTGGTACGGGAGCCCCTCCGGGGCGCGTCAGGCGGCCACCGCCTCTGTTGGACGTGGCTTCGGTTGTCGGCGTCGCGGCGGGTAGACGTAGGCGTGGAAGTCCTCTCCGAGCAGCTCGCGGAGAACAGCGAGCGCCTCCCCCCGCTCGCGCATGACCGTGTGCCGGGAGATGCCGAGGACACTGCCTGCCTGAACGTCGGTCAGCCGGGAGCCGGGCTCGGCCATCACCGTCAGGTCCAGCACGCGGCGAGCACGCGGAGCAAGCGCCTGGAGCGCCAGGTCCAGCAGAAGGCGAACGACCGGGTCCGGGAACGTGCGCCCCGGCCGGTACGTCACCGGGACAGAACGAGCGAGCCGGTCCGGACCACCGGCTACGGACGTCACGGCTTCGTTCGCGGCCCAGCGCTTGACGGCGCGGACGGCGTGGAAGGTCTCGGGGTCCATCCCGGTCCGGGAACGGCACACGGATGCACCGGCCTCTTCGGTGTCCCCGGAGTTGCGGAGCCCCGCGGCCACCTTCCGGAAGGTGGTGTCAGGGACCGGCATCGGGCCGGACCAAGCCGCGACCTCGGCCGCCATCGCGGCCTCCACCGGACGGCGGGCGTGGGTGTAGAGACGGACGCCACGGTCCAGGTCGAAGGTCTCCAGGGCCTCCAGGAAGGCGATGGCGCCGACCGAGGCGAGGTCCTCCCACGAGGTCCGGGGCGCGAGCCTCACGCGGCGGTGGGCTTCACGGCGAAGCCACGGGAGTTGCGAGCACAGGAGCCGGGTAACGGCGGCCTGGTCCCCGTCCTGCGCTCGCGGGACGAGGGTGCGCTCCTGGTCGGAGCTGAGCGGGGGCATGGAGCGAAGGCGCACAGCGGCAATCTCCAAGGCGAGCGGTAGGGAGCGTCGTCCACAGGTGGTGTGCGCGGTTGCGCGGATGTGTCGCAGGTGGGAGGTACAAGTTCTGAAGAGCCCGGAACCTCGCCCCGTCGGTATGGAGGTCCCTCCGATGGTCAAGAACTCGCAGAAGCCCCAGGTCGCCTACGAAGTGGAAGCGGACGATGGCTCCGACCTAGTCATCTACCGCGACCGAGCACCCGCGGAGCAGCACGTCCGCATCCTCGAAGACCACGGAGTCGAGGCTCGGGTCCGCACGTTGGACCTGGCCGTGAGGGTTCCCCGCTACAAGTCGGTCTTCGTGGTCCAGGTGGACCTCGGGGCGGTCGACGTTCAGTACCGAAAGCCACGCGCCGTGAAGCGGGTGCTTTTCGAGGACCATCCGCACTTCGGGAAGGAGTTGCCCTACGTCGCGGAACGTGGGACCTGGGTCACCGTCTACGCCCGAACCCCAGAGGACTCCCTCTCTCAGCTCTACGGCTTCATAGAAGCTCAGGGGTACACGTCGTTGACGGCGAGCTGGCGGGAGGCCTCGTGAGCGGGGAGCCTCCTAGTCGACCCTTTCGGCCGGGGCGGCCACTCCCACCACCCAGGAGTACCGGACGGAGTTCAGGGCTAGGACCGGTCGAGCGCCGAGCGATACGGGCGCAATCAAGAGAGAAGGCTGCGCGCGGTGTGCCGGTCGAAATCAAGGGCGATGCATCCAACGTGGCGGCCTTCCTCGATGGCCTGCGGGATGCGGGCGTCGAGGTGATTGGAGCGCAAGCTCCGGGTGTCCACCCGTGGGCCACGCACGTCCTTCTCGGTCGCGTCATGACAATGAAGGAGGTGGCAGCCACGCACCTCCAGCGGCGACCAGACCGGGACGCCCTGAGCGTGACGTTCCTGACGGCGTAGGTGTTGCCGGTCCCGAACCCCCTATGCCCGTACACAGGGGCGTGTGCTATGCCAACCGACGCCCCGGGGAGGGGGGAGGGGGGAGGCCCTCCCCACCCCTCAGCGACCAGCCCCAGGGACCAGCCCAGGGTGAGGCTCCCCGTGGGGCCGTCGGCGGGCGCGTTGTCTTCGAGCTTCAACGCCTTCACGCGCCGTCTTCGCTAGATGATGAGCGCGACAGAGGGACTGAAGGTTCGTCTCGCGGTGGTCGTCCCCGGCTTCGACGTGGTCCACGTCGGTCGCGGAGGACCCGCACCCCGGCCACTGGCACCGCCACCCATCACGCACCAGGACCCGCAGGCGTCGGGCCTTCCAGTCAGCCGGAAGGCGGTCGCGGCGGGTCGAGCCCTGCCAGGAGGGCGAGGTACGCGGGCGCACGGGGACGGCCTGTAGGTCGACAGGGGGAGGCGAAGGACCCCCCTATGGGGCCACGCAGGACCCCCTAGCCCGTCGCGCAGCCCCCCGCGGTTCAGTTCGGGGCGTATGGGTCAGCGGGGAGCGCCGCACCCCCACGGTCAGGAGGCCCGTGAGGGAGGGCGCGGGTGACCTCGCCGAGCGCGTCCTGGCAGCGCGAGCAGCGAGGAAGGCGGGCGGCCGGGACGGGTGCGCTCAGACCTCTCCTGCCCGAGAGGGAGCCGCAGCACCGCCGGCCGCCGGGCGCCACGAGGCGCCGCGTAACGCCGGAGAGGAGACAGGCCGCGTGCGAGGGCACGGCTCGCGCGCGGATGCCCGCGTTCCTCTCCGGCCCGTCCGGGCCGAAGCGCCGGACGGAAGCTGAAGCCGGCGAGGCTCCCCGTCCTCGCCGGTCAGGCTCGCGATGTTTCGCGAGCGTCTCCTGAGCAATCTTCCGGGCTCGAAGACCCGGCCGCGTGGGAGCCCGCGGACCTCGGTCCGACCCGGTCCGAGGGAGTTCAGCGGCCCGGGCAGCGGGCCGCGTAGAGCGGTGTGAGGTCAGCGCGTGGCGACCTCAGCGTTGCGTTCGGTGAGGCTGGCGGCGCGACGTGCGTCGGCCTCGGCGTACAGGGTGGCGGTCTTCGCGTCGCGGTCGCGCGCCTCTCGGATGGTCGCGAGGACGACGGGGTCCTGGGCCGGGTCCACCTCAGCGCAGAGGGTGCGGTAGGTGTCCAGGAGGCGGACCGTCTCCGCGGTCGCGGCCCACAGGTCGCTCGCCCGGTTGGGCTTCGCGGCGCCGGAGAAGTGGACCTCGTGAACGGGCGCGTCCAGCCGGGACACCACCCCGTCAGCGGCGTTCTTCGTCTCGAAGGACGGGGACGGTCCCGCCAGGGCGTAGACCCCGGCCGCATCCAGGGCACGCAGGGACGTCAGGGTCCCAAGCGCCCGGGAGCGGGCCACGCGGGCGGCCTCGAAGGCGTCCGCGGCAGCCTGGACCTCCGCCGCGTACCGCTCGGCCACCGCGGCCCGGATGGTCTCCCGGTTCGCCAGGACGGCTTCGTCCACCGCTGCGGCGGCCGGCTCCAGCTCGCGGAAGAGACGCTCCGCGACCTTCGCCAGGTGCCGTCCCCGTGCCAGGTGTTCGGTTCGGTTCGGTTCGGGTTCGGTCACCGGCTCGCCGGCAGCCACCGCGGCCTCCACCCGGCGGGTGTAGTCCGCCTCGGTGTAGGCCCAAGCGGGCCAGTCCTCGGCCGCGTCCAGCGCCTCGGTGAAGCGGTCGGCAGCAGCCGCGTAGGACTTGTTCGCGGCGACCACCGCGCGGACCTTCAGCGCCTCGGGGGTCAGCAGCGAGGGCGCGGGGAGGGTGCGAGTCAGCAGGCTCGCCAGGAGCGGGTTCTCGTCGTGCGTGGTCATCGGTTCTCCAGGGGCAGGGCGGCCGGGCAGACCGCAGCGGCAGGACGGCACGAGGCCGCCGACGGCGCCCAGACGGCGCCGAGAAGGGGTCAGACGGCAGAGCCGCCCGAGGGCTCCGGCGCCCGTCAAGGCGCCGAGGCGAGGTCAGGAGTTCGGGAGCGTCACGGGCCAGCCCCACTCCCCGCGGCGCTTCACGTCGCGCCCGAGGACCTCGCGGGCCAGCCGGTAGAACGCCGGCCGGGCGAGAGGGTCAGTCGTTGTCTCGGTGTAGGCGGCGTGCAGCGCGCCCCGCAGCGTCCAGCCTCCAGCGTCCAGGGAAGCGAGGAAGGTCTCCGCGGCGCTCCCCGTAGAAGCGGCGGCGTCCGGGACGCGAACCTCGTCCACACCGGACAGGACACGCAGGACCGAGCGGAGCCGGCGCGAGGACTGGAAGGCGTTCAGCGTCTCTGCCAGGCGGGGCGCGTCACCGGGGCCGACCTTGACCGCAGCGCAGGCGGCATCGGCCAGGTCCGCCAGCGTCCACTCCGCCTGACGGCCGTCGATGCGGCGCCAGTCGCTGCCGCCGACCGAGCGCTCCCAGACGTCGGCGCCGGGATGCCAACGCAGCCGACCGGCGAGCACCCCGGAGGCCAGCAGGAAGCGGGCGAGGTTCACGTCGGAGAGCCCCCGGGCGTCGGTACGCAGGACCGCGAGGAGGTCGAAGGGCGCCGAGCGGGAGACGCCGGAGGGCGAGGGCGCCCGGTCCCAGAGGCGGACCTCCTGGGCGTACAGACGTTCAGCAAGCGAGGGGGAGGTCATCGCGGCGTGCTCCTCGTGGTGTGTTGTGGTGGGGGCGGCCGGCACCGCCCACCACAAGCGACGCCGGCCGGGGGCGGAGCAGCTCGCGACGGGCGGCTCCGTTCCCACCTCTAACGTTGACCTGGCTACCCACACGCGCTCGGAGCTGCGCGCGACGGGCGTGCGGCATGAAGCGGGGGCAAACGATCGCCTGGACTTCCCCCTTGCCGGGGAGTCACAGATGGGCTCAAGGAGCCACCAGATGCACACCCCGCGTGGAACCAGTCAACGAGCGGGGGAAGGGGGAAATCGCCATACACACCACCTCCATACAAGTAATAGAGAGAGCGTCACTTGCGTCACTTCGACACCGCCTACGCCGGACGTCGGCGCGTAAGCGGCAGGAAGCCGCACGACGAAGCCCCCGACGCAGGACGCCGGGGGCCATTCGAACGCCGAGCGCGAGGTCAGGCGTCAGCCACCTCCAGGGCGGTCACCAGGGCGTCAGCCTCGCGGAGAGCGCGGAGCACCTCCTCGCCGGTCGCGACGTCATCGAGCAGGCCCGGGACGGCGGCGAACAACTCCAGGAAGGTCGCGTCCACCCAGGAGAGCGGCGCGGCGGTAGTAGCGTCGTGCTGGGTCATCGAGGGTTCCTCTCGGTGGTCCCGGCCTCGGCGTCGGTTCAGCGGCGCCGAGGCCACTCCGTTCCGAACGGGCGTCCGGGACGATGGTGCCTCGTGGACGTCAGTCCACGGTGACGGCGAGCCGGCGGCTCCCGTCGGACAGGTGCGCGACGACGGCCAGCGCGCCAGGACGTCCGGTCGCGTCCTCGAAGCGCCAGCGGCGCAGGAGGCCGTCCGCGACGTCCTCCGCGTCCTCCAGCGTCTCGAAGACGTCCTCAGGCGCGGGCAGCGCCGTGGCGTCGTTCACGCCAGCGCGGACCGTGTAGTGCATCGCGGTCAACGGCACCGCGGCGGTAGAAGCCTTGCTCGTGGTCATCGAGGGTTCCTCTCGGTGTCCTGGTCTCGGGCCGGTTCAGCAGCTCCGAGACCGCGTGTCCCCGGACGGTCGCCCGGGAAGTCCCGGTCAGCGCAGCAGCGCCGCCACCGTGTTCAGCCGCGCCACCGTGGCCGGCGGGTCGTGGAGCACCAGGCGGAGGACGGAATCCCACGCCGCGTCCTGGTCGTCGCCACGCGCGGCGCAGGTCCGCAGCGTGTCGCGGACGATGCCGCGGACGATGGCCTCCTCGGTCTCGTCATCCGCCCGGTACAGGCCCCACCACGCGAGCCCGTCGCCACCGCGGACCAGGAAGCCCACCGCCCGTTCCAGGCGGACGGTCGCCACCCGGCCAGGGCTGTCCAGCGCCGGAGAGGCGTAGGCCGGCGGGGCGAAGGCCAGCTCCGCGGGCTGCGCACGGTCAGTCATGACGCCACCTCCTCGGGGGCGGACGCCTCGCTCCACACGATGTGGAGCCGGCGTTCGGGGTCCCACCGCTGCCCCGTCTTCTCGGCCTTCCGCACCTCCACGCGGTCGATGCTCGCGGCGAGAGCAGCACGCCGAGCGTCGATGTTCAGGGAGTCCCAGCCTTCGCGAAGCTCCGCGGGGTCGAGGAGGGCGCCCAGGTCCGGCTCGTTCGCCCTCGCCTCCCGGAGTGCCGAAGCGGTGCGCTCGATGGCGTCGAGGAGCGGGTCACGCAACCTCGCGTACCGCTCGGCGCCCTCTGCGCCGCGGAACTCCGGGTCCAGGCGGAGGGCAGCGAGGTCATCGAGTCGCGCTTGGTGCTCTGCCAACTCAGCCTCCAGCGCATCGCGCTCGGCCGTTCCGAGCGGGTCCACAACGGGACGGCCGAGCAAGATGCCAGCGACATCGAGCAGGACCGGGTCGTCCGGCTCCATCGCCGCCCATCGCGAGAGGACGCGCTGAGTCACGTGGTCGTCCGCCCCGCGCTGAGTGACGGTGTTCCCCGGGCAATCCCCGCCCGTGGCACGCAAGGCGCAGGCGTACCGTTCGTTCGGAGGCGTGCCGCCTCCCGTCATCGCGGACCCGCACGCTCCGCACCGGACCACGCCGGTCAGGAGCGAGCGCGGCTTGCGGCCGGCCCCCCGCCCCTTCCCTCGACGCGGGGCCGCGCTCCTCGCCTCCAGAGCCCGGAGGAGCCGGCGACGCTCCGCCAGCGTCAACAGGGCCTCCCCACAGACGACGGGCTCCCGGGTCTCGGGGTCACGTGCAGGCTCCGTCGCACCCTTCTTCGCGGGCAACCAGCCCACGAGCGCCGGAGACCGAAGGAGCGTTGAGAGCGTCTGTGTCCGCCACGTCCCGCCACGTGCGGTGGTCGCGCCGGACTCCACGAGCCACTTCGTCACCTCGTAGAGGCTCGCACCCGAGATGATGCGCCCCACAGCATCGCGGAGGACAGGCCCGGTCTCCGGGTCTACCACGAGCCGTCCGGGCTCCACCTCGTCTGTCTCCACGAACGACGCCGGGTCGTTGCCGGGCTTCAGGGACCGCGTCGCGATGCGGAAGCCGTACGGAGGACGCCCACCCGGCCAGAGGCCCGAAGCCTTCCGGTGCGCCAATGCGGAACGCGTCCGGGTCGAGGTGTTCGCGGACTCCTGTCGTGCCTGCTCCGAGAGGATGGCAATCACCATGCGGTGACCCTGGACCGAGGAGTCCAGCCCATCCTGGACGAAGACGACGCGAGAGCCGACGGCTTCCAGGCGGTCCAGCACCTCGCCGACCTGTCCGATGCCTCGGCGTGACAGGCGGTCGAGCTTCCACACGTAGAGCGTCCGACCGGGCGACGACGTGACCCAGGAGACGGCCTTCTCGAAGCCGGGGCGACCGACGTCGGCTCGGTAGCCTGACACGAGGTCCGTGAAGACCTCAGCGACCGTGGCGCCGTCCACCGCGGCAGCCTTGCGGCAGTCAGCCTCCTGGCGCGCGGTAGACGTCTGCTCGTCTCGGTCCTTCGAGAGGCGGCGGTAGATGGCAGCGAGTGGCGATGAAGTCTCCATGAGGACGAAGGGTAGACCAGTCCGTTATTTCATTCGCACGTTCGGGTGCCAGATGAACGAGCACGACACCGGCCGTGCCGCCGGGCTGCTCGAGGCGGCCGGGTACCGGCGGGCGAGCTCCGAGCAGGACGCCGACCTGGTGCTGCTCAACACCTGCGCGGTCCGTGAGAACGCCGACAACCGGCTGTACGGCACGCTCGGGCACCTCAAGGGCCTCAAGGACGAGCGCCGCGCGGCCGGGTCGGACCTGACCATCGCCGTCGGTGGGTGCCTCGCGCAGAAGGACGGTGCGACGGTCGCTGACCGGGCGCCGTGGGTCGACGTGGTCTACGGGACCCACAACATCGGGGCGCTGCCGCAGTTGCTGGCCCAGGCCGACTCGGCGTCGCTGCCGGTAGTGGAACTGGTCGAGCAGCTCGAGACGTTCCCGTCGGCGTTGCCCGCCAAGCGCGAGGTGCGCCACCACGCGTGGGTCGCGATCTCGGTCGGCTGCGACAACTCATGCACGTTCTGCATCGTGCCGTCGCTGCGCGGTCCGGAACGCTCGCGCACGATGGGCGACATCGTCACCGAGGTCCGGGGCCTCGTCGCCGACGGGGTGATCGAGGTCACCCTCCTCGGACAGAACGTCAACTCCTACGGCCGTGACCTCGCCGGCCGGTCCCAGTTCGCGCCGCTGCTGCGCGAGCTCGGTGAGGTCGACGGGCTCGAGCGGGTCCGCTTCACCTCGCCGCACCCTCGTGACTTCACCGAGGAGGTGCTGCACGCGATGGCGGAGACGCCCAACGTGATGCCGCACCTGCACCTGCCGCTGCAGTCCGGATCGGACCGCCTGCTCCGGCTGATGCGGCGCTCGTACCGTCAGCGCCGGTACCTGAACCTGATCGCCCGGACCCGCGAGCTGCTGCCCGACGCCGCGCTGTCGACCGACCTGATCGTCGGCTTCCCGGGCGAGACCGAGGACGACTTCGCCGCCACCCTGGAGGTCGTCGAGCAGGTCCGCTTCGATCAGGCGTTCACCTTCCAGTACTCGCCGCGTCCGGGCACGCCGGCGGCCGAGCTGGTCGACCAGTTCGTGCCGCCCGAGGTCGTCAAGGACCGCTACGGCCGGCTCGAGCCGCTGGTGCGCCAGCACTCCCTCGAAGCCCACCAGCGCCTGGTCGGCACCACCCAGGAGCTGCTGGTCGAGTCGCCCTCGAAGACCGACGCGACGCGGTGGTCGGCCCGCACCCGGGGCAACCACCTCGTGCACCTGCCGGCACCGGACGGCTGGGTCGCCGGCAGCGGCGAGGTACCGGCCTACGGCCCCGGCGACCTCGTGACGGTCACCGTCCTCGAGGCAGCCCACAACTACGCGGTCGCCTCGACGCCCACGGCGGTCCGGCGGACCGCAGCGGGCCGCGCCACGGCCGAGGCGTTGGCCCGGGGCGAGGGGCACGCGCTGCCGCTCGACGCGCCGGCGACCGCGGGTGCGGGCCGTGCGCTGCCGCTGCTGGTCGGTGCGCCGACCAGCGACGCCTGAGCCACACGCGGCATCGGCGTGCGCCGCGCGCCGACGCCGTGCTGCCAGCGGAGAAGGTCGCGGTCGAGCCTCCCCTGCGGCGAGGAAGAGGGATGATGGTCGGACCACCAGACCGGCCCCGCGATGACCCGTCCACGCCTTGCAGCAGCGCTCCTGGTGTTCGCGCTCGTCGCCGCGCTCGGGCAGGGGACGGCCAGCGGCCCGGCGGAGGCTGCGACCGGGCGAGGCGGGTGCCCGAGCCACCGGGTGCCGGCCACGGGGTTCACCGACACGCTGAGCAGCATCCACCGGGCCGGCATCGACTGCGCCGTCTGGTGGGACGTGGTCCGCGGACGGACCGCCACCACGTTCGCGCCGTCGAGCCCCGTTACCCGCGGGCAGACCGCGGCGATGATCGCCCGGCTGCTGCGCACGACCGGTCACGCGCCCGCGTCGTGGCCCGCAGCGGGGTTCACCGACACCGTCGGGAGCCCGTTCGAGCGCGACATCGACCTGCTGGCCCACCTCGGGATCGTGAAGGGGACCTCGGCCACGCGCTTCCAGCCGGGCCGCTCGATCACCCGGGCACAGATGGCGTCGATCATCGCGCGGATGTTCGCCCACGGCTACGACTCGCCGCTCCCGCCCGGCCCGATGCCGTTCACCGACGTCGGTGCCGGCGATGTGCACCGCGACGCGATCGCGCGGCTCGTCGGCTCGGGCATCACCACGGGGGTCACCGCGACGACCTTCGCTCCGACCCGGATCGTCCCGCGGGCCCAGATGGCCTCGTTCGTGACACGGTCGGCCACGATCCTGGTCGACCGCTCCCTGGCGATGCTGCCGACCGCCCGTCCCCGCGCCGGTGACGCGTACGCGAGCCGGACCCGCGCCGCCTGGGTGCACCTCTTCGACGGCACGCTCAAGACGCGCGCCAACGTCCGCGCGATGGTCGACGAGCTCGCGACCGCCGACGCCAACGTCGTCTACGCCCAGGTCGTTCGCCGCCACGACGCCTACTACCCCTCGAACGTCCTGCCGCGCACGCCGGATCCCGCCGTGGCGGCGGGTTTCGACGTCGTCGCCGAGCTCATCACCGCCGCCCACGCGCGGGGCATCGAGGTACACGCCTGGTTCGGGGTCGCGCCGACCTGGCACGGCGTCTACACCAACCTCACCCCGCCGCCGGGGTGGATGTACACCGACCACGGTCCGCAGGCCCCCGTGGCCGACCGGTGGGTGACGCGCAGCCACGGCGGGACGTGGTCGACCTACCTCGATCCCGGGGTGCCACAGGTCCGCAGCCACGTCGCTGCCGTGGTGGGTGAGCTCGCGAAGCGGTACCGGGCGCTCGACGGCATCCACCTCGACTACGTGCGCTACGACGGGCCGGATCAGGGCTACAACCCGATCGCGCTCGACCGGTACCGCCAGGAGACCGGAGCGACCGGCAAGCCCGGCCCGACCGATCCCGCGTGGTCGGCATGGCGCCGCCAGCAGACGCAACGGATCGTCACGCAGGCGGCCGCGGCCATCGCCGCGTCGGGCAACCGGACGACGCTGTCGGCCGCGGTCATCTCGTGGGGCGACGGCCCCGCGACCCCCGACCGCGACGGGTTCCGCCGCTCCGCGGCCTACACCCGCACCTTCCAGGACTGGGACGACTGGGTGCGCAGCGAGCGGCTCGATGCGGTCGTACCCATGAACTACTTCCGCCAACAGGACCCCGCGCACGCGGCCTGGTTCTCGCGCTGGATCACCTACGAGCGGGCGCTGGCGGCCGGCTCGAGGACGCAGGTGGTGCCGGGGCCGGCCGGCTACCTCAACGCGCCGGGTGACGTGGTGGGACAGGTCCGCGCGGCGATGCGCGTCGATGGCGCCAGCGTCTACTCCTTCCAGCAGCCGACCGTCGACAGCAGCCGCGGAGTGTGGTCGAGCCTCGCCGGTACGCGTTGGGGGTACGCCCCCGTCCGCTGACGCCGCGCGCGGTGACGACGAGGTGGCTGGCCGCCAGCGGAGTGACGGGCCCGCTGCGGGGCGGCCTACCCTGCCGAGGATGGAGCCCTCCACCTCGATCCACACCCCGTGAGCGTCCGCGCCGTCGCGGCGGTCCCCGCCGCGCCGATGCTGGTGGCGGGCGTCTCGCCGCGGCAACCGGCCGCCATCGCCGACGAGGTCGCCGCGCTGCGGACCAGCGTCCTCGAGGTCCTGCGGGGGCTGCCCGACGTCGAGACCGTCGTGCTGCTGACCGGCGGCGAGGACGCGACGTTGCCCGACGGCGGGTGCGTCGACCTCGCCGGGTACGGCCACCCGCAGGTCCGCGCCGACGTGCCCGTCGACCGTGAGCTGCTCACGGCGATCGCGACCCGGACCAGCACGCCGCGGGTCCGCGCCGACGTGCTGACCGGTGACCTCGCCGTCCTGACGCTGCTGGTCGCCGAGGCACGACCCGGTGCCGTCGTCGTACCGGTGCGGGTGGCCTCGGCTGCCGGCGCGCCGTCCCTGGCGGGCTTCGCCGCCGGGCTGTCCGCTGCCGTGGACGCGACGGGCCGCGCCGTGACGGTCCTGGCCGCGGGGGACCTGTCGGCGTCGCGTGACACGACCTCGCCGGGCTACCTCGTCGAGGGTGCGGTCGAGTGGGACGAGGCAGCCGCCGCCGCTCTGTCGGACGGGGACGTGGACAGGTTCGCCGGGCTCGGCCCTGCCGAGGCGCGCCGGGTCGCAGCACGCGGGTGGGCACCCCTGGCGGTGGCGGTGGCGGTCGCTCGTGCTGCCGAGCTGCGGTTCGTGCGCTGCGAGGTGCACGCTCCGCGAGGGGTCGGCCAGCTCGTGGCCACCACCTCGCCGTGACCGCCACGTCGGAGCAGGCGGTGGTCCTGGCCGTGGTGGGACCCACCGCGTCCGGCAAGTCGTCGCTGGCGCTCGAGATCGCCCGGCGTCGCACGGCCGCGGGGTGCCCCACGGAGCTGGTGGCCGTGGACGCGTTCACCGTCTACCGGGGGATGGACCTCGGCACCGCCAAGCCGTCGGTCGCCGAGCGTGACGAGGTGCCTCACCACCTCGTCGACGTCCTCGACCCCGGTGAGGACCTGTCCGTCGCCGGCTTCCAGGGGATCGCTCGCGCCGCCATCGCGTCGATCGTCGACCGCGGGGCGACCCCGCTGCTGGTGGGTGGCAGCGGTCTGTACTGGCGCGCCACGGTCGACCCGCTCCGGTTCCCGCCGACCGACGCGGCGGTGCGGGCGACCATCGAGCAGCGGTGGTCCGCCGACCCGCAGGCGGCGCACGATCACCTCGCTGAGGTCGATCCGGTGGCGGCGGCGCGGATCGGGCCGGGCAACCTCCGGCGGACCGTCCGGGCGCTGGAGGTGCTGGAGCTGACGGGGGAGCGGTTCAGCGCGTTCGACGACGCGTGGTCGCGCTTCGAGTCGGTGTACGACCCGCTGCAGGTGGCCTACCTCGAACCCGACGCGGCGGTGCTGCGCGACCGCATCCGGACGCGGGCCGAGGCGATGGTCGCCGGCGGGCTGCTCGACGAGGCTGCGGACCTGCGGGTGGGCGGGGAGCTGTCGCGCACCGCCCGCCAGGCGATCGGGTACGCCGAGGCGTTCGCGGTGCTCGACGGTCAGGCACCGGCCGTGGACCTCGCCGCGACCATCGCCGACCGCACGTGGCGCTACGCCCGCCGCCAGCGATCCTGGTTCCGGGCCGACCCGCGCTGCCAGCCACCCACGACCGAGCAGGACGCCCTCGCCGCGATGGCCTGACCGACCGGCGAGGGGCGCCGGCCGAGGCCCGGACGCCGTGAACGCGCGGATACGCGGGTTCGCTGGTGGCTGTGTGCCGGAGGTGACCGTTCCCGCCGTGTGAACGCGCCGATACGCGGGTTCGCTCGTGGCTGTGCGCCGGAGGTGACCGTGCCCGCCGTGTGAACGCGCGGATACGCGGGTTGACTCGCCGCCGAGGTGAACGCCTCGCCGCGCTGGCCTGACCGACCGGGTCAGACGGGGACGCCGAGGCCGGCGTCGTCGTCGGTGGTGGTGGTGGTGCCGAGCGGGCCGTCGCCTGGCGGCAGCAGGTCGACCTCGTCACCCACGGCGATGGTCCCGCCGGTCACGATCCGGGCGACGAGACCACCGTGGCCGCGCATCGCCTGGTACCCGCCGGTGCCGAGCGCGGCGTCCTCCTCCATGCGTGAGCACGGGTGGCACGGGCCGGCGCCTTCCAGCACGACGTCGCCGATGCGGAACCGCCGGTCGTCGAGCGCGGCGAGGTTGATCCCGGCGACCACGAGGTTGCGTCGCATCAGGGCCGGGTCGATGGGGCCGCGGCCGAGCAGGGCCGCGATGACCTCGAGGTGTTCGGCCTGGACGAGGCTGACCTGCCGCTTGCTCGCCAGGTTCCTGGTGGCCGTGGCCGCCCGGCGGTCACCGACCAGGCCGATGCCGGGCACCGCTTCGGCGCGGTCCACGACCTCGATGGGGCCGCGCTTGGCCGTGCGCAGGCCCACCCACGTCAGCCGGCCGGGCTGGGGGACGGTCGCGAGCAGGTCGGTGAGGTTCACGGCCGCCAGCCTAGGCGTGTGCGCCAGGGGCGCCGGCCGGGCGCGCGGGAGGTGACGGACCGGCCGGCGTCGTAACGCGCGGTGGACCGGGTCGTTCACCTGGTGGGAGCGGCGTCCAGCGGGCAGGCGTCGAGACGGATGGGAGCGCCAGATGGATCGTCGGACCTTCCTCGCACGCGGTGGCACGGTCGGCGCGGCTGCGGCGGCGGTGACCGCGTTCGGCAGCACCGGCCCGTGGGCCGCCGTCGCCCGCGCTCAGGCCGAGGCAGCTGCCCGCACCCGCGGCACGGTCGTGTCTCCCGCCGGCACGACCCTGGAACGCACGCTGGTCCCCGGCGACGGCGACGGCTACGTGCGTTTCAGCGAGGGGCCGGGGCAGCCCGTCGTGGTCCGCGACGAGCTCGCCGCGCCCAAGGCTGGTCGCGAGGATCGCCGTGCGGCGCTGGCCACGATCGTCCACCTCACCGACGTGCACGTGATCGACGGGCAGTCGCCCACCCGGGTGGAGTTCACCGACCGGTTCGAGGACCCGGCGCCGGCCGGGAACCCGGGGGTGTTCTCGTCGGCGTGGCGGCCGCAGGAGACCCTCACCGGGTACGTGGCCGACGCCATGGCCCGCCAGCTGCGCGCCATCGGGGTGGGGCCCGTCACGGGGCGTCCGTTCGACGCTGCGGTGTCCACGGGCGACACGACCGACAACCAGCAGCTCAACGAACTCGAGTGGGCCCTGGCGGTGATGGACGGTGGCCGGCCGGTGGCGTTCAACTCGGGGGACCCGGACCGCTACGAGGGGGTCCAGGACGACGACGAGCTCAGCTTCGACCCGGCCTACTACCACCCGGACACCGACCGCCCCGACCGCTACAAGGTCGACCTCGGCTACCCGTTCCGGCCCGAGATGCTGGAGCTGGCGGTCGCGTCGTTCACCGCGGTCGGGCTGCCCTGCCCGTGGTACTCGGTGTACGGCAACCACGACGGGCTGCTGCAGGGCAACCTGTTCGACAACCCGGCCTTCCACACCATCGCGACCGGCCCGTTGAAGGTCGTCGGGTTGCCCGACGGGCTGTCACCGGGCGCCCTGAACCGCATCCTGACCGAGGGTGACGCCGGCCGGCTGCTCACCCTGCCGCACGCGCCGGTCCGCGAGGTGACCCCCGACCCCGACCGCCGGACCATCACCGCCGCGGAGTGGGCGGCGATGCACCGTGCCGACCGGGGCGGCCCGGGCCCCGTCGGGCACGGGTACTCGGCGGACGCCGCCGAGAGCGGCGAGCTGCACTACACCTTCGACATCAGCGAGGACGTGCTCGGCATCGGCCTCGACACCGTCAACCGCACGGGGTACGCCAGCGGCTCCATCGACCGGCCGCAGTTCGCCTGGCTCGAGCAGCAGCTGATCGCCGCCTCCTCGCACTACCTGACGCCGGACGGGTCGGTGGTGACCACCGACAACGCCGACCGCTACCTCGTGCTGTTCGCCCACCACGGGACCGTGTCGCTGGACAACCCGATGCCCGACATCGTCCACCCGACCCCCGGACCGCGCGTGCTCGCCGACGAGCTCATCGCGCTGCTGCACCGCTTCCCGAACGTCATCGCGTTCATCGTCGGCCACACCCACCGCAACCGGATCACCGCGCACCCGCCGACCGGGCCGGACACCGGCGGGTTCTGGGAGCTCACGACCGCCGCGCACGTCGACCACCCCCAGCAGGCCCGTCTCGTCGAGGTGGTCGACAACCACGACGGCACGCTGTCGCTGTTCGGGACGATCATCGACCACGCCGGTCCGGCGCGCGCTCCCGAGGAGGCCCGCGACGTGCTCGACCTCGCCGCCCTGTCCCGCGAGCTCGGGCTCAACGACGTCCAGGGCCGCGGCAAGGGCGCCGGGGGCGAGGACGGCGACCGCAACGTCGAGCTGCTGATCACCGCCCCCTTCACGCGGACCCCCGACCCGGTCGACCCCGAGCGTCCGGGCCGTGGCCGGCCCGACGACGTCCCGCCGGGGCCGCCGGAGGGCCGGGGCGAGACCGGTGGGGGCGGCAACGGACGAGGTCGGGGCGCGCCGGCCGCCACCCCCGCGGCGGCCGATGCGGGGGCGACGCAGGTCGCGGGCGTCAGCGCAGGCGCAGCGACCACCCAGCTGCCGGCCACCGGCGGCGGTGCGGCCGCGGCCGGTGCGGCCCTCCTCGCGGGAGCTGCAGCGCTCCGCAGGTCGGGCCGCGACGACGAGGCGGTGACCGCCGAGCCGTGATCGCGGGCGACAGCCGTGGCCCTGGCCTGCCCCGGCGTGTTCCGGCGTGTCTCCGTGCCGCACGATGCGGGAGCTACCGGGCGCTCGGCGCCCCACTCCAGGGCCGCTCGGGCAACGGCAACGCCGTCAGCCACTGGCGGCTCTGGAACACCACGAGGCCACCGAGATCGGCATCCTGCCACCACAGGTCGCGCCACACGGGGTGGGTCGCGGCCGGGAGACGCGCGATCTCCTCGCCGGTACGGCGGTCGGTCACGACGACCGCCGCCGCCTGCGCCTCCGGGTCCGCGTTGCTCAGCTCGTACGGGCCGATCTGACCGAACCGCCTGCCACCGAAGGCGTCCGCCCGCGTCGTGGGCGGCGGGAGCCGAGCGACGAGCCTGCCGTCGGCTCGGTCGAGGGTGACCCGGCCACCGCCGCAGGTGCTGATCTCGACGGTGGTCGCTTCGAGGGACGCGCCGCTGATGCACCGTCCACGGTCGACGTCGTCGACGCGCCAGACCTCACCACGCTCGTCGAGCAGCACGAACCGGGACCGGCCGTCGAACACGTCGGCGAAGGTGTGCACCTCGTCGGCGACGATCACGCTGCCTTCGTACCCGAGCGGTGCACCGTCGTGCAGGCGGTACAGGTGCCGTCCGTGGCCGTCGTGCTGGATCGAAACGGCGTGCCCGACGGCCCACGCCTCGCCGCCGCCGGTATCGAACGGCGCGTCGACCTGCCAGCGCAGCTCACCCGTCGGCTCGTAGGCCTGGACGTGCCCGCCGTAGGCGGTGACCACGGTCACCCCCCCGGCGGCGAGCGACGCGGTCCTGGACTCCTCCATCCAGCGCACCTCGCCGGTCCTGGGGTCGAGACCGGCGGCGACCCCGTGCGGCAGACCTGCCGGGTGCGGGTCGCGACGACCGCGCTCACCGGCGACGACGAGGACCTCCCCGGAGCGGTGGATCTGGTACGGGGCGAAGCGTCCGAGCTCTGCGGTGCGCCAGCGCTCCCGGCCGGTGGCCACGTCGCGGCCGGTGAGGTCGCCGCCGTCCACGTGGACGAGCAGATCGCGGTCGGCGGTGAGCACCCCGCCACTGAACCCACGGGTGAGCTCGGCGGTCCAGACGACCTCGCCGTCGACGAGCGACCGCGCGACGAGCGATCCGTCCAGGGCCTGCTCGCTGACCAGCAGCGTGCCGGTGGCGGTGACCGCGTCGAAGCCGGCGCCGTCGGCGCGGACGGCCCACGTGAAGCACTCGAGGTGGGCTCCTCGCGTGCACGTCGGCTCGGTCAGGATCGAGTGCTGCGTCGGCGGTCGGCGTTCGAGTCGCTCGAGGGTGGCGTCCTCCGGCACGGCGACGACCGGGTCCTGCACGGCGGTCGAGCCGCCGCGAGCGATGAGGTCGGCGCTGATGATGCTCGCGGTGACGAGGGCCGCGACCGCGGCCAAGGCCGGTGCGACGCTGCCGGCGGCCACGCGTCGACCGAGCGGTGGCAGCGGTCCTGACGCCGCCGGCAACGGCTCGAGCAGGGCCCCACAGGATCCGCACCAGCGGGCGCGACGAAGCCGGACGGTGGCCGCACAGGTCGCGCAGGTACGCGCCGGGGCCCTCAGGCTACGGCGTGTTCCGGCCACCAGGCCGGCGAGCACCCCGGCCTCCGATCGCCGGTCTCGACGCACGACCGATCGTCGCACGCCGACGGTGGCGGAGCCACCCGCCGGCGGCGTTCCTCACAGGCGCAGGAGCGTCCCCGGGAGCCAGATGACGATGATCAGCAGGGCGGCGCCGAACTCGATCAGCACGCCGAGGCCGTAGGCCCTCAGCACGTCGAGGGTGGAGGCCCAGGCCCGCGTGCGGTCGCCGTGGCGGTGCAGCTCACCGAGGAACAACCCGCCGAGCGCCCCGAGCGGCATCCCGACGATCGGGATGGCGAAGAACCCGACGAGGCCGAGGACGGCCGCCAGCCCGAGCGACGAGTGGGCCGCGTCGCCACGCAGGCCCCGCCGCGCGGGCAACGCCATCGACGCCCCTGCGCCACCGAGTGCGATCAGCCCGACGGTGATCACCATCATCCAGCCGGCGGCGTTGATGCCGAGTGCGAACGTCGACACGATCGCGGCCAGCCCCACGATGATCACGCCCGGCACGAACGGGATCACGACGCCGGCGAGGCCTCCGAGCATCACCAGCAGGGCCAGCGCGACGACGATCTGGTCACTCACGCGCCCACCGCCGGGTCGAGCCGGCCCACGGGCGACCCGAGGCGGCCGTCACCGTGAAGCTTCACGCCACCGACCACCGACCCACCTCCGCTGGCGGGCGACGTTACTGCGCCGGTCCGGTCCTGTACCCGCCCGGCGGCGGGGGCATCGGCAGCGCGCTCAGCCAGCCCGGGCTCTGCAGGATCATGACGCCGCCGAGGTCCAGCCCGTCCGGGGGACCCGGGCCCCAGAGCGGCCACGTCTGCGGAGGGAGGCGGGCGATCTCGCGGCCGCTGCGCAGATCGGTGACGACCGTGTCGCCCTCCTCCATCTGCGGGTCGGTGTTGCTCAGCTCGTAGGGACCCACGAGGGGCCAGCGGTGGGAGGTCGCGTCCGGCTCCTCGACCGGCGGGGTGCGAGTGAGCTCGACCCCGTCGCCACGGTCGAGCACGACCGACCCGCCGCCGCAGGTGGTGACCCGCATCGTCGTCGCGGTGAGCTCGAGCCCGTCGAAGCATCCGGCCCAGTCGCCGCCGTCGACGCGCCACACCTCACCGTCCGCGTCGATGAGGGCGTACTCGCCGGTGCCATTCCACCCGACCCCCACGTCGGTGTAGAGGTGGACGAACGAGTGGTCGTCGTCGAAGGTCATCGTGGAGACGCGCAGCCCGAGCGGGGCGCCGTCCGACAGCCGGTAGCTGGTCGCGCCGCCTGTCGACTCGTGCACGGTGATGACGTGGCCTTCGGCCCAGGCGCCGTCGGCGTCGTCGACGGTGGCGCCGCGCCAGCGCAGCTCGCCGGTCGGTTCGTGGGCGCGCAGGTACCCCTCCTTGTCGACCAGGATGACGACCCCACCGGCCGCCAACGACGCGTGGTTGCCCTCGAGCTTCCAGCGGACGGCACCGGTGTCCGGATCGAGGGCCGCGGCGACGGAGTTCGGTGGCCCGCCGCCCTCGAAGGTCGCACGGTGGCTCTCGCCGGCGGCGACGAGGACGTCACCGGCGCGCACGAGGCTCCACGGGGAGAAGCGACCGAGCTCGTCGGTGCGCCACCGTTCCCGGCCGGTGGCGAGCTCGCGTGCCACCAGCTCCCCGCCCTCGAGGTGAAGCAGCAGATCGTCGATCGCCTGCAGCGCCTGGTCGCTGAACCCGCGGGGGATGTCGACGGACCACGCGATCGCTCCGTCGTGCAGGTTCCGGGCGACGAGGTTGCCGGCGAGAGTCTCCTCGGTCACCAGGAGGCGGTCCGAGACGACGATGCTGGCGTAGGCGTCCCCCTCGGTGCGAGCGGTCCACACGAAGCAGCTGAGGTCGGCGAGCCGAGCGCAGGTCGGCTCGGTGAGGGTCCCGATCCGGGTCGGCGGGGGAGGTCGACGCTCCGCCACGCGATCGAGGACCTCCTCGTCGGGGGCGGTGATGGCGGCGTCCTGCACCGCGGCCGATCGTGCACCCACGCGATCCACCAGGCCGTCGCCGAGGACGAGGACCGCGCCGACGGCCAGCACCGCCACGGTCCCGAAGGTCAGGCGCCGCCGGAGCGGCCCGGCGGGGGTCGACACCTCCACGGCCGGCGGCTCGAGCAGCTCGCCGCACGAGCCGCACCAGCGAGCTTCACGCTGGCGGACGGTGGTGGCGCAGGCGGGGCAGACCCGTTCGCGGACCGCCACGCCGCCGAGCATCCCCGCCTCCGTCCGACCTCGTCGACGCTACCCCGGAGGCGGGTCCGCGTCCGGTCCGTCCGTGTCCAGTACGCCGACGTCGATGGCGGTCAGCCAGCGGTCCCCAGCCAACAGCAGCACACCGCTGTGCCGGGGCGAGCCCACGCCGCCGAGGCGGTCACCGACCGGGAACGTGTCGGTGGTGAAGGTGGCGATCTCGGCGTCGCGCTCGACGTCCCGCAGCAGCAGCTCCTCACCGGTGATCGAGGGGCGAACCTCCAGGGGTCCGATCCGCCACGGCTGGTACCCGAGCATCTCGTCGGCGTCGGAGCGGTCCGCGTGGTTGAGTTCGGTCCGTGTCAGGAGGCTCCCGTCCTCCCGGTCGAGGACGACGGAACCACCGCCGCAGGTGGTGAACGTGACGGTCCGTGCTTCGAGCTGTGCCTCCCTGAAGCAACGGCCGACGGCATCCAGGTCCTGGCGCCACACCGGGCCTTCCGCGTCCACGAGCAGCAGCTGGTCGGTGGCGGGGGCGTCGTTCTCGGGTTCCGCCTCCGCCAGGAGGGTCTGATGGACGTCCGTGGCCAGCGGCTCGGACCCGGCGGCGAGCGGGGTGCCGTCACCGGCGAGGAAGTGCTGCGCCTCCCCGTGGTCGTTGGTCACGGTCACGAGGTGGCCGAACCCTGACACGTGGATGCCGCGGTGCTCGAGCTCGACCGTGGTATCCCAGCGCAGATCGCCCCCAGGGCCGTAGACCTCGACGCGTGCGTCGTCGGTGAGGGAGACGCCGATGCCACCGTGGGCCACGCTGGTGCTGGCCCCGCTGTGTGCCCAGCGCAACGCGCCGGTCACGGCGTCGAAGCCGCCGACCATCGCACCCTGCGGCACCGCCTCGTGGTCGGAGACGGGCTGCTGGCCGGCGACCAGGATCACCCCGTCCTGGACCTGCACCTCGTGGACCTCGAGCCAGGCGAACTCCTCGTTGCGCCACCGGACCTCACCGGAGCTGAGCGATCGCGCGACCAGGCCGTCCTCGTCGCGGTGGATGATCAGGTCGTCGGCCGAGGCGAGCCACCAGCTCTCGGTCGACGCCACCCCGGAGGCGGTCCACAGCACCGACCCGTCACGCAGGTCCCGCCCGGTCAGGCCGCCGTCCACCTCCCGGTAGGCGACCACCTCGTCACCGGCGACCACGTGGCCGAAGCCCGCCAGCTCCACCTCGGTGGACCACAGGAAGCAGTCCGGGGACCGAGGATCGCAGGTCGGTCGGGTGCGCTCGGCGGGCTCCGGACCGGGCGGGCGCTGCCGGACGTCCTCGAGCGCGTCCGGGTCGAGCGCGTCGACCGCGGCGTCCCGGACGCCGGGTCCGCCGCCCCGGGCGACGAGCCGTTCCCCGGCGACCACGAGCAGCATCAGCGGGACGACCGCACCGATGCCGAGGAGCAACGGGCGTCGGCGGGACGGTCCCGGGGGCGGGCGCACGATCGGGGGCCACGTCGTCGAGTGGTGTCAGGGCGGCACCGCACGAGCCGCACCAGCGTGCCGAGCGGCTCTCGATCGGCGCGTCGCAGTCCGGACAGCTCCGCGCCCGTGCCACCACCCCGTCGGCCACCCCGGCCCTCCGTTCCCCGTGACGGCGGACGCTAGCCGTCGTCCCGGTCGGCGTCCCGGCGGATCGCCGCGACCCAGCTGGGGCTGCGGACGACCACGATCTCGTCGGTCGCACCCACCGGCCAGGAACCGGCGGGCAGCCGTGCGGTCCGCTGCTGGTCGTCGACCAGCACGAGGTCGGAGCGCGCGCTGGCCACGTCGGCCTCGGCGACCGTGACGCCGCCGTAGCTCGGCAGCGCCGTCGCGCTGGCCGGGTCCTCGGGCGGGCCGGCGCGGTCGAGGACGCTCCCGTCGTCCCGAGCCAACGACCAGCGGCCGCCGTCGCCCGCCGGCACCACGATGCGGTCGTCGCCGTCGAGCTGGATCGGCGCACAGCAGCCGAGCTGCGCGAGCGTGACGCGCCAGGCGATCTCGTCGCCGTCGACGAGCGTGAGGTCAGTGGCACCGTCGGACCGCCGGGTGACCAGGGCAGCGAGGTCGGCGCGGAAGGGCGCGCGGGGGGCGCCGAGGAGGTCGGCGACCGGCACGAGCTCGCCGTCGACCTCGAGGGGGTCACCGTCCGAGATCGCGAGGTGCCGGCCGCTGCGGCCGTGGGCGTCGTACACGCGCAGGAACCGCCCGGTCACGCCGAGCCACGCCGGGTCGAGGTCGTCGTCGAGCGCTCGGCGCCAGACGGTGTCGCCGGCGCTGTCGAGCACGGCCACCTCGCCGTCGCCGACCACGACAGCGCCATCGTCGAGCAGGTGCAGCAGGTCGCCCCCGGTCGACCACCGGACCTCGCCGAAGGTGGCGTCCACCGCGACGACCTCCGGCTCTGGGCGCTGCACCTGGACCAGCAGCGTCCCGGCGTGCGCGCGGGCGTCCTCCACCTCGGCGACACCTGCCAGCCGCCACCGGGGGGCGCCGCTGCGCAGGTCGATGCCGAGCAGGGCGGCGTCCCCGTCGACGTCGGCGGTCACGAGTGCGAGCCCTCCCGCGGTGAGCACGGGCAGGTGGCCGCCGAGGCTGGGGTGGGTGGTGAGGGGCGTGTGCCACCGCAGCTCGCCATCGCTGGTGGTGCGGGCCTCGAGCCCGTCGTGCACCCGGACCAGGGTCAGGTCGTCGGCGACGGTGGCGGTCGGGACGCGTCCGGCGACGCTGGCCTGCTCGATCCACACCACGCAGGCCGGGTCGCGCAGGCACACCGGCCCCTCCTCGCCGACAGGATCCCCGGTGACCGCGGCGATCTCGTCCCGGCCGAGGTCGACGTCGAGGTTCGGCGCAGGCGCCGGCGCGAAACTGTCCAACGACGCGCCACCGAACGTCGTCGCGACGGCCACGAGCCCGATGGCGGCCACCCCACCGAGCGCCACCTTCCTGGCCCGGGACGTGGGCCCCGGGGTGTCGCCGCCTTGGGTGCCGTGGCCGGGGGTGTCGGATCCCGCAGCGTGCGCCCCTGCGGCCCGCGTCAGCGGCGCGCCGCACGCCCCGCACCAGCGGGCGGTGGTCCCGCGTGCCGGACGGGCGACGGGCACGCCGCAGGCCGGGCACCCGCGGCGCGCCCGGCGTCCCATCGACCATCCCCTCAGCCTCGGCCCAGGACGGTACCCCCGGCGTTACCCTCGGCGGGATGGACGCGATCAAGGCGCATGGCACCGGGAACGACTTCGTGGTGCTCCCCGACGTGGACGACCGGCTCGAAGTGCCGGTCGCGCTCGTGCGCGCCCTGACCGACCGTCGCCGGGGGATCGGCGGCGACGGGGTCATCCGCCTCGGTGCGCCCCCGGCCGACCAGCCCGACGCCGACGTGTTCATGGACTACCGCAACGCCGACGGCGGCGCGGTGGAGATGTGCGGCAACGGGGTCCGCGTCACCGCCAAGCTCGCGGTCGACCACGGCCTCGTACAGCCCGTGGACGGTGACGTCGCCGGCACCCACGGTGAGGTTGTCCGCGTCGCGACCCGCGGCGGGACCAAGCCCGTGGTCGTGCACCGCGGCGAGGACGGCACGGTCGCCGAGGTCACGGTCGACATGGGCCCGCCGATCGTGGTGCCGGCGGAGGTGCCGTTCGAGACCGACGACCAGGACGCGCTGCAGCACGATCTGCAGGTCGGTGGTCAGGTGCTGTCGGTCAGCGTGGTCTCCATGGGCAACCCGCACGCGGTGACCGTGGTCGACGACGTGACGACGGCGCCGGTGACCACCCTCGGCCCGCTGGTCGAGGTGCACCCGCGGTTCCCCGCCAAGGTCAACGCCGGCTTCGTCGAGGTCGTCGACCGCGGCTCGGTCCGGCTGCGGGTCTGGGAGCGCGGCGTCGGTGAGACCGCCGCGTGCGGCACCGGCGCGTGCGCGGCGGTGGTGGCCCTGCAACGTCTCGACCTCGTCGACCCGGTCGTGGCGGTGTCCCTGCCCGGCGGGGTCCTCCAGGTCACCCACCTACCTGGCGGGACCGTCACCATGCGTGGTCCCGCCACCGAGGTGGCCAGCTGCCACCTCACCGACGATTGGCTCCGGGACGCGGCCGACGACGCGCCGCACCGCGAGCTCGTGAGAGGAACGTTCCCCTGACCGCGCGACGACCCGACGACCAGCACCACGACGACCGCTTCGGCGACGACCGCTCCGGCGACGACCAGGCCACCGACGATCTGCACGCCGCGACCGAGGGCAGCCTCGAACGCGTCGGTGACCTGGCGGACGACGACCGGGCGCTCACGCGTGCCGAGCTGCGCCGCCGACGCCGGGACGTGGTCGAGGAGGGCGCCCCCCAGGAGGGCGTCGACATCATCCGGCCCGTCGAGCGGGCCGTGATCGTCGGTGTCCAGCTCCCCGGCCGCACCGCCGCCGAGGTCGAGGCGTCCCTCGACGAGCTGACCTCGCTGCTCGACACCGCCGGCGCCGTGGTCGTCGAGCGAGTCGTGCAGCGCCGCGACGCGCCCGACAGCGCGACCTACATCGGCCGCGGCAAGGTCACCGAGCTCAAGGACCTCGCCGCGGCGATGGACGCCGACGCGGTCGTGTTCGACGACGACCTCGCCCCGGCCCAGCAGCGCGCCCTGGAGGAGGGGATCCGGCAGAAGGTGCTCGACCGCACCATCGTGATCCTCGACATCTTCGCCCAGCACGCGACCTCCCGCGAGGGCAAGGCCCAGGTCGAGCTCGCCCAGCTGACCTACCTGCTGCCTCGCCTACGCGGCTGGGGGACCGCGCTGTCCCGCCAGGCCGGTGGCCGCGTGGCCGGCGGTGGCGGCATGGGTGGTCGCGGGCCGGGTGAGACCCAGCTGGAGGTCGACCGCCGGCGGATCATGCGCCGCATGACCAAGCTGCGCCGCGACCTCAAGGATTTCGCCCAGATCCGCGAGACGAAGTCCGCCGACCGGGACCGCAACCGCGTCCGGGTCGCCGCCATCGTCGGCTACACCAACGCGGGCAAGTCGTCGCTGCTCAACCGCCTGACCGGCAGCGAGGTCCTGGTCGAGGACAAGCTGTTCGCGACCCTCGACCCGACCGTGCGCCGTCTCGACCTGCAGGATGGGTCGGACGTGGTGCTGACCGACACCGTCGGGTTCGTCCAGAAGCTGCCCCACGGTCTCGTCGAGGCGTTCAAGTCGACCCTCGAGGAGTCGGCCAAGGCGGACCTGCTGGTCCACGTGGTCGACGCCTCGCACCCGGAGGCCGAGCAGCACATCGTGGCGGTCCGCGAGGTGCTCGAGGAGATCGGCGCCGACCAGGTCCCCGAGCAGCTCGTGCTCAACAAGATCGACCAGGCCGACCAGGCCACCGTCGACGCGCTGTCCCGGCGGCTGCAGGTCGAGCTCGGCGCGGACCCGGTCGCGGTGTCGGCGTGGACCGGCGAGGGCGCCGACGACCTCGTCGAACGCATCCAGCTGCGCCTGCCCGGCCGCCGCGTGCGGGTCACCGCCAACCTCCCGTACGCGCAGGGTGAGCTGGTCGCGCTGGCCCACCGCCGCGGCAACGTGGTCAAGGAGGTGCACGACGACGAGGGCACCGAGCTGGTGGTCGACCTCGACGTGCGCGCGGCGAGGCAGCTGCGCCCCTATCTGCTCGAGGATCCGTTCGCCGAGGAGCCCGAGGCCTGGGAACGCGACTGACGGCCGCGGCGCGAGAGGAGTCCAGGGTGGCGCGTGCGTTGGTGGTCGTGGACGTGCAGCGCGGGTTCGACGACCCGTCGTGGGGACGCCGTGACGAGGTCGACGCCGAGGCGAACATCGCCCGGCTGATCGGCGCGTGGCAGGACCGCGGCGACCCGATCGTGGTCGTGCGGCACGACTCGGTGCAGGACGGCTCGCCCCTCCGGCCCGGTCAGCCGGGCAACGACCTGGTGGACGCGGTCGCCGCCGTCGAGCCCGCGCTGCTGGTGATCAAGTCGGTCAACTCCTGCTTCTACGGCGAGCCGGACCTGCACGCCTGGCTCCAGGGCGCCGGGCTCGGCGAGCTCGCGATCTGCGGGATCACCACCTCCCACTGCTGCGAGACCACCGCCCGCATGGCGGGCAACCTCGGCTACGACGTGCGGTTCGTCCTCGACGCGACCGTCTCGTTCGACCGGCCGGCCGTCGGGGGAGGGGTGGTCACCGCCGAGGAGATGCGCCGGGCGACCGCCGCTGCGCTCGACGGTGAGTTCGCCGAGGTGGCGACCACCGCCGAGGCGCTGCGTTGAGCAGCAGCGGGGTGCTCGCGCTCCGCGCCGGCCGGCGCCTCGCGCGGCTCCGGCCACCGGAGACCGAGCCCGCCGCGATGGTCTGGGCCGCGTTCGACGAGGACCAGCGGACCGAGCTGCTGCGCAGCGCCGCGGACGGCCGTCACGCGACCCAGCCCGACCGGGCGGTGGTCCTGGCCGCGCTCCAACGCCAGATCGAGGACCGTGCGTGCCGGTGGCCCGGGGTGCACCTGCTCGCCGTGGTCCTGGGGATCACGGTGGTGTTGGGCGTGACGGGCAGCCCCTGGACAGCGCTGGTCATCGCCTGGCTGTGGGCGGTCGGCGTCCTGGCCGATCCGGTGCAGGTCACCCGGGCTCGGCGGGCCAACGAGCAGCTCGCCCGCGACGGCGGCTACCCGGTCCCCGCGGACGACCGGCGGACGACCTGGGGGATCGACCGGCCGGTGCTCGGTGACCCCCTGGTCCCCGTGTCGGTGGTCCTGACGGCGCTAATGATGCCCGTCCAGGCTGCCGATCTGCACCCCATCGCGGCCGCCCTGTGGTTCCCGGGCACGACGGTGGCCCTCGCCGTCCTCGTCGCGACCCCCCGCGCCTTCGTCCGCGGCCTCCGCGAGGGTCGCCCGCGCCCGACGTCGTGACGATCGGCGCGGTAGGGTCGCGGCATGCAGAACCTGGTGATGTACCTCTGATGTGAGCCCGCGGGCACCGCGAACCCTCCCGGGTCGCGGTGCTCTGTCGTGTCCGGATCCGGATGACAGGGCTCACCGTGGCTCGCCATGGTTCCTCGGGGCGTGGTCCCCGTTCCGCCTCGGGGCGTCCGCCCCGCTCGTCGTCGGGGCGTCCGCCCCGCGACGCCCGCAGCCAGCGCGACGTGCGTCGTCGCCAGCTCGGTCAGAACTTCCTCACCGACGACCGCGTCGCGGCGCGGATGCTCGACCTCGCCGCGGTGGCCCGCGGTGACCTGGTCGTGGAGTTCGGCGCAGGTCGGGGTGCGTTGACGCGCCCGCTGCTCGATCGTGGGGCGCGGGTGGTCGCCGTCGAGCTGGACCCCACCTGGGTCACGGCACTGCGCCGCGACCTCGCCGGCCGTCCGGGCCTGGAGGTCGTGGCCGGTGACGCCTTGGAGGTGGCGCTGCCCACCGAGCCGTTCCGGGTGATCGCCAACCCGCCCTTCGGGGCGACGACCGCGATCCTGCGCCGGCTCCTCGGTGGCGCCGTGCCGCTCGTGGACGCCACGCTGCTGCTGCAGCTCGAGACCGCCCGGCGGGTCAGCGGTGCGCCGGCGGTCGGGCGGTTCTCGCTCGGGTGGGCGCCGTGGTTCGAGCTGACCGTCCACGACCGGGTGTCGCGGCAGGTGTTCCGTCCGGTGCCGGCCACGGATGCGGCCATCCTCCAGGTCCGTCCCCGCCCGGTGCCGTGGTTGTCACCGGCGCGGTTCGCCGAGTGGGACGCCTTCGTGGACCGGGTGTTCCGGGCGTCGGGTCGGACGGCGGCGGACCGCCTCGAGGTGGCCCTCGGGTCGAAGGTGGCCCGGACGGTCAGCCGTGCGGCGGCGGTGGAGACGGTGCGTCCGCCGTCGCGCCTACCGGTCGAGGCGTGGCTCGCCCTGTTCCGGGCCCTGCCTCGCCGGGACGTCGACCGGTGACGGACACGACGATGGCCCGCCCGAGGGGGACCGGCGGGCCATCGGTGTCGCTGTGGTCAGGTGCGGACCGGCTGCTCGACGACCTGACGGACGTCACGCATGCCGAGGCCGATGAGGACGAAGATCACGCCCATCCCGGCGGCCATCGCGGCGACACCGAACGCCAGGATCGAGGTGAACAGCGAGGCCTGGAGGAAGGAGGAGTTCATGGCCATGTCGCGGCGCGGGTCCTCACGGTCGAGCTCGGCGTAGGTCAGACCGTCGGTCGAGGCGAGGGTGTGCTCCTGGATGATCTGCGCCTGGCAGTAGGCCGTGAACGGGCCGGTGACCTCACGCTCGGGCAGGCAGGCATCGTCGGGGGTGGTGATGTTCTGCTCGGCGAGGGTGCTGCTGACCAGTGCCCAGGTGGCGATGCCACCGACGATCAGCAGGACACCGAGGACGATCGATCCGATGGAAGCGAGTGTGCGGGCGGTCACGTGAGCCTCGTGTGTGGGTGCTGGGACCGTACGAGCGCCACCCTGCGGCTGGCAGGGCCGTCGGGCCCCGGACGAGGTGACGTTCTCGGGGCGGGACCCTGCAGTTCGGCCCCGGTGGCGACGGCCCGACGGCCCAAGCCCGCGCGCACCTGCCGGGCGCACACGGCGATGGCCCGCCGGGGTCCGGCGGGCCATCGATGCGGGGTGTCGTCGTCAGTTGACGCTGCGCAGCACCGTGACGATCTTGCCCATGATGTGGGCATCGTTGTCGGCCGTGACCGGGATGGGCTCGAACCGCTCGTTGGCTGGGTCGAGGAAGACCTCACCGGCCTTGGTGCGACGGAAGAACTTCACGGTCGCCTCGCCGTCGATGAGGGCGGCGCACATCTCGCCCTGCTCGACCTTCGGCTGCTCGCGCACGACCACGAGGTCGCCGTCCATGACACCGGCCTCGATCATCGACTCACCGCGGACGCGGAGCATGAACAGCTGCCCGTCGCCGACCAGCTCCTTCGGGAGGGCGTAGACCGACTCGACCCGCTCCTCGGCCAGGATCGGACCACCGGCGGCGATCTCACCCACGAGCGGGACGTTGCGTCCCGACGACGGCCGCACGGCGAGGTCGGTGTCGGGGTCACGTCCCATCTCGAGGGCCCGCGGCTTGGTCGGGTCCCGGCGCAGGTACCCCTTGGCCTCGAGGGTCTCGAGCTGCGCGTGCACCGACGAGGACGACTTCAGCCCGACGGCGTCGCCGATCTCGCGCACCGACGGCGGGTAGCCGTGGGCGTCCACGTGGGCGTGGATGACCTCGAGGATGGCGCGCTGACGTTCGGTGAGCTCACCGGTGTTGGCGGCGCGGGCGGCAGCGATGTCGGTCACGGGCGGGTCGGTCACGAGCGGGTCCTGAGCTGGACCTTGGGGCGGTTGCGAGCTGGCCACGTGGAGGCTCCCTCGTCCGAACGGGCGTTCGCCACGCTACCACGGTCGGTCGCCGCACGCGAACACCCGTTCGGCACGTTGGGGCTTGACCACCGAACGCGCGTTCGGCAGGGTGGTGGAACAGGTGTTCGACGAACAGCCGTTCGGGCCGCCCCGGGCCACGTGGGATCCGTGTCACACCCCCGGCGCAGGATGCGACCCACACCGGCACCACCGGCACCACCAGCACCACCAGCACCCAGGGACACCACCGAGCACCACTCAGCCCGTAGGAGCCACCCCGATGAGCGCCCAGCCCACGATCGACGTCCAGCCGACGCCAGCCCCCCGGTGGACACCCGTCATCGTGCCCGTCACGACGTCCGAGCGTCGTGCACGGTTCGTGCCCGCGCTCACCGCACCGCCCACCGCTGCCGAGGTCGCCACCCTGCGGCCGGCCACCCGCGCCTCGGCGTGGCGGCGGCGGATCGGTGCGGTGGCGGTCCTCGTCCTGCTCGCCTTCCTGCTGACCGTGGCGATCGGCCGGGTGACGGCGGGCGCGGACCTCGCCGACCCGGTCGCCGGCACCGTCACCGTGGGACCGGGCGAGACCCTCTGGGACGTGGCGGCCGCCACCGCACCGGCGGGCGTCGACACGCGTCAGCAGCTCGAGGCGATCGTCGACCTCAACGGGTTCGACGGTGGCTCGGTCGACCCGTGGACGGTGATCCTGCTCCCGGCCCGCTGACGGCGGCCACTCCCACCGGCCGCCGCAGTCGGAAGACCCCCGCCCCGGCGGGGGTCTGCCCGTGCCACGGGCGCGGGCGACGGTCGTGGGGCCGCACCAGACCGGACCCCGCCCGGCAGTGAACACGCGGATACGCGGGTTCCCTCGCTTCTGGGGCGGTCGGTGGGGCTGTGTCTCGCCGTGAACACGCGGATACGCGGGTTCCCTCGCTTCTGGGGCGGTCGGTGGGGCTGTGTCTCGCCGTGAACACGCGGATACGCGGGTTTCCTCGCTTCTGGGGCGGTCGGTGGGGCTGTGTCTCGCCGTGAACACGCGGATACGCGGGTTCCCATGCTGCTGGGGCAGCCGGTGGGGGGGGACGCCGGGCGGCCGCTGCACCGTGCCGGCTCCCGGGAACCGTCACCCCTGCGCCGGTTGTGGGGGCGGGCTGGCGGGGTCAGGCGGACTTCGGTGGGGCTTCCTTGCGGAGGACCGAGAGTTCCTTCTCGAAGTCCTCGGGGCCCTGGAAGTCCTTGTAGACGCTGGCGAAGCGCACGTAGGCGACATGGTCGAGGTCACGGAGCTGGGCGAGGACCTCGAGGCCGACCTGCTCGGAGGTCACCTCGGTGACGCCGAGGTCGCGCAGGGAGGTCTCGACAGCGGCGCTGGCGCGGTCGAGTTCCGCGGCGGGGACCCGGCTCTTGGCCGCCCGGCTCATCCCCTCGAGGACCTTGGCGCGCGAGAACGCCGACACCGTCCCGGACCGCTTGCGGACCAGCAGCTCGGGGCGCTCGATGCGCTCGAAGGTGGTGAACCGGTGGCCGCAGGCGCGGCACTCGCGGCGCCGGCGGATCGCGTCGCCGACCGGGACGGGGCGCGAGTCGACGACCTTGTCGTCGTCGAGGCCGCAGACCGGACAGCGCACCGGTGTCTCCCGGGAGTCGGGCCCGTCACCGTGAGGTCGGCGCCGGGGGGCCGGAGGGCCGGCCGCACGGGCGGAACCTACGACCCGGACGACCTCGAGGCGAGGACCCTGGTGCGCTCGGCAACCGGTCCGTCACGGCTGGCGACCGAACGCCACGAGCAGTTGCTCCTGCGGGCCCCTCGGCTGGTGCGCTGCCCTCGGCCCGATGGCGCCGGCCGCCCGGTAGGCGTCCTCGTTGTCGGCGAACCAGTCGGCACACGCGTCGACCAGCTCCGGATCGAGCCGCTCGTCGGCGCCGACGGCCCGGGCGAGGTCCCACCCGTGGATCAGGTGGTCGGCCGTCACCTGCCAGACGTACTCGGTCGCGGGCACGTCGCCGAACGAGAGGTGGACCACCCGCTCCAGGGCGCCGGTCTCGGCCGCCGCGGCGATGGCGCCGGCCGCCGCGTCGTGGACCGCCTGCGGGGGGACGGCGCCGATGCGATCACCGTCGAACGCGTCACCGACGTCGGCGATGGTCCTGCCGGCGAGCAGTGGTGGCGTCCACAGGTCCTCGATGGCGACGTGGTTGACCAGCGCTCGCACGTTCCAGTCGGCGCACGGGGTGGGCAAGGTCCAGTGGTCGGGTTCCAGCGCATCGACCTGCGCGGCGAAGCCCTCCAGCGCCCGCTGGTGCAGCGCCGCGAGGTTGGTCACGGTCCGGGTGATCATGTCGCTACCTCCACGGTGGTTCGATCGGGTCCTGCCTCCGACGGTGACGGTCCGGGGTTGCAGCCAGCTTGCGACCGGCGTGTCGCACCAGCCTCCCCCGGCGTCCGCGAAGATGCCAGCGACCGCGGACAGGGCGCGGCACGTGCGCTGAGCCGGCCCCACGTGAGGGACCGACGCTGAGGGCCGCCACGCCCACGACGGGACGGTCGGGGCCGCTCGATAGGGTCGCCGCCCCCGATGACGAGGTGTCGCACTGACCAGCTGGCTGCCCGTCGGACCGCCCGAGCTCGGCATCACCATCGGTGCGGACGCCGACATCGCGGACGGCTGGCTCGTGCGTCCGTTCCGCGCCGCGCCGGGTCTCGATGGTCCCGCCGGGATCCTCCAGGGTGGTCTGGCCACCGCCGTGCCGACGGCCGCGGCGCGCCTCGCCGACCCGTTCGGGGCGCCGTTGACCTCGGTGGTGGCGCGCCTCCACGCGCCGACACCGCTCGGCGCCGACCTGACCATCGCGCTGCGGCCGGGCGGCGGGGTCGCCCACCACGAGGTCCAGCTGCGTCACGGGGACACGCTGCTGGTGTCGGCCAGCGTCGAGCTCGCGGGCCGCGACCAGCCGCCGGCCATCCCCGACCTGGTCGAGCTGGCCACCGGGCCGATCCCGGAGCTGGTCCTCCACCCGACGTACCCCGACTGCTTCGTGTGCGGACCGGGCAACACCCACCCCCACGCGCAGCGCTGCGCCATGGGGCACGTCAACGACGAGGCGGTGGTCCTGCCGTGGCTGGTCGACGACGCGCTCGCCGAGCCGGGTCCGACCATCGACCCGATCCTGGTCTCGGCCGTGCTCGACTGCCCCGGCGTCTGGGCCGCCACCCCGGCGTTGACCGCCGCCGGGTTCGCGGGGTGCCTGCTCGGAGGCATGGAGGTGCGCTGGTACCGCGACGCACCGGTCTACGAGGTGCTGCGGGTCGCCGCGCGGTTCGACGAGCTGACGGGCCGCAAGATCCGGGTCCGCACGGCGCTGCTCGACGAGGAGGGTCAGGTGTACGCGGTCGCCTCGGCGCTGCACATCGCCGTCAACGAGGTGCCGCGCCTGTCCTGACGTGCCACCGGCCGCTCGCCCGACACCTCACCGGGGCCGGTCGGTCACCGCTGGGCGTCGCGCCGTTCGACCAGGACACGCCGGCCCGTCAGGCCGGCGGGGGTGTCCCATTCGTCGACCGCTTCGAGGCGCCCGTCACCGCGACGCTGGATCCGCGCCCGGCCGTGCCCGACGACCTGGTCCGGCGCCTCGCCCTTGTGGTCGATCAGGTGGACGAAGTGGTAGGTGAGGACGTCGCCGACGAGCACACCGGCGAGTTCTCCCTCGCTGATCTCGTGGCCGTCGTAGCGGGCGATGGCCCGACGGCCCTCCTGGAGGAACTTGATGAGCATCCCGTGGGCGGGCGGGCCGGAGGTGGTCTCCTCGACCGCGAAGCTGAGCCCGTGGAGGTCGTAGCCGTGCTCGTCGCCGCGGTGGCGCCCCGCACGCCAGTCGCCGCGGGTCAGCGCGTACCCCCACTCGGAGGCGAGGTCGCCGTCGGTCTGCAGGAACGAGTCGCGGTAGCGCGCCTCCATCCGGAACCCGGCGGCGTTGAACGCGCGCTGCATCGGGACGTTGTCCTCGTGGGCGCGGCCGGCGAGACGGACCAGGTGGTGGCTGGCGGCGAAGTGGTGGTCGGCGAGCTGGCGCAGCACCTCCCGGCCGACGCCGCGGCCACGCAGGTGGGGCGAGATCCGGATGTCCATGTCCGCGTCGGGGCGTGACAGCCCCGTGACGAGGGCGAGCCCGCCGGGCTCCCCGTCGACCACGATGGCCCAGGCGAAGCGGTCGTCGGAGGCCCAGACGCCCTCATCGAGCTCCGCGGCGAGCTTCTCGTCGTCCCAGTCGTGGGTCCGGGCGTAGGTGGTGGTGGCGGATTCGTCGAGGCGGACCGCCCAGGCGGCATCCTCACCGGTCAGCACTCGCAGGTGGACCTCGTGGCGTGCACTCACGGCCGGCTCCCGTCGGTCGCTTGGCCGCGGGTCCCCGTGGGTGCCGCGGCCAGGTGGTCCCGACCGGGGAAGCGGCCGGGGTGGTGCGCGCCCGCACGCGCGACACCGAGTGGTCCTGGTTGGTCCGTGGTCCGGTGGGCCGAACCGGGCCCATTCTGCCGTACGCGGGCGACACGTGCCGGGCGTCGTCCCCGGCCGGAGGGGTAGCGACGCGGGAACGTGCGGTCCCGAGGCGGGGTGTGCGCTGACGCCTCGTAGGCTGGTGACTTCTCGAGCCAGGAGCGCGCGTGTCCGGCGTCACCGCCGCCGACGGCCAGTTGGTCGGCCGCCCCGCCGTGGAACTGGCCGCCGCCGTACGCAGCGGCACCGTGCGTGCCGTGGACGTGGTCCGCGCCCACCTCGACCAGATCGCGTCGGTCGAGCACCGCCTCGGCGCGTACGTGACCGTCATGCAGCGCGAGGCGATGGCCGCCGCCGAGGCCGTCGACGCCCACCCGAACCGGGCGTCGTTGCCGCTCGCTGGCGTGCCCGTCGCGATCAAGGACGTCGCGGCGGTCGCGGGCCAGCCGACCCGCCACGGGTCGCTGGCGACCTCGCCCGCCCCGGCCGAGGCCGACGAGGAGGTCGTGGCCCGGTGGCGTGCCGCGGGCGCGGTGATCGTCGGCATCACCCGCTGCTGCGAGCTGTCCCTCTGGGGAACCTCCGACGACCCGTCGGGAACCGCCGTGTCGCCGTGGCAGCCGACCCGGACCGCCGGGGGCTCCTCCGGCGGATCCGGCGCCGCCGTCGCTGCGGGGACGGTGGCGCTGTCGCTGGCCACCGACGGGCTCGGGTCCGCGCGCATCCCGCCCGGCTGCTGTGGCCTCGTGGGGATCAAGCCGGGCCGTGGCCTCGCCCTCGAGCGGATGCCCGACGGCCGGCCGTTCTGGTTCGGGATGTCGCGGTACGGACCCATCGCCACCTGCGTGGCCGATACGGCGCTCGGGCTGGCCACGATGACCGGACGTCCCGAGCTCGCGGACGTCACGCCGCCGGAGCGGCCGCTGACGGTCGCAGTGTCGTGGGCGCCGCCGGCACCGGGCATCCTGGTCTCGCGACCGTGGATCGACGCGGCCGCGGAGGCGGCTCGTCTGCTGCGGCACGCTGGCCACCGGATCGTGCACGCCGACCCGCCGTACGAGCTGGCGACGGTGGTCGCGGCCCTGCTGCGTTGGACCCAGACGGTCTCGGAGGACGTCCGCCAGCTGGTGGTCGACCCGGACGCCCTCCAGGAACGAACGCGCCGGCACGGTGCGCTGGGGGACCGGTTGGCTCGGCGTTTCCCGGTCAGCGACGCGCAGGCCGAACGGTGGCACACCCGCGTGGAGCCGCTCCTGACCGATCACGACGTGCTGATCACCCCGATGTTCGCCAAGGCGCCGCTGCGCGCCCGCGCGTGGCACCGCGACGGGTGGCTGGCCAACGTGGTGGCCAACCTGACCACCTACCCGTTCGCGGCGGCGTGGAACCTCGCCGATGTGCCAGCTGCGACCGTCCCGATGGGCTCGCACGGGGGGCAGCCGCTGGCGGTGCAGATCATCGGCCGTCGGGGCAGCGAGGCGACGGTCCTGTCGGTCGCCGCCGAGCTCGAGCGGCTCGCCCCGTGGCCCCGCCACGCGCCCGCCTGGGGCGTCCCCGCAGCCTGATCCGCACGCGGCGGCCCTGGCCGGACCGGCCGCGGGGGCGTACGGTCACCTCCAGAGTCGTTGCGGAGGGAACCATCGTGAGCGGACCGGTCGAGCCACGGGACCGCGACTGCGAGGACGAGCTCCTCGCCGGCATCGAGACGCGGGAGGGGCGGGCCGCGCAGGTGGGCGGCGTCGACATCGTGCGGGTCCTGCCGACCAAGGGACGCCGGACGGTCGGCGCGTGGTGCTTCGTGGACCTGATGGGGCCGGTCGACGCCGAGCGGCCGGACCCGCTGGAGGTCGGCCCGCACCCGCACATCGGCCTGTCCACGGTGACCTGGCTGCTGGAGGGCGAGGCGCTGCACCAGGACTCGCTCGGCACCGAGCAGGTGATCCGGCCGGGGCAGCTCAACTGGATGACCTCCGGCCACGGCATCTCGCACGCCGAGCTCGCCGCGCAGCCGCCGTTCCGCGGTGTCCAGATGTGGGTGGCGCAGCCGGAGGGCACCCGCCACGGCGAGGCGAGGTTCGAACACCACGGCGAGCTGCCCGAGGTCGACCTCGACGGGGCGTCCGGCACGGTCCTGGCGGGCCGGGTCGGCGACGCGGTCTCGCCCGCGCGGACCGACACGCCGCTGGTGGGGGTGGACCTGCAGGTCCGGCGGGGCCGCACGGTCGTGCCGACCGCCGGCTCCTTCGAGCACGCCGTGGTGCCGCTCGACGGCCGGGTCAAGGTCGGCGCCGAGGTGGTCGAGCCCGGGTGGGTGGCGCTGGTGCCGGCCGGGATCGACGAGCTGCCGCTCGAGGTCCACGAGGACGCCCGGCTGCTGGTGCTCGGTGGCGAGCCGCTCGGGGAACGGGTCGAGATGTGGTGGAACTTCGTGGCGCGCGACCGCGACGAGATCACCGCCGCGTGGCGTGACTGGGACCGGCGCACCGAGCGGTTCGGCGACATCGACTCGCAGCTCGAGCGCATCGAGGCACCGCGGCCGCCGTGGGTCCCCGCCGACCGGTGAGCGGGCGGTTCAACCGACCGAGGTGGCGACCTCGTGCAGGGTCGGCACGACACGGTGGAAGTCGGTGCCCTTGACGAGGCACGCGGCAGCGCCGAGTTCGCACGCCCGGGCGTGGGTGGTCTCGTCGGTGAAGCCGGTCAGGACCACGGTCGCGGGCCGGGGCTGACCCTGGAGCTGCTCGAGCACCTCCAGGCCGTCGAGGCCGGGCAGGCCGAGGTCGAGCAGCAGCAGGTCGGGGTCGTGGGTCCGGACCGCCTCGAGGGCGGCGACGCCGTCGGCCGCCTCGGCGAGCACGGTGAAGCCGCCGTCCCGGTCGAGCAGCAGGCGCAGCAGGCGGCGCAGCCCCGGCTCGTCGTCGACCACCACCACCGTGCGCGTCACGCCGGACCGTCGTCGGTCGGGCGGACCCGGAGGGCGCCCGGCTCGATGGTGCCCTGGACGGTGGCGACCTCGGCGAGCAGGTCGGCGACCACCAGCTGCGCGGCCTCGACCGCAGCCATCGCTTCGGTGCGGGCGGTGTCGATCTCGTCGAGGTCCAGGGCGAGCACCACGGTCGACAGGGCCTGGACGACGCTGTCGTGGAGGGTGAGGGCGGTGCGCTGTTGCTGCTCGGCGCGTTGGACGAGCGCGGCGTGGCGTTCGAGCTCGACCTCGTCGGTGACGTCGGTGACCACCCCGAGGACGTACAGCAGCTGCCCGTCGTCGTCGGTGATCGGCTCGCCACGCGCGTCGACGGTGCGGATGGAGCCGTCGGGGCGCACGATGCGGTGGCGGTGGTTGACGACCGCTTCGGAGCGGGCGACCGCCTCGGCGACGAACGTGCGGTCGTCGGGGTGGATGTGGCCGATGTACCGCTCGGTGGTGGGTTCGACCTCGCCCGGTTCGTACCCGAGCAGCCGGAACAGCTCGTCGGTCCAGGTGACCTCACCGGTGGTGACGTTCCAGTGGTAGAGGCCGGTCCCGGTCAGGCGTGTGACCTCCTCGAGGCGCCGCTGGGCCTCACGTTCGGTGGTCACGTCCAGGGCGATGCTGACGAACAGGTCGTCGCCCATCGCGACGGACACCGCGTCGAGGGTGCGCCGGCCGGTCGGCAGCTCGCGGACGACCTCGTAGGCGAGCCGGCCGTGTTCGCGGGTCTGGCGGAACTGCTCGATGATCTGCGGCAGGTAGCGCTGCGGGTAGACCTCGCTGATGCAGCGCCAGGCGACGTCACGGGGCTCCATGCCGACCAGCTCGGCCGTGCCCGGGCTGGCCCACTCGACGACCGCATCGTCGCCACCGTCCCAGCGCACGACGACGATCTTGATGGGCGCGAGCGCGGCGACGTGCTCGAAGGCCTGCCCCCACCACGAGGGCCGTCCGATCACCACGCTGGTCCGATCACCACGCTGCTCCGATCACCCGCGTCCCCCCGTCCCGAGAGGCCAGGGTAGGGGCATGTCACGTCCGTGGCGGGCTCGTCAGGTGGGTGGCCGGCGGCGCTTCTCGAGCACGGTCGGTGGGGCCACGGTGTGGCCGATCTCCTCGGGGCCGACGGGCGTGGGCCCACCGGCGGTGATGGTCCCCTCGTGCAGCTCGTGGCGCAGGCGCAGCTCGTTGGCCACTGCCGACGCGACGGCCGACAGCGGGACGGCCAGCAACGCCCCGATGATGCCGCCGAGCAACGCGCCGGCCACGATCGCGAGCAGCACCACCGCCGGGTGCAGCGCGACGGACCGGCGCACCAGCACCGGCTGGAGGAGCTGCCCCTCGACCTGCTGGACGGCGAGGACGACACCGAGCACGGCCAGGGCGGTGAACGGGCCCCCGCTGGCGAGGGCGACGAGGACCGCGACCAGGCCGCTGACGGTCGCACCGACGACGGGCACGAACGCGCCGAGGAAGACCAGCAACGCCAGCGGCAGCACCAGCGGCACGCGCAGGGCCATCAGCGCCAGGCCGATCAGCAGCGCGTCGACGGCCGCGATGAACGCGGTCCCGCGGATGAAGCCGGACAGTGCCATCCAGGCGCGGGCGCCGGAGGCCCGGGTGACGTTGCGGTACCCCGGGGGGATGCGGGCCAGGATCCAGCCGACGATCTGCTCGCCGTCCTTGACCATGAAGAACAGCAGGACCAGGGCGAGGACCAGACCGGTGATGAGCTCGACCACCAGGATCGCGCCGGCGGCGAGCTGTTCGGCGATCTGGCCGTTGTCGCCGGCGCCGAACTGGGCGCCGAGCTGGCTGAGCAGGTCCTCGAGGTCGCTTCGGTCGTAGTCGAGGGGGCTGGCCGCGACGACCTCGAAGATGCGCTCGAAGGCGGCCCCGAGGGTGGGTTGCAGCTCACCGACCTGGTCGGTGAACGGCGGGACGAGCGCGGCGATCAGGCCTCCGACGACGGCGACGCCCCCGCCGACCACGACGCCGGCGGCCAGGGCCCGGGGCCAGCCGCGGGCTTCGAGCCGCCGCGCCGGCGGGACGCAGAGGGTGGCCAGGACCAGGGCGATCAGGACCGGCAGGGCGACGAGGGCGAGGCGCCGGACGACGGTGATGAACGCGGCGGCGAGCAGCAGCAGGACCAGCAGGCGCCAGGCCCACGCCGCCCCGGTGGCCAGCCACGAGGGCACCCGGCGTGCGTCGTCGCCGCCGTCGGGGCGCCGCCAGCTGGAGCGCCGCTCACCGCGGCGGCGCTCGACCTCGTCGTCCGACGCCTGCTGGTCCACCCTCGTCGCCTCCCGCCCCGGCCGGGCGGCTGCACCCGCCACCCCGCCTGCGGGTGACGCTAGCCGTGGAGGGTGACACGCGTCCGGCCGTGGTGGGCGGTCGGACGTGGTCGCACGTCGACGCCCGTCGGGACCTCGCTGCCGTCGCGGCGCTGCCGGGCGCTCGGAGGCGGGAGATCAGAGGCGGCGGTCAGAGCTGGTCGGTGGGGACCGGATCGTCCGGGGGTCCGAGCGGGTCGGGTTCGTCCTCGACGGGTTCGCCGCGCTCCTTGGCCTCGTGACGCAGGCGCAGCTCGTTGCCGACGGCGGAGACGACGGCGGCGATGGGGACGGCGAGGAAGGCGCCGATGATCCCGATGAGCAGACCGCCGGCGGTCAGGGCGGCGAGGATGACCACCGGGTGCAGCGACACCGCGCGGCGCATGATGACCGGCTGGAGGACGTTGGACTCGAACTGCTGCACGCCGACCACGATGGCCAGCACGATCAGGGTGGTGGTGAAGTCGCCGGTGGCGGCCAGGGCGACCAGCACGGCGACGAGCCCGGCGATGAACGCCCCGATGACGGGGATGAACCCGGCGAAGAAGGTCACCACGGCGATCGGCAGCACCAGGGGGATGCCGACGATGGCCAGCCCGACGCCGATGCCGATGGCGTCCACCAGGGCGACCAGGGCCGTCCCGCGGATGAACCCCGACAGGGCGGTCCAGGCGCGGCGGCCGGTGGCGCGGACGGTGTCGCGGTGGGCGTCGGGGGTGCGGGCGATCATCCAGGCGACGATCTGCTCGCCGTCCTTGACGAAGAAGAACAGCAGGACCAGCGCCAGGGCCAGGGCGGTGATGCCTTGGACGATGGCACCGCCGGCGGCGGCGAGTTGGCCCGCCAACGCGCCGGTCTGACCCCGCAGCTGCTGCAGGCCCTGGTCGATCAGATCCTGGATCTGGGTCTGGTCGTAGCCGAAGGTGCGCTCGACGAAGCCGAACAGGTCCTCGAGGCCGGCGGTGACGGTCGGGCCGAGCTCCTGGACCTCCTCGACGAACGCCGGGGCGAGCAGCGCGATGATCCCGGCGAACGCGCCGAGGGCGCCGAACACCACGACGGAGGCGGCGGCGCCGCGCGGGAACCCGCGCCGCTCGAGCGCCCGGGCGGGGGGGACCAGGAACGTGGCGAGGATGAGCGCCACGATGATCGGCAGGGTGACGAGGCCGAGGCGGACCACGACCACCAGCAATGCGCTCGTGCCGATGAGCACGATGATCAGACGCCACATCCAGGCGGCGAGGCTGGCGAGCCACGACGGCACCCGCTCGGCCTCCAGCGTGCCCGACCCGGTGACGGCGGATCCCTCGTCGGCGATGGGCTCGGACGCCGGGGCCTGCACGACGGGTTCGGACGGCGAGTCCTCGACCGGCTCGGCTGGCTCGACCGGCTCGACCGGCTCGGCTGGCTCGACCGGCTCGGCCGGCTCGACCGGCTCGGCCGGCTCGGCCGGCTCGACGGGCTCGGCTGGCGCGCTCGTGGCCAGGGGCTCGGCCGGCTTCCCGTCAGCGGGGCCGGTGTCCGTCGGGGTGGGGCGGTCGTTCACGCGTGTCTCCGGGCTGTCCGGGGCGGTGCGGCGTGCCCTGGCCCCGTTGCGGGGGAGGCTACGCGACCAGGCTGCGTGGCCGGCCCCACCGTGTCCGCGAGGCTCGATCCCGGTCGGTCCTGTCGGGCCCGCCTCCGAGGTTCAGTCCACCTTCCGGATGGTGTGGATCGACACGCCGCCGTCGCCGGGTCCGGTGCGGCACGTCTCGGGGACCGCGTCGCTGTCCGCGCCGAGGTGGCCGCCACCGGCCTCGACGCGGTCGCCGATGGCCACGCGTGGCTGACCGTGCTGGTCGTGGATGGTCCCGTCCGGGGTGATGGTCCACCCGGCGGGCCACAGGATGGTGGTGGGCGTGTGGTCGCCGTGGGCGATGTCGCTGTCGATGGTGAGGCACCCCGTGGTGGGGTCGCCGACCAGGATCCCGCCGATGGCGGCCAGCATCCCGCCGCAGAGCGAGCCCTCACCGGGCAGGTCGATCGCTGCCGCCGGCGCGTCGGCCGGGTCCCAGACGGCGCAGTCGGGGACCGTCACCTCGACGGCCGGGTGGTCGGCGAGGTCACCGAGGGCTTCCTCGGCGGCATCGAGGTCCCCCTCGAAGTCGATCCACACCACGCCCCGCGCGGTGTCCGGTCCGCCCGACATCGCCGCACCCAGCGGCATCAGCCGGTCGAACACCTCCTCGGACAGCGCGAGCAGCTCGGCCTCGGTCAGGACCGGGCGATCCGCCGTGGGGCCGGCGTCGGGAGCCGGGCTCTCGTCGCGGTCGGCCGCCTCGGGCGCAGCCCCGGCATCGTCGTCCACCCGCGTTCCCGAGATGGTCGCCGTGGCCTCGGTGCCGGCCACCGGCTCGCCGCGGCCACAGCCGGTGATCAGCAGCGCGAGGCCCGCCGCTGCGGCCACCAGGCGGAGGCTCGGGGAGAGGTGTTCGGACCAGGACACGGGCGCTCCATCGGCGAGGCGGCAGGTCTCGGGCGGTGGGACGTGCGGGCAGGCTCGCCGGTTGCGACCGCGTCACGCCCCGGTGGCCGGACCCTCGCACGGCTCCGTGCGTGCAGCGCGCTGCTTGCCGACAGCGTGCGGTGCACGACCCTGTGCAGCAGCCTGTGGACGGACCCCAACATGGTGTGGACAGCGGGGGGCACGGCGCTGTGCACAACCCGCCGACCACAACATCTTGTGGCCTCGACCCGGTATCGACCCCCACCTGTTGTGCGTTGAAGGGGATGGCCCCCCGTGGAGGTGCTTGCGTACGGTCGGCTCGTCAGGTTCAGTCATCGACCGGACGACACGCGTGTAGTTCCACCGCTGGGAGCCGCCACCGCTGGTCCGAGGAACGCCTCACGGGGTGCCCTCGCACCACCGGGACCGGGAGAACGGCGCCCCCCACCGATGGACACGCGCGATCGGCCGTCGCGACCCGGACCCTGTCACCGACGATCCTGTCACCGGCAGCCCTGTCGCACCGCACCACGACGATGAGCCCCAGCGCCGGCCCGATCCGCCGGGAGGGGCACCAGAGACGCACGATGACGCAGGACGAGCCGACGATGTCGACCAGGTCGACGTAGAGGAGCCACAGGGATGGCGGACACGAACCGCAACACCGCAGCAGCGACGGGGGCCGACGACCTGACCGTCGAGACCGGCGACACCGCCGTCCAGGTCACCGGGACCACCCCCGGTCTGTCCTTCACGCGCTTCTTCACCCGCCCCGACGTGCACCCCTACGACGAGCTCCAGTGGGAGATCCGCGACGCGGTCCTGACCAACTGGCGCGACCAGACCATCTCCTTCGAGCAGCGCGGGGTCGAGTTCCCCGCCTCGTGGTCGATGATGGCGACCCAGATCGTCACCCAGAAGTACTTCCGCGGGACCCTCGGCACCCCCGAGCGTGAGTCCTCGGTCCGCCAGATGATCGACCGCGTGGCCGACACCATCACCGGCTGGGGCCTCGAGGGCGGCTACTTCACGGGCGAGGACTCCGCCGAGGTCTTCAAGGCCGAGCTCAAGCACCTCCTCGTGCACCAGAAGGCCGCGTTCAACTCGCCGGTCTGGTTCAACGTCGGCGTCGAGGACGAGCCGCAGTGCTCGGCCTGCTTCATCCTCCAGGTCGAGGACACCATGTCCTCGATCCTCAACTGGTACGTGGAGGAGGGCACGATCTTCAAGGGCGGCTCGGGCGCCGGCATCAACCTCAGCTCCATCCGCTCGTCCAAGGAGATCCTCAAGGGCGGCGGCGAGGCATCCGGCCCGGTCTCGTTCATGCGTGGCGCGGACGCGTCGGCGGGGACGATCAAGTCGGGCGGCAAGACCCGTCGCGCGGCCAAGATGGTGATCCTCAACGTCGACCACCCCGACATCGAGGAGTTCATCTGGACCAAGGCCAAGGAGGAGAAGAAGATCCGCATCCTCCGCGAGGCCGGGTTCGACATGGACCTCGACGGCGAGGACTACGCCTCGATCCAGTACCAGAACGCCAACAACTCGGTGCGCGTCACCGACGAGTTCATGAAGGCCTACGAGGAGGGCACCACCTACCCGGTGCGTGCCGTCACCACCGGCGAGGTGATCGAGCACAAGGACGCCCGCGACGTCATGCGCCAGATCTCCCAGGCCGCCTGGGAGTGCGCCGACCCGGGCCTGCAGTACGACACCACGATCAACGACTGGCACACCTCGCCCGAGCACGGCCGCATCAACGGGTCCAACCCGTGCTCGGAGTACATGCACCTCGACAACTCGGCCTGCAACCTCGCGTCGCTGAACCTCAAGAAGTTCTACGACTACGAGGCGCACCGCTTCGACGTCGAGGCGTTCAAGCGCGCCGTCGAGGTGGTCTTCACCGCCCAGGAGATCATCGTCGGGTTCTCCTCCTACCCGACCGAGGGCATCGAGAAGAACGCCAAGGCCTTCCGTGAGCTCGGCCTCGGGTACGCCAACCTCGGTGGCCTGCTGATGAGCATCGGTCTGCCCTACGACTCCGACGAGGGTCGGGCGTGGGCCGGCGCGATCACGGCCCTGATGACCGGGCACGCCTACCGCACCTCCGCCGAGCTCGCGAAGGTCCAGGGCGCCCACGACGGCTACGCCAAGAACGAGTCGGCGATGCTGCGGGTCATCGGCAAGCACCGCGCCGCGGTCGACGAGATCGACCCGCGTCCGGTGGCGCCGGACCTGCTCGACGCGGCCCGCACCGCGTGGGACGAGGCGCTGGAGATCGGTGAGGAGCACGGCTACCGCAACGCCCAGGCGTCGGTCCTGGCGCCGACCGGCACCATCGGTCTGATGATGGACTGCGACACCACCGGCATCGAGCCGGACCTGGGTCTGGTCAAGATGAAGAAGATGGTCGGCGGCGCGTCGATCGAGATCGTCAACCAGACCGTGCCGCAGGCGCTGCGCCACCTCGGGTACGCCGAGGAGCAGGTCGAGGCCATCGTGGCCTACATCGCCGACAACAAGACCATCCACGGTGCGCCGGCGCTCCGCGAGGAGCACACCCGGGTGTTCCAGTGCGCCATGGGTGACGACGCGATCCACTACATGGGTCACGTCGGGATGATGGCGGCGGCCCAGCCGTTCATCAGCGGCGCGATCAGCAAGACTGTTAATTTGCCTGAAACGGCAACTATTGAGGATGTCGAGCAGTTGCACCTCGACGCGTGGAAGCTGGGGATCAAGGCGATCGCCATCTACCGCGACAACTGCAAGGTGGCCCAGCCGCTGTCGGTCTCCAAGAAGGAGAAGTCGCCGGCCGAGATCGCCCAGCAGGTGGCCGAGGCGCACGTGCCGATGCGGCGCAAGCTCCCCAAGACCCGTCCGTCGCAGACCATCAGCTTCACGGTCGGCGAGGCGAAGGGCTACATCACCGCGGGTGAGTACCCGGGGGATGGGCTGGGCGAGATCTTCGTCAAGCTCGGCAAGCAGGGCTCGACGCTGTCGGGGCTGCTGGACGCGTTCGCCATCTCGGTGTCGATCGGGCTGCAGTACGGCGTGCCGCTCGAGAGCTACGTGTCGAAGTTCATGAACATGCGCTTCGAGCCGGCCGGCATGACCGACGACCCCGAGATCCGGTTCTCGACGTCGATCGTGGACTACCTGGCCCGCAAGATCGCGATCGAGTACCTGCCGTTCGAGAAGCGCGAGGCCCTCGGGATCTTCACCCTCGAGGAGCGGACCCGCATGCTCGACGAGGGTGCCGGCCACGAGGAGCCGAGCGTGCCGACCGCGCCGACGCCCCAGGCGGTGGCACAGGCTGCGCCGATCCCGATGTTCGAGGGCAGCAGCGTCCCGGTCGACCACGACGCGCCGATGTGCTTCGAGTGCGGCATCAAGATGAAGCGCGCCGGTGCCTGCCACGTCTGCGAGTCCTGCGGCACCACCAGCGGCTGCAGCTGATGATGGTTTGCACACTGACATACCCGGGATTTGCAGGTATCTGACAGTGGATCTTGCACTGATGTCAGCGATTCTTGCACTGTGACATCAACTCCCGGCAGAACGACCGAACGGCGCCCCGTAGCTAGGGGCGCCGTTCGCCGTGGTCGCTGTTCACGCTCCGACGTTCCGGAGCGCGTTCGGCCCCGAGCGGAGCCGCAGACGACACGTCGTTTCCGATGTGAAGTCGTCCGCATCCGCATGGTGCGGCTTGATTCGCGGTGACGAGGACCCGAGCAATCGAAATCGCGGCGTGTGGGTCGCCGGGGCACCGAGAGGGAGACCGATGAAGTTCAGCGATCACTTCGGCATCGCGAGGAACGCGACGGACGACTGGTTCGATCCGGACCTCCACGTCGACACGAGGCTCTTCGTCGACCCCTTCTTCCTATGGGAGGAGGACCCGAAGTCGCCCTGGGGCGACGCGCATGACGAGCTTCTCGACCACTTCAAGCGCTGTTACACGCTCGTAAGCATGGGTGGGGGGCCGACCTCCAACAGCGGCCGGTCCGCTGCAGCACTTCTGAGGTTCCCTGAACCCGACGAGTTCTGCTTGGGCTACACGTCAGCGGGCACGCGGGGGACGGGCGGGGGGAAGGGTCTGGCTAGACGCATGCTGAACGGCATCGCGGTCGCCGTACGCGCGGGTCTCACGAACCCTCAGCACATCGAGGAGGTCGGCTTCCTGACCGAACGCGTGGGCGCCGACGGCATCTCGGACGCGACGTGCAACATCCTGAAGGGCCGGTTCGTCGAGTACACCCAGCAGGTCGCCACAGCCCGCGGAGTCCCCACGAAACAGCATCAGGTCAGGAATGCCGCCGTCGACCTGACGACCGGTCGTTGGATCTCCCGAACTCACGAGCTCCCTACAAGGCCCGACGGTCGTCCCGTCATCCTCGTGCCTCAGCGCTTCCTCAGTGCTTTGCCCGTGTTGAACGCCAATGACTGGTTTGACTCGTCACTAAACTCCGATCTGCGGAACGCCATGAACGTGCGGGTTGGTCAGCGAGTACCGAAGAGCGAGATAGTCGAACTGGCTCGGCGCCACCCAGAACGGATCCATCGCTGGGCTGATCACGTCAGCAAGAACGGACTCGCCTCGTCCTACGACATGGAAGACGACCCACTCGGCGTCGTTCAGTGGCAGGAAGCCGGCAAGAAGTATGCCTCGGCCCACCCCCTGACGACCGCGTCGCCAGCAACGCAGGACGAGCTAGAAGCCTTCGTCGATGCAGTGATTGAGCACTTCAAGCACTTCGTTGAGCAGGAACGTGGCTGGTCGCTCCTCTGGAACGAGAACGGGTCGGAGAAGAGGGAGGAGGCGGCGCAGCTGCTGATGTTGGGAGTATCGCGTGCGTACTGCCGGATGCACGGCGTCGAGATGGATCGCGAAGTCGAGATGGGCAAGGGGCCTGTTGACTTCAAGCTGTCGTCCGGCCCAACACTTCGCGTCTTGATTGAGGTTAAGAAGCTGCATAACGGCAAGTTCTGGGATGGTCTTAGAGTTCAGTTGCCGACATACATGAAGTCGGACAAGTGTGAACAGGGGCGTCTTCTGGCCGTCCGATACAGGGATCGCGGTTCCAGCACCGACCGCATCAAGGACGTGCCGAAGTATGTGGCGGACGTTGTAGCCAACGGTTTCGACGTCAAGCTTGACATCGTAGATGCTCGGCGGCCCAAATCGGCCTCGAAGGCCGGGAGCGTCTAGCAGAATCGTCGGAGTACTCTCCACCTCTTCCAGCCGGTGAGCGCAGAGTGACTTACTCGCTCAACCGCACACATGGTTTACGGATAACGGGCTGGCGGCGGGTGGTACAGTGCCGCAGCTCGGTCAGGCCTCGTCAGGCTCCCGTAGTTGACTACCCGCAGAGTGGGGCAAAAGCCCCGAACATCTGGGGTAATCCCAACGAAAGGAGGCTGATGGATATGGCAGAAGTAGTAATAATACTTTGCCTACTCATTGTGCTCATAGCACAAGTAAAGGCATGACCGAGCGGGGATGGCGAGTGCTCCGTGGCTCGTCATCCCCACATCTGTCCACTCCGACAGCGCGGTGGCGTCCTTGTTGCCGAGTCGGTGGCGACGAGTTGCCAGATGACGTCGACGAGACCAGGGAGATCCACGGTGGGGCGGAACCGGATGTCGAGGAACGCTGGCCGGGCCGGTCGGTACACGAGCTGGTAGGTGGCGCCGACCAGGCGTGTGCCGAGCCTTGAACCGCGGTCGTCGAGGGCCGTCTCGAGGCGCGTAGCGTCGTGGTGACCGAGTCGGCCGTGCCACGGCAGGCCTGTGACGTCCGGGTCGGGCTCGACGATGTGGGGCTCGGGGACGGCGTAGACGTGGACGGGGTAGGTGTGTTGTTCTCGGTCCCACATGGCGCAGGCACGGATGCCGAGTTCGGCGAGTTGTGCCTTGAGCTCGGACTCGAGCGCTGTGAGGGCGAGCTCCGCTTCCACGCTCTGCACCCCGCTGTCGGGGCGTGGCGGAGGAGGGTCGGCTCGCACGGTGGTCATTCCTGGTCGAGTAGGAGGCTGAACTTGACGGCGTCGGTGAGCTCGACGTGGGTGTCTCTGGTGACGTAGCCGGCGTTGCGGAGGGTTCCGAGTGCGTTGCGGTCGTCGACGGAGGCGATCTGGCGTTCCTCGATGCCGTCGAGGGCGCGGTGCAGGGTGCGGGCTTGGCTGGCGGTCATGCCCGAGCGGCGCAGGTGGGCGTGGATGGTCTGTGCACGTTGTTCGGTGTCGTCGGGGGCCATCGCCGTGAGGAGGCGGCTCTGCCCGTTACGGTGCTGCACGGCTAGGCCGGTGCGGTCGAGCCGACGCTCGAGCTCGTCGATAGCCGTACTGGTGCGTTCGGGGGTCCAGCCCAGCAGCTCGCAGATCGCGGACTGGGGGACCCACCCGGTGTCGAATAGGAACGCGGCGAGCTGGTCGACGTCCTGATCGGATGGTTCGCGAGACGGCGGGTCAGGTGTGACCATGTCGCGGATGTCGAGGGCGAGTGCGTCGGCGAGCGCGGCGACCATCGCCAGGGGCAGGTCATTGTGGTTCGTGCCGGCTTCGATCCGTTCGATCACGGCCGCGGTCATGCCCATCCGCCGTGCCAGCTCGCGTTGAGAGAGGCCGAGTTCTTGGCGGCGACGGATGCACAGGTCAGCGTTGAGCAGCATCAGACGATCCTGGTGACTGACAGGCCGGTCCGGCCAAGTCGTGTAGTCGCGGCGGCGGGACGTCGTAGGACACGTCCGTGGACGGTCGGGACGCCGAGCTCGAGACGTGCGGTCGCGAGCATGTCGCAGACCGCCCGCAGGGTCACGGGACGGCTGCGCGTGTCGACGAACGCGACCGCGTCCGGGCTGGCGCCGGCCCGCTGGAGTTGAATCTTGAGGGCGCGTACGTAGACCTGGGCGTTCGGGTCGATCGCCGTGCTCGTGCCGTCCGGGTTGTGGATCGCCGTCCCGTCGTCGGCGAGCTGGTCGACGGTGAGCTCGACGATGTCGGCCGGGGCGATGCCCGCTGCGGTGGCCGCGATGGCGGCGCCAACCCAGGGACGGGGGTAGGCCGCAACCTGTCGCCACACCTGCGGTGTTCTGCGGGCGCTGGTCGGCATGGTGTCGGCCGCGACGAGGTAGGTGTCGACGTCGACGCGGACGTAGGCGCCGGCACGGAACGCAGCGGCTTGCAACGCGCGGGCAGCCACGAGCAGTTCGTCGGTGGTCCGGCACGAGTCGGCAAGATCGTCGTAGACGGCCATGACGGTCTCGTCGTCAGGCTCCACGTGCACGAACGTGGATCTGGCCTGCCCGAACGCGGTCCGGTAGCGCTCGTCGACGACGGCGAAGTCGTCGGCGGGCAGCGTGGCCTTGCAGTCGGCCCTGAAGGTCGGGAAATCGGTGATCGGCACGGTCGGGAACGCCGTGTTGACGTCGGCAGGGCGCGACGCGACGTCGGTCAGAAGGTCGCGTCCGTCGAGCCGGATGGGCTCGTGCGGTTCGATCAACTTGAGGGCGTTGCTGGTAAGAGGACCTTCGGGGGCGAGCACGACGGTGGTCGGCGTTTCGGCGGTCAGTTCGAGTAGCGCCTCGAGCACCGGCAGGTGCAGCCGCTGTGCCTGGAGGATGATGAGCTGGTCGAGCTGGTGAGCCTCGAGCCAGATGGGCACGAGGTCCCAGTCGTCGTTCTGCTTCGTGCCGACGCCGCCGGTGACGTTCCGGCGGGCTCCGAGCGCGGTCAGGATGTCGCTGGCCAGCCAGGTGGTGCGACGTCCACCGGGGGTGACGGTGGCCACGGCCCTGCCGCTGGTCGGGTCGTTGCTGTCCAGTAGCCGGCGGTGTTCGCTGCTGGTCAGGTACGGGTCGAAGGTGGCGAGTTTGAGCATCACGGTGCCGGGTTGAGCGCCGAGCTGGCGGCCCTGGCCAGCTTGGGGGTGATCTTGTCGGGGTAGCCGGCTGCCTCTGCCCGATCGAGGACGAAGCGGGTGACCTTGAGCCAGTCGCGCCAGTGGCCGCGGCACACGCGACGATCGAGGTCCTCGAGCACGCTCTGATCGGTTGCCGCCAGCAGCGGGTGCAGTTCGTGCAGCGCGGCGACGAGCTTGCTTCCCTTCATGGGCTTGAACCGGGACGTGCGTTCGACGCGGGACAGCAGGGCGGGGTCGGTCGCCAGGGTCCGGGTGACCCCGGCACCTCCGACGAGGAGCAACGGGAAGTCGGTCTGGGGTGCGTCGTGCAGTTCGCGGATCAGGTTGAGCCCGGTGACGTCGAGCCGTTGAGCTTCGTCGATGATGAGCGTGCGGGGTTCCTCGGCGAGGATCTCCTTGAGTTCGTCGACCAGTTCGATCGCGGTACCGCGCGGCTTGATCTCGGGCCGCAGGACGCTCAAGAGCCGGTACAGGACGCTCTTGGGGCTGCGACCGAGCGCAGAGGGTTCGACACGAACGTGCGGGATGCGGTGCTCGGTGAAGTACCGGTCGACGGCATGGGTCTTGCCAAGCCCTGGGTCGCCGGTGATCAGCCCGATGGTCCGCCCCCTGACGGTGTCGCGGCAGCACAGGTGCGCGTGTCGCAACTGGTCGGTGAAGACGTTGTCCGCGATAGGGACGTCGGCGAGTTCGTGACCGGTCGGGGCGGTTCGAGTGGCGGGCATCAGGCGGTCTCCAGGTCGAACAGGTCGTCGTAATCGTCATCGGCCTCGTCCGCGTCATCCGCGGCGAGATCATCGGACGGGTCGGGTTCGGTCATGGTCGGTGGCTCGTCGGCGGACGCCTCATCCTCGAGCTCGAGCAGCTCGTCGGCGTCGGACTTGCGGCGGGAGCTGGTGAAGGTGTTGTCCTCGGGCCTCTCCAGCGCGCGGGTGACGCGACGCTCGACACTGCCCCGGATGTCGCGCTTGACCTGCGAGAGCTGCTCGCGGCGGATCGCGCTGACCTCCTGCCACTGGTCATCGTCGAGCGTCTCGAACGCCGTACCGATGTGGATGCGGCCGGTCTCGTCGAACACCTCGATGAAGTCCGGGTGGTTAGGCAGGTAGCGGGCCTGGACGTTCTGGCCTACCCGACGGGTCAGCGCGGCACACATGTAGTGGCGGCTGTTGAGGCGCACGCCGGTCGGGCCGACCTTGCGGCGCTCGACGGCGAGCATCGCCGGCCAGATCTCGTCCGGGTCCACATGCCGCAGCTCGTAGTCGTCGGACACCCACACTTCCGCCGGCGTTCGGCCGTTGAGCTGCCCGTGGCCCCGTTCGTGGTTGTAGACGTCGAGCCACTCCGACAACAGCTCCTCGAACTGGGCACCGGTCAACAGCACCGGCTTCTTCTTCCCGCCGCCGGTGAGGAACGGGTTGTCGCGCCCGAACTTCGGTCCCTTGCTGTAGCCAGGCAGCTTGGTCAGCAGCTCGCTCTTCATGATCTTGTTGAACGCTTCGACCTTGCCGTTCTGGTGCGGGCTGTACGAGGCCACCGGCCGCGCGTCGATGCCGAGTTCCAGCATCATCGAGGTCACGTGGTCGCTGAGCAGGTCCGCGCCCTGGTCCCACTGGCAGCGGGCCGGCCGACCACCGCTGACCGCGCCGTCGTTGTCCAGCGGTCGCGCGAGCATGGCCGAGGCGATCGCGGCGACGACCTCGTTGGAAGACGGCCGGGCGTAGGTCACCTGCAGGGACAGCACGAACCTGGTCGCGGCGTCCTCAACCACCGTGATCCACGGCTTGACCGGCTTGGTCGACACCGGATGCAGCACCCATACGGGCGCTTCGGTGTGGTCAATCTCCCAGGTGTGGTTGCGGTGCGGAACGTGGCGGACCCTGTAGACCTGCTTGGAGCGAAGCCCCTTGAGGCCGGTGACCGCGCCCTGGACGCGGGTCTGGTCGCATTCGCGAAGCCGACGTCGCACCGTGGCGTAGTTCGGGACCGCGACGCCTGCCCGTTCCAGGTCCCGGATGGTGGCTGCCACGTTCCCGCGATGTGCGGCGTACACCTGGAAGAACGCATCGTCGGGCGTCCAGTCGATGCGACGTGTCTGGGCTGGACCGGTGTCCCGGGACTGCTCGAGCCAGCGCCAGACGGTCCGTTCGCTGACCTGCAGTTCATTGGCCGCGTCTCGTACGGCCGCGGTGGGAACCCTTCCTCCCAGGTCGTCCTCGATCTCGAGCAGCACCTTGATGATCTGCCGCTTGCTGGTGGCAACCCCGGTGACGTCCGAGTCGACACGGTCTGTACGCACGGTCACAGCTCACCTCCAAGCCACCAGCCAGAACCCCGCAACGGGATCCGCTGGCCATCCGGCAGCGCGAACAGCGACGTCTGCGGCTCAGCCAGCGCCAGCAACCTCACGCCAGCGAACATCGGCCCGTACATGGCGGTGCCACTGGCCAGGTACCGGTCGACCTGCTCGCGGGCGACGTCATCGGTCAACAGGCGCGTGATGGTCTTGATCTCGTCGAACAGCACAGTCCCGTCGGTTGCCTGCCACGCGATATCGACCCGGCCGGTGGCGACAGGATGCTCGGCACCCAGGAACCGCCAGTCGGCTGGCGGGGCGAAGGTCCGCAGGTACAGAGCCGCCATCGACGCGATCCGTTGCCGTCCGGCGCGGTTGCCGCTGGTCATCGGACGGGCCCGCAACAACCGGCCGGCAGCCGACAGCAACACCGGACCGCTCACCGGAGCACGTTCCTCCGCCAGCGCGCCCACCAGCGTGTGAACCCGGACCCCGATCTGGGACTGGAGACAACTCACGCACTCACCTCCCCACCGTGCTGGTCGAACGTGTGTTCGATTGCAGGGAGGCAAGCTAGGTGGTTGGTGTGACAACCGCCAGCGGTCGGCTGGTCCGCTTGCAGAGGACTGCCCGCGCTCGGTCGTAGGTTGCGGGCATGGCGCGGCGCGGAATCAGCGGACCGCCGGCGAGCTACCTGGTCGCCGGCGAGTGGCCTGATGGAGAGGTGCACGGGCCCCAGGCCGCACGGGTCGCCCAACAGCTGGCGGCGAACCTGCACGCGGCGATGGAAGGCCGCGGACTGCGGGAGGTCGCCCGCGCAGCCGGGATGAACCACGCTGCGCTTCGAGCGGTCATGCGAGGCGAGTCGTGGCCCGACCTCATCACGATCGCACGACTCGAAGCCGCGCTCGAGGTCGACCTGTGGCCAGGGCGAGGAGGACAGGAGTGAGCTCATGGCATGTCTCAGTTCGGCGATGACATGACCAGTGCGGCACCCGCCGAGAGCGCCACTACGTCGATGTCGCCACCGTTACACGAAACGTGTAACGGCAGTTCCGACTGCCATCCGCGTGTCGCTACAACGACAGGGGAACGTCGCTCACCCGCTTCGATGCCCGCATGGCATCCAAGATCCAGCCGCCTCGGAAACCGTGGGAGTACGCACCCACCACGTGGCCCGACGGCCCCTTCGCGACCGACGACCCAACAGAGCTCGCGCTCGTTGAGGCGGTCGCCCGCGTCGCGATCCAGATCGAACAGCGGCGCGAACAGGAGCACCTGTCCCGTGCCGCGCTGGCGCGCCGTGCCGGCGTCTCCCAGCACGTGGTCGGGAACATCGCAGGTGGCCGCACCTGGCCCGAGTTCATCGTCCTCGCTGCCGTCGCGGAGGCGCTACGCGCCGACTGGACCCTAGAACCACGTGACACGCGGCCTCGTCGACCGGCGGCGCCACAGCACCCGCCACGATGAGCGCTCGGTCTTAGCGCCCAACTCTCCTCTAGCCCGTCACCGCGGGAAGCGAATCCTGCGCCTCACGGCCTCGCGGACAGCGCGAAGCTCGCCGCCTAGCATGACGTCGCAACGACATGGATGAGCGACAAGAGTCGTAGCGCGAGGCGGGGTCAGGAACTCGAGCGTCCGACACGGGTGCTCCGTCGTGGCCGTGCGTGCAGGGGCGACACTGAACCGGAGCATCGAGGAGACAGCGTGAGTCAGCAGTTCCTGGGGGAGAGCACCGCGCACAAGGGGACGTGGCATCAGCCCGACGCGAGCGAACTTGGAGTGACCCCCCGTTACTACTGGCGCGGGAACGGGACACACGCCCTAGAGGTCGCCCACGGCACAGCAACGACTCGTCCTAGCAACACCAACGTGCGCAAGCTTTGGAAAGCGCGCCACGGCAACTCGGCCGCTCCGCTCCTGCTGGTGGTCGCCTGGCCTGAGGACGACCTGCGACGGGCGGCGGTTTGCGGACCACGAGGAGATGACCCCGTCGTCGTCGACCTCGACCTGCCGCAGGCCGAACGGCTTGCGCAAGCGGCACTGGAGGAGCCCAACCGTCACAACGCCGCCCGGTTCGTCGCCGGGGCTCTCCAAAGTGGCAGCGATGAAGCCGTAGGCCTGCTCAACCGCGGGCTCTTCGCAACGCACGAGCTGGCTGAGGGCGTGCCGGCACGACCAGACTGGACTGAGGCCGTCGAACGCTCCAAGCCGCTACTCGCCAAGCGGGACCACGAGCTGATTCGCGATCTTGGCTACACCGTCGATCCGTCCGGCCAACACCACGTGCTGCGAGCGGAGGGACATTCCCGCGCTGTCGCGGTGTTCCTTCAGCCCTCGGAACAGGCTGACCAGCCTTCGGCGCGTCACGGCGGCCAGACACCCGTCAGCTACGCCCTCGCGGCAGCAGACCGCGACAACCTCAAGTGGGTCGTCGCCGTACGAGGCGGCAATCTGCGTCTCTACTCTACGGAAACCGCAGGAGCAGCTGGGCAGCGGGGCCGCGCCGAGACCTACACTGAGCTCAACCTGCCGCTCCTGCAAACCGACCGGGCTGGCTACCTCTCGTTGCTGTTCTCGCCCGAGGCGCTGGCTCCGGACGGCACGGCGTCTCAGGTGCGTACCGCCTCGCAGGACTACGCCGCAGGTCTCTCCCAGCGCCTTCGAGACCGCGTCTACACACGCGCCGTACCACACCTTGCCGTGGCCGTCGCGCGCGAACGGGGCGGCGTGACCGAGTCCGATCTGGCGCTGCACTACCGGACGGCGCTCACCATTCTGTTCCGTGTCCTATTCGTGGCATACGCCGAGGACTCTCGGCTACTGCCGCTGCACTCCAACGGCGACTACACCGATCACGCGCTGAAGACCCTGGCTCGACGGCTCGCAGATCATGCCAACGCCGGCGAAGATCTTGGCTTCGACAACCCCCTCACGAGCGTGGTCGAGCCGGCCACCGATGCCGACTCGACCGAACTCTGGGACCGTGCGCAACAGCTGTTCACCGCGGTTGACAAGGGGCACGTTCGCTGGGGAGTACCGCAGTACAACGGGGGTCTGTTCTCGAATGACCCGTCTGCAAACCCGGTAGGAGGGATCATCGCTGACCTCCGCCTATCGAACGCCGACTTCGGGCCGGCCTTGATGGCACTCATGGTCGACAAGACCGAGGACGAGGTTGCAGGTCCCATCGATTTCCGAAGCCTCTCCGTTCGTGAGTTCGGAACGATCTACGAAGGCCTCCTCGAATCGGAGCTTTCGGTGGCGGCCGATGACTTGACCGTCGACACTGAAGGGACGTACCGCCCCGCCCGTGAGGGGGAAGACGTTCTCGTGGAGGCCGGTGAAATCTACCTCCACAACCGCTCGGGTGCGCGCAAGGCTTCAGGGTCCTTCTTCACAAAGCCATTCGCCGTAGAGCACATCATCGGGCAGACAGTCGAGCCCGCACTCCAAGAACACCTGGCCCGCGTTGCGGCCAAGCTTGCCGGCGGGAAGGAAGCCGACGCAGCCGCCATGCTGTTCGACTTTCGGTGTGCCGATATCGCTATGGGAAGCGCGCACTTCCTCACCGCCGTCGTGGACCGTCTCGAAGCCACATACACCGAGTTCCTCACCCGCCACCCCATCCCTCGAGTCATGGAGGAGCTCGACACGCTCAGGGCCGCCGCGCTCGAGCACCTCGGCAACCTCGCGGACACCGTTGAGATCGAGAACTCGTCGTTGCTTCGTCGCATGATCGCACGTCGCTGCATCTATGGGGTCGACCTCAACCCCATCTCAGTGGAACTCGCAAGAGTTTCGATGTGGATCCACACCTTCGTGCCTGGCTTGCCTCTCTCGTTTCTCGACCACAACCTCGTGCACGGGGACTCGCTGACTGGCATCGGCACGATTCACGAGGCCACAGAGGAACTCACCGCCGACGGCGTACAGCCCAGTCTGTTCGACAACCCCATCCTTGAGGCGCTTGACGCCGCTCGCCAACCCTTGCAGAGGCTTGCGAATCTGGCTGATGCGACCGCTACTGATGTTCAGCGCGCGCGCGAAGCGTCCGAGGCGATCGCAGACGCCATTGACCCGGTGAGCGAACTCTTCGACCTGGTCGTGGCTGCACGCCTCGGAGAAACAGAACCGCCCGCGCTCACGAGCCTCGAGAAGGCGCCCGATCTGCTCTCCGAAGTGGCCCGACAGGCCGTACGACTTCTTCGCCCCATCCACTTCCCCGTCGCATTCCCTGAGGTGTTCCTCAGAGAGAACCCAGGGTTCGACGTCCTAGTAGGGAACCCGCCGTGGGAGAAACCCCAGGTCGAGGAACATGAGTTCTGGGGCCGACACTTCCCTGGGCATCGAGGGCTTCCGCAGCGCGAGAAGGAGACAGCTACCGCAAACTACAAAGTGCAGCGGCCCGACCTGCTCAAGGCACTCCATCTCGAGCAGGAGCGGACACGGCGACTTCGTGATGTGGTCACCTCAGGTCCCTACGAGTTGGGCGTCGGCCACGCAGACTTCGCGCAACTCTTCGCCTGGCGGTTCTGGGCGCTGGCTCGCGAGGGTGGACATGTCGGCCTGGTCATGCCGCGATCAGCTGTCTTGAGCGCCCCCGGTATGGCGGTCTGGCGAAACGAAATCTTTGAGAAGGGTGCCTTCAACGATGTCTGCCTGCTCCTGAACAACCGGTACTGGGTGTTCGATGAAGTCGAGCCGCGATACACGATCGCCCTGCTCGCACTGCAGCGCCTCTCTTCTCCGGCCGCCCAGATTCGTCTGCGAGGTCCGTTCCGGTCGTTCGAGGACTATCGAGCAAACACTGACCGCGCAACCTCCAACGTGCAGGTCTCGGAACTCAAGAGCTGGGGCGCCTCCGCAGCCTTCCCTCTCCTGCCGACGCCCAAGTCGCTGCAGATCTACAGGTCAATGGCACAGCATCCTCGCCTACAAGACATCACCCGTTTCGTTATGCGGCCGGTGCAGGGAGACGTCAACGCCACCGAGGCGAAGCGAAGAGGATTGCTCGAGTTCAGCGAGGCCCCGCCACCTGATAGTTGGCCTGTGTTGGGTGGTTCAGGGTTCAGGTTGCTGGAGGCAGAGACCGGGCAGGTCTACGCATGGACCGATCGCTCCACGATGCGTGAACACCTCTTCGAGCGGAGGAACCGGCAGGCACGACTCCAGCGCTCAGCGTTCTCGGCACTCGATTCAGAGACGCTCCTCGACGCCGAAACCTTGCCGTGCATGCGGCCGCGCATCGCATTCCGCGACGTGGCTCGGGCAACCGACACCAGAACCATCATCGTCGCGCTCGTACCCCCGGAGGTCGTCCTGCAGCACAAGGCGCCGTTCCTTCTTCGGACCGCAGGGACGCAGAAGGACGAGGCCTATCTGCTCGGTGTGCTCGCATCCATCCCGCTGGATTGGTTGGCGCGGCGCCTGGTCGAGACCACCGTCTCGTTCAGTGTTCTGGGCGACCTCGCCATTCCGCTGCCCGACGTCGCCCATCCTGGCTACGTGCAGACCGTCTCGGTGGCGGGGCGTCTGGCTGCTGTCGACGACCGGTTCAAAGCCTGGGCCGACGCAGTGGAGGTGCCCGCCGCATCGGTCTCGGGCTCCGAACGTGACGGCCTTGTGGCGGAGTTGGACGCCTGTGTAGCCCGGCTCTACGGGTTGACCGAAGATGAACTCGTTCACGTGTTCGAGACGTTCCACGTGGGTTGGGACTACAAGCCGCGGCTCGAGGCCGTACTGACCCACTTCCGGACGATCACCTGGGATCCTGCTCCCACCGAGGCCGCATGAGTACCGACCACCGCCCCGAAGTAGCGACCAACCTCGACGGACAGACCGTCGCGAAGGCGTTGACGGGCTACTGGCAACACCTCATCGACCACTGGCGTGAGACCCCAGACTTCGCCATCGCGAGTGCCTACTTCAACCCGGGCGGGTTCTCGCTCGTCGCAGATCAGCTCGAAGCGGCCGGTCACGTTCGGTTGCTTCTGGGCGCGGAGCCGGACGTCGCTGAGGAGGTCAGCCGCGTCCGGCGTCTGACCCCGGGCGTGCTTCCGCAGGACGACGGTCGGCGGCGGCTCCGTGAAGCCTTGTCGGCCCATCATCTTGAGATGGAGACTGACCGGAACCTGATCTCGTTCACCCGTGACCACGATGCCCTGATCAAGCGGATGCTCGCGTGGATCGAGTCGGGCAAGGTGGAGGTTCGTCGTCTCGAGGACCGGTTCCTGCACGGTAAGGCGTTCATCGTCGAGACCGACAAGGACGGTGTGCTCGCCGGCTCGTCGAACTTCACCAGGGCCGGCCTGTCTCGGAACGTCGAGCTCAACCTGGGCCACTACCAGCCACACGTGGTCGGTGAGGTTCTGAACTGGTTCGAGCAGCTGTGGAGCGAGTCGAAGCCGTACGACCTCGCGGCCCTGTACGAGAAGCGGTTCGTCGTCCATCCGCCGCACGTGGTCTACCTGCGGATGCTGTGGGAGCGGTACTGCCACGAACTCGACCGCCCAGAGGAGGAGCCTCCCGGTCTCCCTCTCGTGGGCTTCCAGCGCGATGGGCTCTGGCGGGCACGCGACTACCTCGCCCGGCACAACGGCGTGCTGATCGCCGACGGTGTCGGTCTCGGCAAGACGTTCCTGGCCGGCGAGCTGATGCGGGCAGCGGTCCAAGACGCTCGCCAGCGGGTCCTGCTGATCGCTCCCGCGGCGTTGCGTGACGGGCCGTGGCGCCAGTTCCAGCAGGAGTTCGACAACTACGGTCTTGCGGGCATCCAGTGCGTCTCGTTCCAGGAGTTGGCTGGCGACTTCCGGCTGGGCGGCAGCAACGGCAAGGTTCTCTGGCACGACCCGAACGACTACGCGATGGTCGTGATCGACGAGGCACACGCCTACCGGAACACCGACACGAACCGTTCCGCCACGCTGCGGCAACTGCTGACGGGAAGCCCGCCGAAGCAGGTGGTCCTTCTGACCGCCACGCCGGTGAACAACAGCCTGTGGGACCTGCACAGCCTGCTGTCGTACTTCATTCGCAACGACGCGGCGTTCCTGGACGCTGGCGTTCCGTCGTTGCGTTCTCATTTCGCCGAAGCACAAGCGGAGGACCCCGACGACCTCTCGCCCGACAAGCTGTTCGACATCCTCGACGCGGTCGCCGTGCGGCGTACCCGCCGGTTCATCAAGAACCGCTACCCGAACCAGAAGATGATGAAGGGGGACCGTGAGATCACGATCACGTTCCCCGAACCGAAGGTTCTGAGAGTTGAGTACGACCTCGAGCCGCAACTCCCTGGAGTGTTCGAACGGTTCGCTCACGCGCTCGGCGTCGACCCGCACGACCCTGACAACCCCCTCCCAGACCCAGACGAGTTCCACTACGACGACACCGAGCGGCTCACCCTCGCCCGCTACGCCCCGTCCGCGTTCCTGATCGAGGACGACCCGGACGCGTTCGAGCTCCAGGCCGCCGGCCTGCTGCGGTCCGGCCTGCTCAAGCGGTTCGAGTCGTCCACCTGCGCGTTCGCGATGACGTGCCGCACGATGGCCGCCTCGCACGACAAGTTCCTCGACGCGCTCGCCGCCGGCTGGGTACTCACGGGTGACGCCCTTAGCGCCTGGGAGCGGACCGACAGTGACGACTTCGACCCCGACGCGGTCGGTGGAGGTCGTCGCGAGCCCTCCGCACGGTTCGACGTCGACGAGTTGCGTGCTGCGGTCACCAACGACCGTGACCTGCTCATCACGTTCGCCCAGCTTGCCGAGACCGTCGAGAACACCGCCGATCCGAAGCTCGACCAGCTCATCGAAGAGCTCGTCGCGATCAGCAGGCAGGCGGAACGAGACGCCATCGACGATGCCGATGCACAGACCAAACGCAAGGTGCTGATCTTCACCTACTACGCCGACACCGCCCGGTGGATCCGCCAGCGACTCGACCACGCCATCGCCACCGATGAGCGGATGGAGCCCTACGCCAACCGCATCACCCTCGTAACCGGGGCCGAAGGCGACAAGGAGGACGCGATGTTCGGGTTCGCGCCCGAATCCGCCGACGCACCCGCAGGTTGGGGTGACCACTACGACATCCTGGTGGCCACCGACGTGCTCGCCGAAGGCGTCAACCTGCAGCAGGCCCGCCACATCATCAACTACGACCTGCCCTGGAACCCGATGCGTCTCGTCCAGCGACACGGACGCATCGACCGGATCGGATCACCACACCCGCGCGTGTTCCTCCGCTGCTTCTTCCCCGGCGAGATGCTCGACAGCCTCCTCGGCCTCGAACAGGCTCTGCAGCGCAAGATCACCCAAGCGGCCAAGTCCATCGGCGTCGAAGGCGAGATCGTTCCGGGCTCGAAGGCCGACGACCGCGTCTTCACCCACACCCGCGAGCAGATCGCAGCACTCCAGGCCGAGGACGCAACTCTCTTCGAAGAAGCGGGTGAGGCCGGCGCCATGTCCGGGGAAGAGTTCCGTCGCGAGCTCGAGCAAGCCTTCGAAGACAAGACGCTGCGCGACCGCGTGCTCGACCTGCCGTGGGTCGCCGGCAGCGGCAAGGCTGTCGACGGACAAGCCGGCTACGTGTTCTGCGCCCGCGTCGCCGACCAAGACCGCCCGGTCTTCCGCTGGGTCCCACTCGATCCTGACCGCACGATCGCCGTCGACGACGTCACCGGCGACACCCTCACCTGTCTCGCACGAGCCGCCAGCACCGAGAACACGCCCGCGACCATGCCGGACGAGGCGCTCGACACGGCCTACGACGCGTGGGACGTCGCCCGAGCCGACATCCTGGACTGGTGGCGAACCAACGCCGACCCGCGAGCCATCGCCCCAGCCATCCCCAAGCCGATGCGAGACGCCGCAGCCCTGCTCGAGACGAACCCTCCCGCTGGCATGGAGCCAGAACGGCTCTACCGCATCCTCGACGCCATCAGCGCCCCCTACGACCCACGTACCCAGCGCATGATGCGCCAAGCCCTCCAGACCGAGGGGACAGACCAAGACCGCGCCGCAGCGATCGTCAACCTCGTCGGCGAGCTAGGACTCCAGCCTCCTGACCCGACCGAACCGCTGCCCGAGATCACCGTCGAGGACGTTCACCTCGTCTGCTGGATGGCGCTCGTCTAGTGGGCCACCTGTACGTCGTGACCGGCCTCGTCACGTCGCTCTCCCGCCACCCGCGATAACAGTACCGCGGTAACGCTATCGGCCGTCGCTACAGGCATGCTCACCGTCGGCTCGCGAATCGTCGCTCTGCAGGCAGCCTCGGGATCTCGTCTCGTCGTCCACAGGCGATAGGAACCGGCCGCCCGTCGGTCCCCGCTGGCATGGCAAAGTGCGGGTTCCGAGGAGCACAATCACGTGGATGACCAAGAACGCGTCGAAGAACTCTGCCGACTGCTGGCCCCCCACCGCCGGGACCTCGTTGATCAGCATGAGCCAGAGCATCGCTACATCGTCGCGATCGCGTTGCTCGAGCTACAGATGCAGGTCGACATCCCTGGCTGACGTCGGCATGGCCGTCGGGACTCGCCGTAGCGCGGCAGCAACAGCCACCTGGGTTACGCCGACCGACCGATTGAGGCGACTCCCCTCGCAAGTCCCGGAAGATCGTAGGCCATCCGAAGCAGACGTCGGAGGTGGTTGCATGCCCGCGAGGGATCGTCCGGCGGAGGAGCTCACCATGCGTCCTGACCTCCAGGCGGCGCTAGAACGCTTGAGGCTCTCGCGACCCATCTTCTCCTCCGAGTCGGACCTTCAGCATGCGTTGGCCTGGCAGTTGCAGCAGATTGAGCCGCAGCTACAGATCCGGCTTGAGCGACGTCCGGTTCCTGAAGTGCGCGAGGCTGCTGACCTATGGCTCACCACCTCGGAGGGCACGTTAGTCGTTGCGGAGCTCAAGTATCTGGTCCGCAAGGCGGATGTGACCGTCGCCGGTGAGCGATTCGTGCTCGCGAACCAGGGCGCCCACGACATCAGCCGCTACGACGTCGTCAAGGACGTCGGCCGCGTCGAACGCTGGGTCCGGCAGGGGCTCGCAGCGCGTGGTCTCGTCCTTGTGCTGTCCAACGATCCGGCCTACTGGAAGCCGCCGACGCGCTCGACCATCGATCGCGACTTTCGCATCCACGAGGGTCGTGACCTGCACGGCGATCTGGCCTGGGCGACCCATGCGGGAGCCGGGACAACGCGCAGCCGCACGAACCCGGTACGCCTGACGGGCCGCTACGAGCTGCGTTGGCTCGACTACGCCCGCCTGCCGAACGGCCAACAGTCTCGCTACCTACTGATCGACACGGCGACAAGCCGCGCTCCCGTTGTCCCGCCGCCCGGTTCCTAGAGGTCCGGCTCTCGGGAGGTGTCTCGCCGGGCTGCACGAACGTGAACGGCAAGGCCCGAGGTGAACGTCGCGAATCCTCACGAACGAGGGCTGCGTTGCAGCTCGACGAAAGCCACCTCGTGCAGCTGGCCGCGGCATCGTGAGCCGTCAGCTTCCGAGCTGCACTTCGCGCTCCTTCGACGATCTGCGCTGGGACTGACCCGACCTGGCGCCGGGGGCCTCGAGGCACTTGCTACCAGACCTGCTGTAAGACAGCACCGTGGCCTGCTGTTCTACAGCAGGCCAGCGGCCGAAGGTCGCAGCTCCCCTCGCTACGCACCGGGCCGGGTGAGCGCTGCCAGCGGGTACTGGCGACCTGGCAACTCGTTTGGATCGCGCCCACCGTCCGAACGGGATGTCACACCGCTGCAGCATCCTCACCATGCACGAGGAGGAGGCGCCACATCGCAACGGAGCCAAGCCCACAAGCGTCCGACACGGAGCTTGAACCGTCGTCGACGACGCTTTGGACGATCGGCGACCACTGGCAGGATCTGCGCCGTCACTTCATGGATTGGCCCACAGGCGTCACGATCTTCACGTGGAACGGCAGCGCCAGGTGGATCCACACCCACGAGCGTTGGCAGCTACGCCTACCCGCCTGGCACACGATGCGCAACGACGGGATTCGTCAGAGCCTCCACGAGATTTGCCTGGCCAGTCCATGCGGCATCGTGACGCTGACCGCTCCAACCGAGCGCGGTGCTGCGACGATCCATGCGACGACACCAGTGCTGCGACTCATGGCCGGCCTCGTCGATCCCCACGCGATCCATACCGAGGTCGACCTTCTCGTTTCGCAGCGCGAGACGCTCGGGCCCGCCACGCAAGGGCATCCGGCGGAAGCGTGCGGGGCTCCCTACTGCCGCCTTCTGGACGGCAGCGAGACGTCGTAGGACATGGGTGGTCTACCGGGTTCGATCGACCGGTTCCGAACTAGCTGGTGGTGGGAAGTCGCTCTGCGGTCGTGGGAGAACACGTCGGCTATCGGCGGGACGCTTTCCGTCTTCGGTGGTAGCCCACATTCGATTGTCGAGCAATCGATCGAACTTCTCGGCCAAAGCGTGGCCGGGATCGTGAAGTGCTTGTGCGTACAGCTTGAGGGTGACGCCGGGGTCGGCGTGCCCGAGCCGGTGGCTGACATCGACCACTGGTGTGCCTGCATGCAGAAGCAGGATTGCGTGCGTGTGTCGCAGATCGTGGAAACGGATTCGTCGGACAGGGAGTCGGCCGACGAAGGTCCGAAACGCGTCTGACGCCACCGTGGGGCGCACGAAGTCACCCGTCGGTCTGGTGAACACGAAGTCCGGCTCGTTGCGCCACCGTGTCCCGGCGCGGGCGCGGGCTGAGGCTTGCCGATCGCGCTCATCGTGGAGAGCATCGAGTGCTCGTGTCCCGAGCGCTATGCGCCGGGTCTTGCCGTTCTTCGTGGTGCCGAGCACGGGTGCACCATCGACCTCTGTCAGGTTGCGGCTGATCACCAGCTCTGACCGGTCGATGTCGATGTCGCTCCAGGTGAGCGCGAGGGCCTCACCTCGGCGCATGCCCGTCATCGCCGCGAGCGTGAACAGCGGCCCGTGCTGATGGCGGTCCACTCGGTCGAGGAACACGCGGAGCTCTTCCACGGTCCAGGATGCGGGCGGGTAGCGGACCCGCACGCCGTTGATGTCGCGGTACGGGTTCTCGGTGCGCGACACCGGATTGACCATGAGGGCGCCAGAGCGGACCGCGTCCTCGAACGCCTTGTGGAGGAGCAGCCGTGCGTAGCGGACGGTCGCCGCAGCGAGGGGTTGTCCACGCGCTCCGCCGCTGCTGAGCAACATCGCCATCCAGGTCGAAACCGTGGTGACCGTGACTTCCCGCATCGTCAGTTCGGCAAGGTGCGGCCGGATGTAGAGGGTGTAGACGCGGCGGTAGCTGTGCCAGGTCGACGTTGCGAGCTGGGTCTGGCGGGCCTCGAGCCACTGGTCGAAGAACTCACCGAGGGTCGCGTCGGTCTCGAGCTGTCCCGTACTGAGCCGAACGAGCAAGTCGTCGACTCGTTCTGCGGCCCCCCGGAGGTGTTTCGAGCCGTTGTAGACCATCGAACTCTCGCTGATCGCCCAGAGACCGACAATCCACCGGGTTGCTGGCGTCGTCAAGTCACGATGCTCAAGAACGCGAGGCGCTGCTGGGCACCCCGTCGACGTGTAGCCAGCGATGCTGTCATCCCGGGACAGAACGGCCGCTGCCACCACGTGGTTGCCGGCAGCTGCCGACGACGACTTCCTCTCGACGAGACCGCAAGAGAACAGTCGTCGGTCGCAGGCGCGGCAGTCGCTAGGACCGCCTAGCGTCGTGTCTGGAACCGTTCGAGGAGGACTGGTGTCACTGCAGACGTCGATGTGGCGCGTCGAAGGCGCCAAGCCCGTCCCGGTGCTGTCCTCACCGATGGATCTCGAGGAGCGGCTCGAGGACCTGATCGTGGCCGATCCGGACCTGCTCGGTCCCGATCAGCTGCTCGTCATCGACCGGCAGGTGCTGACCAGTCACGGCAAGTACCTCGACATCCTCGCCATCGACGAGGAGGCCCGGCTCCACGCCATCGAACTCAAGCGTGCCAAGACCCCACGCGACGTGGTCGCTCAGGCGCTCGACTACGGCTGGTGGATCCGCACGCTCACCCTCGAACAGGTCGAGGACATCTGGCGCCGACGCACGGTCGATGACGGCATCGACACCGACGACATCGACCTCGGCAACGCCTACGAGTCCAGGTTCGCGACCGCGCTCGACGTAGAGACGTTCAACGCCGAGCACAAGCTGACCATCATCGCTGCCACCCTCGACACCGGCACGCCACGCATCATCGAGTACCTCGCCGACGACTACGACGTCCCCATCAACGCGGTGGTGTTCTCCCACTTCGTTGACGGGGAGCGCGAGTACCTCTCACGGACCTGGCTGCGGCCGCCGGCCGAGGATGAGGTCAAGGTCTCCCCGAAGAGGGCGCACAAGGGACAGAAGAAGGCGTGGAACGGCCGTGACGTGTTCGTCCCGCTCGGACGGGCCGACGATGACCCGACTTGGGCACGGTGGACCCACGGACTCAAGTACGGGCTCGTGGGTGCGGGCGGGGGAGCGCCCTACTGGAAGTTCCTCCGCAACGTCGAAGCGGGCATGCGCGTGTTCGCCTACGTCGGCAAGGGCGGCGGCTACATCGCAGTGGGTGAGATCACCGGACCGATGGTCCCACTCGACGAGTTCCTCGTCGAGCACGGCGGGCAACAGGTTCCGTTCACCGAGACTCCCGACTGCCCGCCGGAGTTCCGTGAACGACTCGCGGCCGGCGACCCCGACATCGCCGAGTACGCAGTGCCGGTGACCTGGCAGGCCACACGGCCCCTGGACGAGGCCGTGTGGGAGACCGGCCTGTTCGCCAACCAGCTTCCATGCAGACTGAAGGACACCCGCACGATCGAGTACGTCGAGGCCGAGTTCGGGCTGACCTCCGGCAGCGCCGGGTTCGGCGACCTGACGCCGGCCGAGCGGCTCGAGCAGGTGGCCCCCGAGGTCCGTGCCCTGTTCGACCAGACCGCCAGCCTCTGCGAACAGGCCGGTCTGGCACGGACAGACCTGAAGTGGTGGGTCAACTACGTCGACAGCAGCGGCACGCCGGTCGTTGGCATCGTGATCCGCAAGGGCGGACTGCGGGTCTACGTCGACTATCCGACCGACGGCCTCGTCGAGGCCGGTTACACGGCGCGTGACGTCAGCGACGTCGGTCACCACGGCTCTGGCAACACCGAGATCACGGTGCAGACTGCTCACGACGTCACCGCGATCCGCCACGTCCTCGACGTGGACGGCGGCACATCCGTGACCTGACCCTCGAGCCAGGAGGACAACTCCGTGTTAAGCGGCGCACAGCAGGGCGCGGACCTGACCGGGTTCCCGGCAGGCGTGATCGACAAGCTCGGCTTCTACGTCTACCGGCTCGTCGACCCCAGGACCGGGAACACGTTCTACGTCGGCAAGGGCAAGGGCAACCGGGTCTTCGAGCACGCCCACGGCAACGTGTCGGCGGAGGAGTTCGGTGACGAGCAACTCGAACCGAAGCTCGGTCTCATCCGTGACATCCAGCTCGCCGGGCTGACGACGTCCCACGTCATCCACCGCCACGGACTCGATGAGGCGACCGCGTTCGAGGTCGAAGCTGCCCTCATGGACGCCTACCCGGGACTGACCAACATCCAGGGAGGCCACGGGAGTTCCGAGCGCGGGACCATGCACGTCAAAGAGATCATCGACATGCACCAGCGCCGGACCGCCGACTTCGCGGACGAACCCGTCCTCGTCATCAAGATCCAGAAGTCCCTGGAAGAAGGCAAGAGTCTCTACGACGCTGTCCGCGTCGCGTGGAAGCTCAACCCGGCCAACGCCGAGAAGGCGGCCTGGGTCGCTGCAGCGAGCAAGGGCGTCATCCTGGACGTCTACGAACCCAACCAGTGGCTCCCAGCCAGCGACCCGGAGTTCGACGGCCTCATCGAGACCGAGATCGACCAGGACCGCTACGGGTTCGTCGGCACGCTCGCCCCGGACAAGGTCCGTTCACGGTGGAAGGGAAAGGCCTTGCCGCCGGAGTTGACACGGCGCGGAGCCGCCTCGCCGGTCCGCTACGTCAACATCCACTAAAAGCACCTGAGAGCACGAGCTGAGGACCGAGACGTCTCGCTCGCGTGGCGAGCGGCGCGGCCATCACAGGCCCAGGCTGGGTTGGGTGCGGCTCGGGTGGGCCGGACCGGGTGGTGCTTGCCACCGGCTGACGTGCGCGTGGGCGTGGGGACGGTAGGCGTCGGGATGCCGGTGCACGATGGAGAAGGCGACGCCGATGGGCGCGTCCTGGTAGGCGGGGTGGCGCGGGTCGCAGTCGAGGTAGAGGTTCAGGTCGTCGTTGGTGGTGATGCACCAGCCATCAGCGAATGGTCGCCCGGTCCAGGTGTGTCCTGCCGCGGTGAGTGCGGCGAGTAGCGGCTGCCATCGGGGGTGTAAGCCGTCGGCTTGAGGGGATGTGGGCTGGTTGCGTGCCGGTGCGGGCGTCGGATCGGGACGGGGTGGGGGCTGGGGAGGTTCGGGCTGAGGGTGCCACCGACGGTTGGTGGGCTGCCAGGTCAACTCATGGCGGCAGATGGCGGCGAGCAGCTGGGATAGTGGCAGGCGGCGGGTGGCGGGGCCTGCAACGCTGCCGCTGACGTCGGTGGTGATGTAGGGCACGCCGTGCGGGATGGGGCGTCCGAGGGCGCCGCTGTCGGCGACGATCCAGATCGTGTCGTGCCCGTGCCGCCGATAGTCGTCGGTGCGCTCGAGGGTGTCGGCGGCCCGTTGGCGGGACAGTTGGACCTCGAGGGCGAGAGGGGTGCGGCTGGGATCGGGTGGGACTGCGCGAACGTCGGCTCGGCGTGTGCCGATGGGCTGTTCGAGCTGGGCGGTCCAGCCGGCGCCATCGATGGCGTCAGCGACGATCTGTTTCAGCTGGAGATGGTGAAGGGTCTCGAACGCGGTTGAACAGACAGGCGCATGTGGCGCGTGTCGGAAGAAGGGCTGAGCGAGGTGGCTCCGGACCGCGTAAAGGGTCCATCCGCACTCTCTGCAGGTCAGCAGCGACGGGGAGACGCGGTGCACGCGCGCGAACTGCTGCGGGACGGTCGCGACAACCGTTCCGTGGTCGGGGTGGTGGGCGAGCAGCGGCATCGGGGGAGTGTCGCGCGAACCTGTGACGCGGTGTGCAGAAAGTCATGGAGGCCGCAAGAGTGGCAGTCTTGGGCGCCCCCGCACCTCCGATTCACGAGCGGTCGGTTGAACGGTCGGCCGGTCGGCCGGTCGGCCGGTCAGGACACGTCGTCCACAAGGAGTACACGCTCGAGGTTGCGGCGCGCCTCGACCGGAACATCCTCGAGTGCTCTCGCCAGAACCACAAGCGACAGGCCTCTGCTCCGGAACCTTGCGGCAGCCTCGACCACGGCCTCCGCCGACACCGCAGACACATCTAGCAATGTCAACTCAGCGCCTGCGTCCTGCAAGCGTGCGGCTTCGTCAAGGCACCCACGGCGAGGTCCCAGGACCAGCACGCCACGTGCGACGTCGGAACTCATCAGCGTCTCCAACTAGAGTAGAGGAGACGGTGCAGCCGCCCAGTTCCGACGCCATGCCTTCGAGGGTTCCGTGTCCTACATCCAGGGTCAGCATGTAATCGCTTCATTTCCAAGTGGCGATGTCGTGGCCACCGTGCTGGAGATCCGTGGCGAAGAACTGCTCGTGCAGGAGCAGGGCACCGAGCGAGCAGAACTGATCCCCGCGGACCGCTGCCGACCGCGCTAGCCGCTAGCCCGGGCACGTTCCGGTTCGCCGCGTCGCACGTCGTCGTGTACACGTTCGTCGCTCTCGACCAGGCTCGTGCGCGCTTCGGGTCGGGGGCAGAATCTTGCCCACATGGGCGAGATTGTGCCCACTCGGATACATCCGCGGCGTCACCCGCGCCACGGATGGCGGACAAGTGCGCGATCCTCAGACTGCCCGACGGACATCCCTGCGCTCGAGAAGCGAGGAGACTCACGGTCACGGTCACGAACGCGGTCGCGTGACATGTCGGGCGTGAACGCCCTCGAGCACGTCAGCCCGCGGCGATACCCGTCGAACGCGTGCAGGTCATCGGTGCGTCGAAGGGGCCCTAGCGTGCCTCCTGTGGCTGATTTCGTGTCACAGTGAAAAATCCACTGACACGTTCGTGCAAAACAACAGTTCGTGATGGCTTTCACCATGACACACCCGGAATGTGCACGGATCTGACAGTAGATCTTGCACTGATGTCAGCAGATTCTACACACTGACACCGATTCCGGTCTGAAAGGCCGAACGGCGCCCCCTACCAGGGGCGCCGTTCAGCTTTGTGGGCACAGGCTCTGTAGCGGTACTCGCGGCAGGAGCGTCACGCCTGCGCCCCTGCACAGGGTCTTGCTGCGTCATGAGGGCAGCTTGGCACGGTCCCCAGGGCCGCCGGGAGCCTGGCGGCGCAAACCCGGAGGACTGCTCGTGTTTCGTTTCCCCTGGCGTCGACTGACGGCGTTGACGGCGTTGACGGCTCTGTCGGTCATGGGTACAGGCTGCGTTCCGCTCGGGTTCGGGTCGAACCTGCCGGACGTCGACGGTCTCCGGGATGTTCGGCAGGTCAGCATGGACGTGTGGACGGAGATGCACCGCGCCATCGAACCGCGGATTGTCCGGCAAGAGGGAAGCTTCCTCGGGATCCCCGTGACCGTCTCGGTTGACGCTCAACTCGAGCGCGACCGGTGGGACTCCGAAGACTGGGAGGTCACATTCCACGAGGGCGGGCTCGAAGCCCTGGACATCCTCCTAGAACGCACAGGTAGCTCCGCTGAGGAAGCTCTCGACGAAGCTGCCACCGAGTTGTTGCAGGACGGTCACGAGCTCACGTACCGGGTGAGCCCCGAAGAACCTCAGACCGTGCGGCGGTGTGTGTGGGAGCTTTGCGACAACGTGTGGGACACCCCCGAGGGTGCTCCCGGAGGGATGGTCATACGTGGTTGAGGGTGCGGTCTTGCTCAGGTGGCTCTTCGACTCCGGAGAGTTCTCCACCGTGAACCGCGACGCCAACGTCTACACCGCCACCTACGACCACCCGGCTCTGGGCGAGCTTCACTGTCTCCTAGCCTCCGGTGGACACCTCGTCGAGCACGGCCACGCGGTCAAGCTTTCCTGCCACGACGGGAACGGGGCGTTCGCGGCTGAGATCGACGTCGCCGACGACGGGACTGTGGCGGGCAGCTTCCCACCCTACGACGGACTACCGACCGTCCTCACCGGGGCACCGGAGTAGCCTCCGGAGCCCGGTTGAGCCGTAGACCCCTCTAGCGCCCCACAGAAAGCCGATTTCGTGTCATGGTGCAAATACCACTGACACGTTCGTGCAAAACAACAGCTGACCCAGGAACAGCTGGTTCGAACGTGAGTCACCGTCGGCCCCAGGTTCGCCTGGGGCCGACGGCGTTGAGGGGGAGGGGCACGACGTGAAGCGCGAACCTGTCGTGATGGTCCTGGGTGAGGGCCGCTGGAAGTGGGTCTACGAGACCGTGATGGTCCGCGCTGGCGGTCCTCGTCGTCGTCCTCCTGCCGCTCGAGAACGAAGGGTGGGTCCTGGCCGCCAACCTGGCGGTGTGGGCGATCTTCGTCGCCGACTACGTCGCCCGGCTGGCTCTGTCGACGGACAAGCGGGCCTTCTTCAAGGGCAACATCATCGACCTGCTCGCGATCATGCCGGCGGACTTCTTCCGCGCCCTGCGTGTCCTGCGGCTGGCACGACTGCTGCGGGTCCTTCGCGCAGCGACAGTCGTCGGCGGTGTCTTCCGCGACGTCCGGGGAGTGGTGACGACCAACGGACTCAACTGGGTCCTGACCGTGTCGCTCTGCGCTGTCCTCTCGGGGGCTGTCGTCGTTTGGGCGGTCGAGCCGACGATCGACCGTTTCCCAGATGCGGCGTGGTGGTCGGTGGTGACGGCGACGACGGTCGGGTACGGGGATCTCGCTCCGGAGAACCCCCTCGCTCGCGTGGTGGCCGTAGTGTTGATGCTGGTCGGCATCGGCACCATCGGGATGCTGACCGGATCGATCGCGACCTACTTCATCGGTGACCAGGACGAGGACGCCGATCCTGATATCGCTCTCTCACATCCGCAACAGGCTGGGTGACTGGGACGCGTTGGCACCCCACGAGCGTGAGCGACTCGCGGTCATGCTGACTGCTGTCGCGAGCGCTGTCCCAAGGGAGGACTGAACTGCTCGCCTCGGTGTCGCACCGGTCCGGGATGCTTGGATATGCGACCGGACCGGGGGGAATCGATGCGGACTGCAGCAGTGGGTGCAGGCCAGTGGATGCTGACCGATTCGGGTATCGCGCACGCCGCTGGCGACACGTTCGAGGGGCCGGCCATCGAGGTGACGGTTCGTTCGGGTCATTGTCTCATCGCCGCTCGCACCGTTCAGGTGGTGGCGGCGCGCGATCGGGAGCTGCTCGAGTTGGAGCTGGAGGAACTGCGACCAGGTGACTTCGCCGTCATCCGGTTCGGCGGTCCTTGGCCTGCTGCGTCACCACCCCTCGAGGGCTTCGTTTCCTCGCCCAGGTACGGCGATCAGAAGCGCATCGACATCCCGTGCGAGATGTCGGAGGAGCTCGCGTTCTTCCTCGGGGCGTACGTGAGCGAAGGGCACACCAACCACAGCAACTGGTCGGTCGTCATCACCAACGCGGTCCCGGAGGTCCTCCTGCGGGTCGCGGCCGCGGTCGAGTCGGTCTTCGGCGTTCAGGCGCGGATCGTGCACCCGGCGACCCGGTGCTCCTACGTGGCCATCGCATCGAAGCGGCTGGTTGAGTTCATCGACTTCCTCGGATGCGGCGTTCGCTCCCAGGTCAAGCGCATCCCGGCGTGGGTTCTGCGGGCGAGCTGGCCGCACGTGCGGGCGTTCATGGAGGGCCTGTTCCTCGATGCCTTCACCGCGTGGATGGGCACGACCCCCAAGTGGGGCATCTGCGTCGGTTCCCCGGGGCTGCTCGACGACGTGCAGGCGGTGTTGACTGAACCGTCCTGGGTCTGATGGAGACTCGGTTCATTGGATTCCAACCGGGTGGCTGGTCTCCGCTCGCTGACTGTAGGTGGCGGTCTCGAACTCCACGGGAGGGATGTCACCCAGGGTGGAGTGCAGCCGTTCGTGGTTGAACCAGTGGACCCAGCCGAGGGTGGCGAGCTCGACGTCGTCGACGTTGCGCCATGGTCCCTTTCGGCGGATCAGCTCGGTCTTGTAGAGGCTGTTGACGGCTTCTGCCAGGGCGTTGTCGTAGCTGTCGCCGACTGATCCGATGGAGGGGACGGCGCCGAGCTCGGCGAGCCGCTCGCCGTAGCGGATGGAGGTGAACTGCGAGCCGGCATCGGAGTGGCAGACCAGTCCTTCGAGCTGGCTGTTGCGTTTCCATCGGGCCATCTCGAGCGCGTCGAGAACCATGTCGGTGCGCATGTGGGTCGCCCCCCGCCAGCCGACGATCATCCGCGAGAACGCGTCGGTGATGAAGCACACGTAGACCGCACCGCCCCAGGTCGGCACCACGGTCAGGTCGGTGACCCACAGCAGGTTCGGCCGCTCGGCGATGAACTGCCGGTCCACGAGATCCGGGTGACGTGCCGCGGAGGCGTCCGGTCGGGTGGTCCGGATGCGTTTGCCCCGACGGGCGCCCTGGATCCCCAGCTCACGCATCAACCGGGCGACCTGGTCGCGACCGACCGCCTCGCCGGCGCGCTGCAGCGCCTTCCACATCTTGCGGATCCCGTAGACCTCGTAGTTCGCGGTCCACAGCGTCAACAGCAGCGGCATCAGCACCGCATCCCGCAGCATCCTCGCGGACGGCTCACGGGACTTGGCGGCGTAGTACGTCGACGGGGCGATCGGCAGCTGTTGGCAGATCGGCTCGACCCCGAACTCGTCCTTGTGCGCGTCGATGTAGGCGACCATCACCTCTGTGGGCGGTCGAGCTCCGCCGCGAAGAAAGCCGACGCCGACCGCAAGATGGCGTTGGCGCGCTTCAGCTCCCGGTTCTCCTGCTCCAGTTGCCGCAACCGCTCCGCATCGCTGCTCGTGGTGCCGGGCCGCTCACCGCCGTCGATCTCGGCCTGCTTGACCCACTGGCGCACCGACTCCACCCCGTAGCCCAGCTGCTTGGCGACCCGGGCGACCGTTCCCTGGGTAGCCCCGAGCTCGGTACGCAACGCCTGGACCATCCGCACCGCCTGGGCCTTCTCCTCAGGGCTGTACCGACGCGAGTTCGGCGTCCCCGACGGACCGATCGTGCTCATGGCTCCTCCTTGATTCCAAGGTTAGGAGCCTCCACCGATCCCAGGACGGTTCAGCGATCGGCTCGGTGAGCGGATTCCAGGCGAAGCTCACCACCTGTGGCAACCAGTCGCGACCCCGAAGCGGGTTCGACGTTACCCCTCCGCGCACAAAGACCGAAGAGGAGTTCTAGGCTCTCGGATCCGTGCCCGAGGGGGATGTCGATGGGTGTTGCTGCTGAGGCGGCGACTGTCTTGCAGTCCGACATGGTGCAGTTCGTGCCGGCGCTCGCTGCCGAGGGAGCATCGGCCTGGACCTTGCGCGATGCGCTCATCGCTGCCTGTGGTTGCGACCGCCGTGCCGGCCCGATGGCCTATTGGGAGTGGCAGGAACTGCATGCGACCTTGCGCAGGACTCGCGAGGTCGTCGCACGCCATGCGGGCGTCCCGCTAGGGGTCAACGTCGAGCAGTGGGCGAACCAACCGTCGCGAACGCTCGAGGAGGTCATCGGTGCCCTCCACGCGGTTCCGGTGGCCGATGACTTGCCGATCCCTCCCTCGCCGTCGTTGCGGCCGTGGTGTGACCCGAAGGTGGCCTCCCGTTGCCGAATCCCCTACATCCCCCTGGCCGCCCTTGTGCACGCGTGGGGGGACCGCGATCGACCATGGTCCGACGTGGCGAGGTCCTTTGAGTTGGTCGCAGCGATGTCGTCATGGGATCTGCTGCGCGCGATCGAACCCTCGATTCGCGATGCAGCGCCGGCGGAGGAGGTCGCAGACATCGCATGGACCCTCCGGGGGTGGAAGAGCCTCGTGGCTGAGTCGGCGGCACCATCGCGATGGCTGCACTCAGTCGCTGAAGACGACCCCACCATCACCTTGACACAACTGTGGGACCAGGCCTCCGAGGCCGTGGCCGCGCAGCACGAGCAGACTTGAGGGACGAGCGTTCAGCGTTGCCATCTGCGGCGCTCGCCGTCGGACGGCCTTCGCGAGGTCACGGCGATGATGACGACCGTGGCTCCACCGGTCGTACTGCCACGGATCGCACGAGCGTGACCGCCTCGTCAGACGGTCAGTAGGGCGTGGTCCGTCATCGGCACGGGCGCCGTCTCGCGGACGACCGCGCTACGCCCGGCGGCCTCAATCGCCTGACGGCGTCGCAGCCGTCCTCTAGCCTGCTGGCCGGGCATCGACTCGCGAGGGGGACCGTGAGCTTCTGGGGCAAGCTATTCGGCACGAAGAAGCCGGCGGGCACGGTGGGGACCGTGCCCCACCTAACTCCCGCGTCACCGCAGCCACCCCCATCGTCCCCGCGCGCAGCGACCGGGCGGTTCGGCGCCGTCGTCGGCGACGCCGACCGAATCGTGGTCGTCGATACCGAGACCACCGGCGTGTTCCCCTCCGACCGGGTCGTAGAGGTCGCGCTCGTCACGCTCGACCTCGACGGGCGGATCATCGATGAGTTCGACACGTTGATCGACCCGCGCAGGGACGTGGGCCCGACATGGATCCACGGCATCACCGCCTCGATGCTGACGGGCGCTCCGACATTCGAGGAGGTATGCGGGCAGCTGGCGGTCCGGTTGCACGGGGCGGTGGTCGCCGCTCACAACCTTCCGTTCGACGCTCGGATGCTGGCAAGCGAGTACGGACGGGTTGGTGTCGATGTCCAACTGCGTGCTGGCCTGGACACGCTGAGGTTGACCGGCGCGAGGCTGGCGGACGCCTGCTCCGTATACGGGGTGCACCTGAACGGTGCCCACGCGGCCCTGGCGGACGCGCGGGCAACCGCGCAACTGCTGGTCGCGCTCGCTGAGCGCTGCGACGGCTTCGACTGTCTACCGGTGGTGCTGCCCACCGGTCTGGCTCTCGGCGGCCGGGTGCTACGTCGCGACCCACGGCCGGGCATCCTGGCGCCGGCTCCCTATCTGGCCCAGCTGACCGCCCAGCTGCACCACCCCGAACGCGACGCCAAGGTGGCCGCCTACCTGGACCTGCTGGACCGGGCGATGGCCGACCTACACCTCGACGGAGATGAACGCCACCAACTGGTCGAGCTCGCCCGGGAGCTTGGGCTTAACGCCGGCGAGACCGACCGGGCGCACCGCCGCTGGCTCGGCGAGCTGATCGAGACGGCCTGCTCGGACGGCGAAGTGACCCTCGCGCAGTACGACGAGCTGTGCCGGGCCGCGCACGCGCTCGGAATCGATCAGGCGCTGGTCGACGCGCGCACCGCGACGTTCCGCACCAGCGACCGTGAAGTAAGTCTGCAGCCGGGGACGACGGTGTGCTTCACCGGCGTGGCGATCGACGACGACGGCGCAGAGCTCTCCCGCGAACTGTTGGTCGCTCACGCTCGGCGTCTGGGTCTCGACCCGGTCGACTCCGTGACCAAATCGCGCTGCCAGCTGCTGGTGGCGGCCGACACCGCATCACGGTCGGGCAAGGCAGGTAAGGCCCGCCGGTTCGAGATTCCAATCGTCGCAGCTCGCGACTTCCTGGCAGGGACGCCGGGCGGGCAGGTGCCGGCAGTGGCGACCGGCGTGTCGCTGCGCGAGACGCTGATCTGTCAGGAGTGCGAACGGGCTTGGACCCGGCCGGTCCAGCGAGGCAGGAAGCTCGAGCGCTGCCCCGACTGCAATCCTGCGCGCGTGTCGGACCGACCCGCCTGGCCCTCTGGGCCGGTTGCGGTGCCCCAGTCGGCCGCTCCACCCGTAACAGCACCGAAGGCGACCGCCGCGAACGTCTTGCATCCAGGGCCCGTGCCGGTCTCGGCCGCCCCGAACACCCGGCCTCCCGCCCTGCCGCCGGTGCCGCCGGTGCCGCCGGTGCCAACGGTGCCTGCAACTGCAGGTGTGGCGCCTTCACCGACACGATCGGCCGACGAGCCGATCTCGGGCGCGTCGCTGGTGGTCACCGTCGATGAGGACACCGGCGTGGAGACGCTGCGGTGCTCGGCATGCGGGGTGCATTGGCAGCGCCAACGGGTGAGGGGCCGCAAGCCGCACACTTGCTTCGACTGCCGGTAGGGGTCGCCGGTGCGCTGACACCGGCGAAGGTCTCGGCCTCCTGCTAGGGCTAGGGCGCCGGGTCAGACGGAAACGCTGCCGGTGAACTGGCGTGCTCGATGCGGTCCCCTCCCAGTTCGTGAACTCCGAGGGTCTCGGGCGCGCCGCGTCTAACTGGTCCGTGAGCTCGCATGCCGCCCAGGCGTCGAGATGGCGGCCCGGCGCATGACCGCCGGCAGTCACGGTTGCGCGCGGGCTCCACTTGACTCGAAGTCGAGCGGGGTCCCCTCACCCTCGAGCTCGGTACCCGAGGCTGGCGCGCGCTAGCACCGGGACGTGGCCGACCCTGGAAGCAGCTCGACAAGGTCGAGCTCGAGCCTTCGTCTGGGTCGACTGGTTCAACGACCGTAGACGTGCCGGCCTCCGGGAGCCCGTGACCGACCGCCACCTCTCGACACACACATGACGACGGGCCCTCCGACGTGTGGAGCGGGAGGGCCCGTCGTCGTCGCCGCTGGGTAGGTCGTGGGCAGCAGACAGTGGGCCTACGCCTGCGGCGAGGGATGCAACACATCCAGGAGTGGCTGGTTGAAGGCCTTGCCGAGCCCGAACGGGGCGTTGGCGTCGAGTTCGATGGTGTGTCGCTCGTGCTCGAGGTCGATGACCAGCCGTGTCGCGAGCGTTCCCTCCTTGGCCGAGTGGACGCGTGTCGTGGCGCGAGGCCAGACGGCGACCTCGTCCTTGACCTTGATCGACGAGCCCTTCGGGCGGAAGTCGAACAGGTGGATGGCGTCGTCAGTGACGGCGACCATCACGTTCGTCGGCAGGTCACCACCGGCCTTCTTGTTGCCTGCCGCTCGGTTGGCGAGGAAGCCGGCGCCGGAGACCTTCGCGAGCGCAGCGCCGGCCAGGGATCCGGGCTGGCTCAGGCAGCCGATGACCTGTATGGAAGTGGCGCCGACGTGCTTCTGCAGGACATCAGTGTAGTTGCGGCGATGCTTGGCGTACTTGTCCGACATTCTGGGTGCTCCCGGTTGGGTGGCGGTTCCGCCACGGGTCGGTGTGCACGCAGAACACCGGGAACGCGGCCGGTGCCGTAGAGCAATGGCTACTCAACCTTCGGGCCTGACCTGACCGTCGACGAGGACGGCGAGTAGATCTTGGTCCGGCGCAACCTGATCCACATGGTCGAGGAGATCGGTCGGCCGCCGGGCATGCCGACAGCCTCCGCGAACTGATCGACGGCCTACCGGCACCTTCCCCTGGGTGTCGCGGTTGGTGCCGCGCTAGCTGAGCTTGAAGGTGCGGGTCGACTCGCTGTCGGGTGGGACGCCGGCGAAGGCAGGTGTCAGGAGTCGTCGAGTTCCGCCTGCACCGCGTCGCGGACCACTCCGAGTTCGTCCTGGACGGTGTTCAGCACGATGTCGGCAGACCCGGGGTGGTAGCCGTGGTCGAGGTGCAGGCGCATCCCCTGGACTCACAGAAGTACTCCTTCCCGTTCAGCCTCGTCGCGGACATCGGGTCGCAGCGTCTGGGGGACGGCGACGTCCACGGGACCGCCGAACGCCGCCGACAGCTCGCGCTCCAGCCTCGCCAGCTTCACCGGCGTCGGACGTTCGAGCTCGACGAGCAGATCGAGGTCTGAATCCGGCCCGTCGGTTCCTCGTGCGGTCGAGCCGAAGATCCGCGGGCGTCGAGCCCCGTTCCGCTCGAGGACCTCGTTGAGCGCCTCGCGACGTTCCTGCACCCGGCGTCCGACGGGCCCTCGCAACGCCACGGACGTGCGCCGGGGCTCGAACGTGATCGTGACGTCGAGCTGCTCGAGGAGGCGCTGCAGCGTCGGCAACGACGGAACCGCAGCGCCACTCTCGTACCGAGCGATGGCCGGTTGGGAGGTACCAGCCACTTCCGCCAGTGCGCGTTGCGAGAGGCCGGCTCTCTGCCGCGCCTCGCGCAGGACCGAAGCGATCTCCATAGCAGGACTATACCGCTACAGGTATCGAATGGGCTGGGCCAGTCGGTGCCTGGCCGCGCCCACGTGCGCGGTTGACTCGGCGGAGCTGTCAACATACGTTGACAGCTCCCGGAGCGGCGTTGAGGAGATCCGGTGGAGGTCGCGATCGACACAGCGGACGGCGGCGACCCCCGGGTCGGGCTCCGGGTCGCAGCAGAGGCGCGGCGGACGGCCGAGCGCCAGCAGGACGCGGCGGTACGCCGGGCCCGTGTCGCCGGTCTGACGTGGGCGGAGATCGCCACCCACCTCGGTGTCTCCAAGCAGGCAGCGCACCGCAAGTACCGAGGGCGGCTGCCGGGACGTACCTAGCGGCGCGTTCCGAGCGCCGACGGCCCGGACCGTTTCGGCCGTAGGGGGGAGGAGCAGGTGGGTGACCCCGCGTGCTGGCTCGATCGGGTCTGCGCTGACTGCGGACAGGTCGCCCACGAACTCGACGACCAGCGACGCTGTGCTCGCTGCGTCGCGGCCGGTTCCACCTCCGCGTGCTCCGGACCGACCGCGAGGAGGGAAGACGATGCCTCGGATCCGTAGCTGGATGCGGCGCCTCGTCGTGGATCGTTGGGCCGAGCTGACCCCACTTTGATCTCGCGTCGTCGGGTCCAGCCTGCGCACGCGGAGGTAGCGTCCTCCGACCGGAGCGAGGAGGGCGCGTGGCGATCCGCATCGAGGCGACCCGGTTGCTCCCCGGACGCGGGCAGTCGGTCGAGGAGGCTGTCCTCGTGCTCGATGGCGGGACCATCAGCTACGCCGGCTCGCGCGTCGACGCGCCTGCAACGGACGGGGCGACACGGGTACAGGTCGACACGGTGATGCCTGGCCTGTGGGACTGCCACGTCCACCTGCTCGGCGCGCTCGGTGCAGACCCGACCTCCGTGACCCGGGAGCCGCTCGCCCTGCGGGGCGCCCGGACGACGATCGATCTGGTCGCCGCGCTCGAAGCCGGCGTCACCTCGGTGCGCGAGGCGGGTGGCCTGGGCATCCACGTCGCTCGTGCCGTCGCCGAGGGCACCATCCCCGGGCCACGCATCTACGCCGCCGGCGCCTGGTTGTCGGTCACCGGCGGTCACGGCGACCTCGCCGAGCTGCCGCTGTCCTGGATCCACCAGCTGGCGGTGACCGAGCCGTCGACGCGGCTGTGCGACGGCGTCGACGACTGCATCACCGCCGTGCGCGAACAACTACGTGAGGGCGCCGAGGTCATCAAGATCTGCGCGTCTGGGGGCGTGATGTCGTCGCGCAACGATCCGCGCCACCAGCACTTCACCCGGGCCGAGCTCGCGGCCATCGTCGAGGTCGCCGGGCTGGCGGGCCGCTCGGTGATGGCGCACTGCCACGGGACCGGCGCGATGCTCGCGGCGATCGAGGCCGGGGTACGCACCATCGAGCACGGCACCTACCTCGACGAGGAGGTGTGTGCCGCGATGGTCGAGCGCGACGTGCTGCTCGTCCCGACCCGCCTGGTGGTTCGTGAGATGCTCGCTCCGGACCCGTCGAACGACATCTCCCCGGAGATGCGCGCCAAGCTCGTCGAGATCGACCACGTCCACGCCGACGCGATGGGCCGCGCGCACGCCGCTGGGGTCCGCATCGCGATGGGCACGGACGTGATGGTGACCGGGCGCGGCAAGCCGGTCGCGTGGGGCAACCACGGCCGCGAGCTGCCGCTGATGGTCGAGTTCGGGATGAGCCCGCTCGAGGCGATCGAGTCGGCGACCGCCAACGGTCCGGACACGCTCGGCGAACGTGCGCCGCTCTCGGGCCAGCTGGTCGCCGGGTACGACGCCGACGTCATCGCGGTGGCCGGCGACCCGCTCGCCGACGTGTCCGTGCTGGCCGACCCCGGGAACGTCACCCACGTCTGGCAGGCGGGCGAGCTCACCCACGACCTCGCGTCAGCCTGACCGGGTCACCAACGAGTTCACGACGTTCGCTGCTCCACGTGCACGTCGACCACTTCGCCGGCGCTCGACTTGCCGATCGTCTTGCACAGCGCTTGCCGCAGCGGCAGCCAATGGGGGCCTTCTCCGGACGGCATCAGCGTCGCGGCGAAGGGGTGCCCATCGAGCGTGCCGGCGACCTTGACGGCGCGCCGGGTGCCGAGCACCTCGTGCGAACCGGGCAGTTCGATGTAGGTCGCGAAGGCGCCGTCCTTGCGGATCGGCTCCGTGAAGGACGCGTCGAGCGGCTGGGTGGCGGATCTGCGGTGGTCATCGGGGCACCATCTCTGTCAGGTGGGGGACGAGGTCTCTCGGTCGGGGTCGACCGCCGCGGCGTGCGGAACTCATCGCCGCGTGATCCACACGAACTCGAGCCGAGCGGCGGCCACCGCTCCCTGCGGGCCGTAGCATCCACTCGTGCAGGCGAGGGGAGCGGGCTGAGGTGGCGCGTCGAGACATGCGGCATCCGCCGGCGCCGAGGGACCCTGGTTCGTCGACGACCGCTGCATCGACTGCGACGCGGCACGTCACGTCGCGCCGGGCCTGATCGCCCGCGACCGCGATCCTGCGGACCACGTCCGTTGGTGAGCGGAAGCGGTGGGTACCCGGAAGGCGACCGTGGCTCCGGGTCCCGGCTCGATCCAGATGTTGCCTCCGTGGGCCTCGATCAGCTCGCGGGCGATCGCCAGGCCGAGGCCGGCCCCGCCGCCGTCGCGCTCGCGGGCTTCGTCCGCTCGTGAGAACCGGTCGAAGGCGCGTTCGACGAACGCCGTGGGGAACCCTGGCCCGTCGTCGTGGACGCGCACCCCGCCGGCACCGCTGTCCGTCGCGAGCTGGAGCGTGATCGTGCGGCCCGGAGGGGCGTGCCGCACGGCGTTGTCGAGCAGGTTGCGCAGGACCCGGTCGAGCGCCATGGCATCGCCGTGCACCGGGGCGGCCCCCTTCGTCTCGAGCTCGATCGTCACCTGCTGTCGAGCGGCGACGGGAGTCAGGACCTCGGCCGCACCGGCGGCCAGATACAGCGGGATGTGCTCGGGCCGCACCTCACCGGCTTCGAGGCCGGTGAGCACGAGGAGGTCGTCGACCATGCCGCGCAGCAGCTTCAGGTGGGTCGCCATGGCTCGCAGGTAGCGGTCGGGGTCCGCGGCCAAACCGTCCTGCAGCGCCTCGACCGCCGCCTGGAGGGTCGCGAGCGGCGTCCGCAGATCGTGGCCGACGGCGAGGAGCAACCGGTGACGCGCAGCTTCATCCGCTGACCACGCCGACGACGACGGCGCGCGGGCGGCCGACCTCGTCGACCTCGGCGACCTGCGCGGGAACATCGGTAGTCAGAACTACGAGATCCCTGACGACGTCGACCTCGACGCCTACGACACCGTCGTCATCTGGTGCGAGCGGTTCACCGTCGCCTTCGGTGCCGCCGATCTGGCTCCGGCGACCGGTAGCGCCCCGGCCCCACGTCATGCCCGCGTGGCACGGCTCGGCCGCGGCAGCCGCCACGGGAGGGCGACACCGTCGGAGAGGACGGGCGCGAGCTCGGCGAACGGCAGCGGCGGTGCGAAGAGGTAGCCCTGCGCGAAGTCGCAGCCGAGGTCGAGCAGGCGCAGCGCCTGGAGCTGCGTCTCCACGCCCTCGGCCACCACCTCGGCGTGCAGACCCGAGGCCATGCCGAGGATCGCCTGGACGATCAGGGTGTCGCTGTGGTCCTGGCCCAGCCCATCGATGAAGGAGCGGTCGATCTTGATGGTGTCGAACGGGAAGCGCTTGAGGTAGCTGAGGGAGGACCATCCGGTGCCGAAGTCGTCGATGGACAGCTTGACGCCCAGGCTCCGTAGCTCGGTGAGGATGTGCTGGGCGCGGTCGGTGTCATCCACGAGCAGTTGCTCGGTCAGTTCGATCCGCAACGCATCGGAGGGCAGGGGCCACCGGGCGAGGGCGGTGCGGACGCCATCCAGGAAGCCGGGGTCCTGCAGTTCCCGGGGGGACACGTTGACGGCCAACGCCACGGTTGGGGTCCCGGAAGGTCGGGTGGCGTGCCATGCGGCCAGCTCTGCGGTGGCCGTGGCAAGCACCCAGCGGCCCAACGGCACGATCAGGCCGGTCTCCTCGGCCAGCGGGATGAAGTCGTCGGGATCGACCAGATGGCCATCGGGACGCTGCCACCGTACGAGAGCCTCCACGCTGGTGACGTGCGCGGTGCGGAGGTCGACGATGGGCTGGTAGCGCAGGCGCAGTTCGCCGCGGTCGATGCCGTGACGAAGGGCGGTCTGGCCGCGCAGACGTTCCGTCGCCGTGCTTCGCAGGGCTCGGTCGAACACCTCGATCCGGTTGCGGCCCGCTCGCTTCGCCTCGTACATCGCGATATCGGCGTCGCGGAGCAGTGCGCTGGCGGGCTCGGACCCCGCCTCGGTGTGCACGATGCCGATGCTGGCGGTCACGTAGATCTCGTCGCCGGCGACGTCGAAGGGCGCTGCGAGCCCGTCGGTCACGCGCACCGCCAGTGCCTCCGCGTCGGCCGTGTCGGCGACCGACGCGACGATGACGAACTCGTCCCCACCCGGCCGGCCGACGACATCGTCGTCCCTGACCGAGTCGCGGAGGCGGTTGGCGACGTCGATCAGCAGCGTGTCCCCTGCGTCGTGGCCGACCGAGTCGTTGATCAGCTTGAACCGGTCGAGGTCGAGGAACAGCACGGCGACGCGCCGGCGTCCGTGGATTGCGCGTTGGAGTGCATCGTGCAGCGCGGCGCGGTTGAGCAGACCTGTCAGGGAGTCACGGGTCGCCTGCCGGGTGAGACGTTCCTCGGCCCGCCGCTCGTCGGTCACGTCGCGGAGGTTCATCACCAGCCCCGCCACAGCCGGCTCGTCGAACAGGTTGTGGATGACGAACCGCAGCCAGCGGGGCTGCCCTGTGACGTCGGGGAACCGCATCGTCCCCGAGGTCCTGGCACCGGACCGCGCCAGCGCCCGTCCCACCGCCTGCGCCGCGATCGGCACGTCGTCGGGGTGCACCGTGTCGAGGACGCGGCTGCCGATCAACGAGCCGGCGGGCAACTCGAGCATCTGCTCGACGGAGGGGGTGGTGAACTCGACCGTGCCGTCGGCGTCGAGGACCGCGATGCCATCGGCGGCATGCTCGACCAGCGACCGGAAACGCGATTCGCTGGCCGACGCCACGGCCTGCGCTTGCTGGCGGGAACGCAGGGTGAACGCCAACCGGACCAGCACCAGCGCGATGGCGACGGCTCCGATGGCGCTCTGGGCCACCGGCGCCTGGGGCGGGCGTCCGATGACGGTACCGAGCAGGTGGAGGAGGGGGGTGACCATCCCGGCGGTGCAGATCACGAGCACACGGGACGTGCCGGTACGGCCTGTCGGAACGGCCAGCGGCCCGGCCTCCCGCATGCTCGGATGCACCGCCGCGGCGAGGAGCAACCCGTAGGCCAGCAGGCTGAGTGGAAGGGTGCGGCTGGTCCCGGCGGACAGGTCGCCGGTGTGGTTCAACCCGTCCAGCACCACCGAATCGAGGAGTATGACCGTGACGCCCAGGAGGATCAACCCGATGATGGCCGCTCGCGACGGGGTGAGCGCAGCGCGCGGGATCCGTTGGGCGACGATGTAGGTGATCAGCCCGATGGCCGCGAACACCAGCACGCCGGTGCCGAGGGCAGCCGGACCGTCGTTGTCCGCCAGCAACGGTGCCACGAGCCAGTAGAAGCCGAGCTGGCCCAGCGCCAACGCGACGATGCCGGCGTCCAAGCCGGACTCGACGTCTCCTCGGCCGTCCCTCCGGCCGAACATGACCCCGATGCCCCAGGCCATGAGCACGACGCCGCCGAGCTGCAGGACCGTGTTCGCGATCCCCAGGCCCGGCGGGACATCGACGCCCATGACATCAGCGGTGTAGCCGACCTGGAGCGCGATGATGCCGGGCCCCGCGTGCCGCCAGCCGGACGCGCGTGGGGGCCGGTGGCGGAACAGCGCGAACCCGACGCCGACCGCGATCACCAGCGTGCCGAAGAGCTTGACCAGCGTGGGACCGGCCGCGGGCGCGGCCAGCGCGGTCACCGCGACGACCGCGTAGACGGCCACGACCACACCCGCCGCCCGGCGCCACCAGTCGTCCCTGCGCCGGTCGTGCCTGGCCTGGACCACGTGGCTTCCTGGCTGGTCTCCTCGTACAACGCCGGGCGCGCTCGCCTACATCATCGGTTCGCGCTGCGCCGGTCCGCCGTGCCGAAGGTAAGGGATGGGGAGGACTTCCGCCCCTGGGGCGGCTGCGAAGCGTCACGGGGCGTCGCACAGCTCCACGGTGGCTGCGACCAGCCCACGGGCGTCGCTCGCGTGCCCGGTGGGCCGGCCCGACATCACCGGCTAGCTCCGTAGCCACGTCCAGGCTGCTGCGGCCTCGGCGGGCGCGTAGTGGCGAGCCTCGATCGGTGTGACCTCGTCCGAGGCGGTGGTCAGCCACCGATGCCAACGCTCGCCACCGATCACGGCCATGCGATCGATGTCGCCGAGCTTGCCGACCGAACGGCGCAGATCCTTCCAGACGGCCGACGGCTCCATCCCCTCCATCGCGGTGAGGTCGACGAGCACTCGCGCGGACCCCTTGTCCGCGATGATGGTGTCGAGCTGCTCGTGCATGGCCGCGACCTCGGCGTCGCTCAGCCGACCTTCCAGCCGCCAGCCGATCGTCTCGCTCGAACTCTCGGGCAAGGTCTCGAAACCCACGTTGTTGCAGCCCCTCTGTCGCTGCGTCGACCGTACGGGTCACGGCGCAGCCCTCGCCCGGCCACGTTGCCGTGTCCGTCAGGGGTGAATGAGGTCGATGACGAGGCGCTGGGGGTCGTCGAGCCGCTCGACCCGGTAGGCGACCGTCTCGTCGAGCCCGATGAACACCTGTTGCTGCGCCTCGAACCAGATGCTGCCGACCACCTCGGTGAGCACCCCGGAGCCGGCAGGCGCCGGGATGCGCACCCCGTTCCAGTCGACGGTCGGTCCCGGGAGGTCCGGCGGGAACGCCATCGCGTTCAGCGCCACGGTCAGCACCGCGCCACCGGCGACGTCCACCTCGTGACCGGAGCCGTCCTCGATCGCCCGGTCGTCGAGGTTCGTGAACCACCCGACCTGGCCATCGCCGGCGAACACGAAGACGACGCGGTCGAACCCCTCGTGCGTGCCGACACGGACGTCGACCAGCTCGAGGTCGACCGGACCCTCGGGCGGCGATTGGCGGTCCTCGGTGGATGCCTCGTCGTCGAGCGGCGGGGCACCGGTGCGCTCGCCATCGGACCCGGTCGCGTCGTCGCCGTCAGTCGTGGCGCCCGCCCGCGTGGCCGACGCCAGCAGCTCCTCGGCGAAGCCCGGCATCAGATCGGGAGCGATAACCGTGAGGTAGAGGTCGAGCTCGGTGAACAGGTAGGTGTCGACCAGCGTGCCGTCGCTCAGGGACCACCGTTCGACGACACCGGTCGTGCCGAGCAGGTCGACGTCGGTGACGTCCGCGGTCCCCTCGACGTCGGCGTGGCCCGGCAGGTACGCCGGCGGGACGCCGCTGGCCGGCACGGCGACGACGGACGTGTCGGCGACGGCACCCTCCGGACAGTCCCGCTGGGTGTCGGGCACGATGCTGTCCATGACCACGAGGGTCGGGCCGATCGCCTCGCTGTAGCACGGCTCGCCGCCGCTGACGACCCGCTCGAGGGAGACGCCGTCCGGGATGGTGAGCACGACCTCGCCGACCTGGACGGTCCCCTGCTCGCCGACGCCCCCCGGATCCTCAGTCGGTCCTCCATCGGGCCCTCGGTCGGCCGGGGGAGGTCCCGCGGGACCGTCTTCGACGCGGATCGAGCCGGGGGTCCCGAACGGGACCGCGACCACGACGGCCACCAGCACCGCGGCGAGGGTGGCGCCCGCTCCGGCGGCACGGCGACGCATCACGCGCCGCCGGCCTCGCTGGTAGGTCCGCCGCGCGTCGTCGACCGACGGGGCCGGGCCGGGGGGAGCGGCCCGCAGCTGCTCACGCACGTCCATCGAGCACCTCGCTGTCACGGCGTTCGGTCTCGAACGCGTCCTCGCCGTCGTCGTCCTCGGGACCGAGCTGCCAGCTCCCGTCCTCGATCAGCCGCTGTCGGGCCCGGTACACCCGGCTCTTGACCGTGCCCTCCGCCACCCCGAGCGTGGCCGCGACCTCCTGCACCGAACAGCCGATCGCGTAGCGCAGGACCAGCATCTGACGCTGGTCGAGGTCGAGGTGCTCGAGCGCGCCGATCAGGTCCAGGTCCGGCGTCGGGTCGTGGTGCGAGCGATCGAGGGCCTCGACCGAGCGCGTCGGACGCAGGGCGAGCTTGCGGCGCCACGACGTCGCCCAGTTCACCGCGACCCGGTAGGTCCAGCCGACGCGGTTCGGCATCTCGCTGACGCTCGCCCACCGTTCGGCGGCGCGGGTGAAGGCTTCGTCCACCGCCTCGTGGGCGAGGAGGTCATCCCCGAGCGTGACCCGAACGGCGGTGAGCACGCGCCCGTGGGTGGCGGTGTAGAACGTCGTGAAGCCGTCGGGGTCGCGCACGGTCCCTCCTCCCTCCCCACTCAGACGCACAGCACCAGGGAACCGTTGCACCCTGGGTCCTGTCCAGGGCGCTGCGATGCGGGCGGCAGACGCTACGACCGAGGCGAGCCGCGGTGCCAGCAGAGGCAGAACGGGTGACCGGCCGGGTCGGCGTAGACCTGCCAGCCCTCCTCGGCCTCGAGGTCGTCGGCCCTCTGCAACAGCCGGGCGCCGAGCGCCATCACCTCGTCGTGCGCGGCGTCGAAGTCGTCCACCCACAGGTCGATGTGCACCTGCTGGGGCGGCGAGCCATCCGGCCAGTCGGGTGGGACGTGGTCCGGGGCGAGCTGCACGCCGATCCGCGGCGCGCCGTCGGCGTCCATGACCATGTGCCAGTCGTCGTCGACGTCGACGGTCCCACCGAGCACGGCCGCCCAGAACGCGCTCTCGGGGGCCAGCTCCGCCGCATCGAACGCGACCACCTGGAACCTGATGTCCACGCGTACCTCCTCGCGTCGATGGACGCGCACCTCGATCCGGCGGGAACGCGATCGGCACCGGTCAGGAACGGAGAAGGATCCTCGCCGCCCGCTGTCTAGCGTGCGTCGCACCGAGGCACCACCGACGTCACCAGGAGCGACGATGGCCACCAGGTCGGAGGGCAGGGACGCGGGCGCGGCAGCAGCTGCGGGGTTCTCCGAGGCGGAGCGCGCCGCGATGAAGCAGCGCGCCAAGGAGCTCAAGGCCGAGGCAGGCAGCGGCCGCGGCAAGGACAAGGCGGCCGCCGCCGAGGCGGAGGTGCTGGAGAAGATCGCGGGGATGCCCGAGGAGGACCGCGCCTTGGCGGAACGCGTGCACGCGCTGGTGACCACCGTGGCCCCGGACCTCGCGCCCAAGCTGTACTACGGGCAGCCGGCCTACGCCCGGGGCAAGAAGGTCGTGTGCTTCTTCCGCAGCGGTCGGGGTGACGGTGAGCGGTACTCGACGTTCGGTCTCAGCCAGGAGGCGAACCTCGACGAGGGCAGCGGCCTGTGGCCGACGTCGTACGCGCTGGCCGACGAGATCAGCGAGCAGGCCTGGCAGCACCTCGCTGAGCTCGTCGAACGGGCCGTCAGCTGACCGGCACCGCATCGGCCCGACGGTGCGCTCACCGCGCCGCGGCTGGTTCCTCCTCCGCGTACTCCGGACCGACCGCGCCGAGTGACGGCGATCCGTCGGGCCGGTAGACCGCGATGTCGACCCCGCTGGCGGTGCTCGTGCGGTCCACGAGGCTGAGGCGTCGTGGCGGCGTCCCGTCCGCGAACAGGCGCTTGCCCGTGCCGAGGACGATCGGGACGGTGAGCACGCGGTACTCGTCGATGAGGTCGTGCCGCGTCAACGTCTGGGCGAGCGTCCCGCTGCCGTGGACCTGCAGCTCGCGACCGGCCGCGCCGCGAAGCGCGGCCACCTCCGAGACCACATCGCCGCCGAGCACCGTCGAGCCGGACCAGGTCGCCTCGGGCAGCGTGGTCGAAGCCACGTACTTCGGGAGGGCGTTGAGGCGGCCCGCGATCGGGTCGTCAGGATCGGTCACCAGCGGCCACGTCGCCGCGAAGATGTCGTAGGTCCGGCGCCCGAGCAGGAACGCGTCCGCTGCCTCGAAGAAGCCGGCCATCGTGGTCATCAGGTCGTCGTCGACGTACGGCGCCATCCAACCGCCGTGGTCGAAGCCGCCGTCGAGGTCCTCGTCCGGTCCCCCCGGGGCCTGCACCACCCCGTCGAGGGTGGCGAACGTCGTCATGGTCACGCGCATGGGGCTGTCCTCCGCTGGTCGTGTCATCATCCACCGAGGGAGGACCCGCGCGCCGGGGAGAACTCATCGCCGCCGGGGCCCGCCCCGAGGGCGGGCCCCCAACCTGCGGCAGTCGCGGTTCAGTGGGGCTTCCTCGCGAAGAACGGGTGGCCGGCGACCTCGAACGCGCGGGCGTTCTTCTCGCCCGGCGCGCCGCCGAAGGTGTCCACACCCGGCCCGACCTCCATGTCGACGAACCTGGCGTCGGCGATCAGGCGGCACCAGTCGTCCAGCGACTGCCCGCCGGCGATGCAGTCGGTCCACAGGTCGATGTCGCAGGTCGCCTCGTGCGGGACCTCACGGCCGACGGCGATGTCGGCGAACTGCAGCCGCCCGCCCGGGCGCAGCACCCGGTGGATCTCCGCGAACGCACGGGGCTTGTCGGCGACGAGGTTCAGCACCCCGTTGGAGATGACCACGTCGATCGACCCGTCGTCGACGGGCAGGTCCTCGATGATGCCCTCACGGAACGCCACGTTGTCCCACCCGAGCTGCCGCGCGGTCTCGGTGGACTTGGCCAGCATCTCGGCGGTCATGTCCACACCCAGCACGTGACCGTCGGGGTGGACCAGCTGCCTGGCGACGAAGCAGTCGAAGCCGCCGCCGGAGCCCACGTCCAGGACGTGGTCGCCCTGCCCGAGCGGGGCCAGCGAGAACGGGTTGGCGACCCCGGCGAAGGACTCCACGGCCCGGTCGGGCAGTGGGTCGACCAGGGCCGGGTCGTAGCCGAGCAGCGCGGCCAGTGGACGGCCCGTGTGGAAGTGGAACCCGCCGTCCGGGGTGGTGGCGACGTGACGGTACTTGTCGCGCACGGACGCACGCAGCGCCTCCGGGTCGACGGGCAGCGCGGTCGTGGCGGTCGTGGTGTCGGTGGTCATCGGGGCGTCCTCCCTGTGGTGTGCCTCCACCAGGGAGGACGAGCCCGGACCCACCGCCATTGCAACGGAACGCACGGATCGTCAAGCGGCCTCGGGCAGGCGCGCACGTGCGATCAGGCTGGTCGCGATGCTGGCCTGCTGCTCCGGCGGGACGAGCTCGCGCATCAGCGCGATCACCTCGTCGGTGAACAGCGGGTACAGGGCCGCGTCGTCGACGCTGAAGGGGATGTGCTCACCGAGGTGGATGTCGGTGAACCCCACGTTGGTCAGCTTCGTGGTGAAGACCTCCTCCGACAGGGCGCCGGCGATGCAGCCGGCCCACGCCGCACCGGAGGTCAGCACCTGCGGGGGCAGGTCGTCGTCGACGGTCAGGTCCGATACGCAGAACCGACCCCCCGGCCGGAGCACCCGGGACGCCTCGGCCAAGGCGCGGCTCTTGCGCGGTGACAGGTTGATCACGCCGTTGGAGATCACCACGTCGACCGTGTCGTCGAGGACGGGCAGGTCCTCCATCTCCGCGTGGACGACCTCGACGCGGTCGGCCACACCCGCCTCGGCGGCGGCCCGTTCCGTGCGTTCGCACATCTCCGGCAGCGTGTCCACCGCCAGCACACGGCCCGGGGGGCCGACGCGTCGCGCGGCCAGGATGGTGTCGATGCCGCCGCCACAGCCGAGGTCGATGACGACCTCGCCCTCGACGAGGTCGGCGTGGCGTACCGGGTTGCCCACACCGAGGGACCACGCGATCGCCAGGTCGGGGACCTCGGCGAGCTCCTCCGGGCGGTACAGGCGGCTCGCCGTGACCTCTCCGGCACCGCTCGGGATGGTGCGGTACGCGCCACGGACGATGTCGCGGATCCGGTCCTGGTGCATGAGATCGCTCACGTGATCGCTCCCGCGTCGCTGTCGTGCTGGTCGTCGTTCGTCGGGTCGTCGTCGACGGGGCCGCTGGCGAGGTGGATGTCCGGCAGGACGTCGTCGATCAGTCGCTCGAGCCGCGCCTGCACGGCCTGCGGGATGGTGGGCTCGGCGTTCGTGTGCAACATCTGCCGCACCTCGCGGGAGAACTCCAGCTCACCGCAGCACCGCAAGCAGTAGCTCAGGTGCTCCTCGACCTGCCGGTGCTGGTCCGGTGACAGGTCGTCGTCGAGGTAGTCCCAGAGGAGGCGGATGGCCTCGCGGCACGCCGTGGGAGCGCTCATGGCGCCACCCCCTCGGGTCGGGTCGGCGTGAGCGGCACCGGTGACCTCCTCGGCGGTCGGCGCAGGTCGGGGCGCGTCAGACCGGACGCCTCGGCGTACTCCCACAGCGTCCGCTCGAAGCACTGCCGGCCGCGGTGGAGGTGGGAGTACACCGTGCCGGGTGGGAGGTCCAGCAGCTCGGCGATGTCGCCGGTGTCGAACCCCTCGAGGTAGCGCAGCACCAGCGGGACGCGGTAGTGCTCCGGCAGCTGCTCGAGCACGGCGTGCACGTCCTCCCGGGAGAAGGATCCGAGGAAGTCGACGTGCATGGTGTCGGAGTAGGGCATCGGGTCCTCGTCGGCCAGCGCCTGGTAGAGCGAGAACTCCTCGGTGGTGTCCACAAGCTCGGTGCGAGGTTGGCGGCCCTCCGCGCGGAGGCGGTCGCGCCAGAGGTTGACCATGATGACCCGCAGCCACTTGGGGGCGGCCTGCAGGTCCCGGAGGGTGTCGATGGACCCGCAGGCGCGCAGCAGCGTCTCCTGGACCAGGTCCTCGGCTTTCTGGTGGCTGCCGACCAGGTGGCGGGCGAGCGCGTACAGACCCTTCAGCTGCTCGCGGACGAGCTGCTGAAGGGTCGTGCGTTCCACCGTGTCGAGCATGCCCTCCCTCGACTCGATGATGGCCACGTGGCGAGCGACCGTCCAGTGCCGCGAGCGGTCAGACGATCCGGAGCGAGGTGCGCACCGGCACGGGGTTGGCGATGATGTCGCGGACCGGCGAGGTGTCCTGGACGTACTGGCACAGTTCGGTGAGCTGGTCGTCGCTGGCGTTCGGGCTGGCGACCGTGCCGGTCACGCGGATCTCGGTGAAGCCGGGCCGCGGGCCGTCCTGCCCGAGGAACGGTCGGACGTCGATGTCGCCCTCGACCTCGTAGTCCATGCGTTCGATCTCGATGCCGCGGGCCGCCGCGTTGGCGACGTACCCGACCGCGTAGCAGAAGCCGAGCGCCTGGAGGACGAGCTCCACGGCGTTGGGCCCCGTGTTCCGGCCGAGCAGGACCGGTGGCTCGTCGCCGGTGAGCTCGAACGCCTCGTCCCGCGAGGTGTCCTCGCTGCCGGCGTGGGTGAAGCCGTGGATGCGGCCGGTGTTCAGCGTGCCGTCCTGCCAGGTGCTCGAGGCGCGGAACGTGAAGGACGCCACGTCGGCGTCGTCCTGGACCGCGTCGATGGTCCGAAGGAGCTGATCGACGTCGATGCCGTTACGCAGGGTGGTGGTGGTCATGGTCACTGCCTCCCGGTGGTCGGTCGTCCGGCACGCCTCCCGTGACGGACGAGGTCGGCGGGGACCGCCCCGCCGGGCCGGCCGTGCAGCCGTGCCCACCACCGAGGACGAGGCGGCGAGCAGCGCCATTGCAGCGGCCGTCCGTTGCGTGCGGTCAGCAGGTGCCGTCGCACGATGGCCGGACGCCCGTCCCGTGCCGCCGGTCACGAGCTCTGCGCCCGGAGTCACCGGCTGGCGGGAGCAGGCTCCACCGCGAGGCTCTCGCGCTCAGCAGCGTCGCTGAGGCGGTCGTCCAGACAGACGAACGTGATGTTCGAACCGAGTTCCCTGGAGATCAGGAGGGCCGCCGCGAGCTGGGCGGCGTCGGCAGCCCGGAGGGGGTGGCGTGCGAGCAGCGGTTCGGCGAGACGGCGAACCGCGCGGGCATCGTCGACCTCGTCCCACGTCGACGCGAGTTCGTCGAGGCCTGCGAGCGCGGCGCGCCGATCGGCACGGTCGAGTGCGCCCGACCTGGCACGTCGCTCGATTGCGCTCCTGATCTCGACCGACGTCCAGATCCACGTCGCGATGCGTGTGTCCTCGGCGAGGAGGGCCCGCATCGGCTCGGTCTCCGCCTCGGCTACCAGGAGGGGGACGACCGCGGAGGCGTCCCAGTACCTCACAGCCGGTCGTCCCGGTCCTCGTCGAGCGCACGCCGCAGGTCGGTGCCCAGCTCGAGCGGCGGCCGGTCGAGCACGAGCGAGGAATCCCCGGTGCCGGGGCGCAGGACCCCCGCCCGGACGAGACGCTCGCGGTCGTCGTCGTCGGGGTTCGTGCTCCCGGGGGAGAGGCCGATCAGGCGCGCGATGGGACGCCCCCGGTCGAGCACCTGCACCTCGCCGCCGCGCCGCACGTCGCGCAGGTAGCGCGACAGGTGCGCCTTGAGTTCCGAGACCGAGACCGTCTGCATGTGACCAGAATGGTCAGATGCAGAAGACCTGTCAAGTCATCCGATCGACTCGGCGGCGGGTCGCGGATCGGCTCAGCGGCGGGTCGCCGATCCGATCAGCGGCGGGTCGCCGACGGCGCGTCGCCGGTGAGCAGCGCGATGCTCATCCGCACCAGGGCCGACAAGCCGAGCGCTGCCCCGACGAGCATGGCGGGGATGAACCAGAACCGGAAGCGGATCGGGTCGGGCAGCACGTCGTTCCACGCGGCGGTCGGAGCGTCCTCGTCGACCGCGCGACCGGTCCGGTCGAAGGTGGCGGGGGAGGGGGACATCGCCGTGGTCGACGGCTCGCACGGCAGCGTCGCCGACAGCACCCGGACGCGGCGGATCCCGTCGGTGTCCCACCACAGCACGTAGCAGTCGGAGCCCGCCTCGCCCGTCAGCACCCAGCGGTCGCCCTCCGTGACCCGTTCGAGGCGTGCCCCGGTGACGCCCGGTGCGACGGCGGCGGGCGTGTCGTCGACGTCCAGGTCGCCCGCACGGACCGCCCGGAACGTCTCGTCGAGGCGCTCGGCGAGGTCCACGGCAGCCGGATGATCCTCGTTCGGCACCTCACGGACCGACCAGGTGAACGCGAGCCCGGCGGCGACGATCAGCACCACGATCGCGTCCCGCAGCAGGCTCCGATCCCGTGCCCGACGCTTGTCCGCGCTGGTCCGGCCAGCGGTCGGGCGGGCTCGCTGCAGCGGCGGGCTCGGCACGACGATCCTCCGCCTCGGTGGCGTGCCGGGGCCTGTCGGAACCTACCTCCCGTGCGGCTCGCGCGGTCGGGGGGCGGCCGCCCAACCCGCGGGCTGTGCGGCCGCACCCCCGGCAACGTCCTCGGGGTCGAGGGCGTCGGGTACCTCAGTGCATCGAGCTCTCCGGGACCTCGACCGTGACCGTGGCCTCGACCGGTGCACCCTCGACGAGATAGTCCGCGTGGTCGTTGCCGTTGAGCGTCACGCGGATCTCGTACGACCCTGGGTCGAGCGAGAGGTGGAACCACTCGCCGTACACCCGCCCGAGCCGCTCCCCGTCGACGTAGAGGTGCCCGTGGCCCTCGCCGTCGACGTGTGCCCCGGAGGCGTGATCAGGCGCCCAGGTGAACCCCTCGGTCTCGACCCGGACGTTGACCCCCGCCATCGCGTCCGGCTCGGCGGTCACCCGTACCGCGAGGCCGTCGGTCGGGTGTGCGCCGTGCGCGTGGCCGGCCATCGACCCGCCTCGCTCGGGGACCTCCACGGTCGTCGTCGCCTCGATCACCTCACCGTCCACGACCAGGTCCGAGTGGTCGTTGCCGTTCAAGGTCACCCGGATCTCGTGCTCGCCAGGCTCGAGTGGCAGGTGGACGTGGTCGCCGTACAGGCGGCCCACCCGCTCCCCGTCGACGTACAGGTGCGCGTGCCCCTCACCGTCGACGTGCCCGCCGGAGGCGTGCTCGGGTGCCCACCGGAAGCCGGTCGTCGTGACGGTCACGTTGACCCCCGTCATGGGGTCGGGGGTGGCCTCGACGGCGACGCTGATCGCGTCGGTGGCTGCCTCCTCTTCGGGTTCGTCCTCGCCGCTCGCGTCCTGGTGATCCGCCGCGGTGCCGTCCTCATCCGCCGCGGCATCGTCGTCGGTCTCCTCCGCCGCGGCGTCGGCGGCAGGGCCCACGCCCTCGGTGGGGTCCTGCCCGGCACAGCTGGCCAGGAGCAGGCTGCCTGCGGCCACCGTGGCGGTGAGCCGTCGCTTCGTGTCGATCATCACGCGTGTTCCTCCTCGGTTCACCCACGCGCTCGTAGCGGTGGGCGTGGATCCGCTCGGTCGCCCACGTGCCGCATCCGGTCACGCGGGCGTTGGACCCCGGCGTCGGCTGCCGGGCCCAAGGCACGCCCGGGCGGTCATCGCCAGGGACGTGCGCTCGTGGTCCGCCGGTCAGGCAGCCACGAGGAGCGGACCCACCGGAGGCCCCCGGGAGGTGGCGGCCAGCGGCCGCCGCGATCGCGGAGCGACCTCGGGCCCACGGGTGCATCGCGGGCGACCGGTCGGCACGACGAGCAGCGCGGGTCCGCCCGCGAGCAGCCGCTCGACGGCCGTCTGCGTCACGCGGGACAACAGCACCGTCGTCGCGGCCAGCGGGAGCTGGAGCAGAAGACCGAACAGCACGCACCGCGAGGTGAGTTCGGCGAGCGGTGTCCCCTGGGCGACGCGTTCGGCGACCTCCAACGTGACGTACAGCCCCGACTGGAGGATGGCGAGGCGGGGAACGGTGAGGCCGCGTGTCCACCCGCGACGCGGGTCGCTCACGGCCGCAGCCAGCAGGAACCACACCGCGAAGAGGTGCGCGACCCGCGTCGCCGCCGCCAGGTGGGTGTGGGGGGTCGCGAGGCCCCCGTCGGCGGCGCCACCGACCAGGTACCCGAGCTCGTGACCGCCGACCACCCCGAGGAGCGCGACGCCCAGCACCGCGAGCCCGCGACGGGCGGCACCGACGTTCCGGGCGATCACACTGCCTCCGGTCTCGGGTCCGGCGTCGCCGTCGGACGGCAGCGAGGCTAGCCACGCGTGCGCCCGACCCCACCGCGTCGCCGTGCGCGGTGACCGGCGCGGGTGATGCTGAGCGCCCGCCTGGGCTGGTCGGCGTCCCGGTCCGTGACGGCTTCGTCACGGACCGAGCGGGTCCAGGAGACGGCGTCCCGACGGGTCACCGCGCGTTCGGCGCACTCCTGGGGTCCCGGCCCTCAGCCCGGCTCCAGCGCCACACCGACGCTGCCCGGGTACGTGGACCCTCCACCGTGAGAACTGCCCTGGAGTTCGAATGCGCAAGCGCACCGCCGGGACCCTGCTGACCGCCATCCTCCTCACGATGGCGATGGTCGGGACCGCTACGGCGATCACCACGATCGGCAACGCCGCGACCGACCGCGGCAAGGTCGACACGTGGAGCAACTTCACGATCGTGGACACCAACAACCCCGCCTCGGGCGAGGGGAGCTTCTCCGAGGTCGAGTTCTACGCCCACCAGGCCGGGGTCATCCGCTTCCTGGTCGCCGACGCCGGCAAGGTCGTCACCTACCTCTCCGACCCGATCGACGTCAGCACCGCCGGGGAGCAGACGGCCATCTTGTCCGTCGATGGCGTCGCGACGCCTGCCGGCGTCACCACTGGCAGCAACCTCGGGGTCTACTCGCAGGGCGAGGGCGTCGTCAGCTTCGAGTACGCCGGTGACGCCCCGGCGTACTTCACCGGCTTCGAGTCCGGGCTGAAGGACGTAGGTGAGAACCTCGGCGATTCACAAGTGGGTGCCTCGGAGCGGTTCTACTCGATGAACGCGACCATCACCCCTGCGGGGCCGGCCACCAAGGACGCGTGCAAGGACGGCGGGTGGGAGTCGTTCACCCTCAACGAGTTCCGCAACCAGGGCGAGTGCGTCTCGTACCTGATGGCCAACGAACGCGCCGGGAAGGGCTGAGCCTCACCTGAACCTCGACGACGGCGGGCGGCCCAGCGGGTCGCCCGCCGGCCTCGTCGAGACGCCCGGCGAGGTCCACGGCCGTCGGGTGGTCCTCGTTCGGCACCTCAAGGACCGACCGGGTGAACGCGAGACCAGCGGCAACCACCAGCACGACGATCCCGTCCCGAAGCAGGCTGCGGTCACGCGCCCGCGACGAGCGGCTAGATCTGCCGACGCAGCATCAGTGGCATCAGCTCGCGGACCTGCCCGGTGAGTTCGTCGAGCGATCGCTCTGGCTCACCGCCCAGGTAGCCGAGCAGTGCCTGCTGGAACAGCCCGTCGAGCATGCCGTACGCGGCGTTGGCCGTGACCGCCGGCTCAGCCCCGGAGACCTCGGCGTACCGCGAGATCACCCGCCAGACCATCTCCTCCAGCGTCCTGTCGATCTGGCGTACCGCGTCCCGCAGGTTCTCCTCGAACATGCTCTGGGAACGCAGGTCGTACCAGAGGCGGTGCATCGGGGCCTCGTCGACGAGCGTCTCGCGGAGCTTGGCCGCGAACGCCTCGATCAGCTCGTCCGGCGTCGTGGAATCGGCGACCACGCCGTCGTACCGCTGCACGCAGGTCGCCTTGTACTGCCTGACGCAGTAGACGATCAGGTCGAGCTTGTCGGCGAAGTAGTAGTGCACCACCCCGTGGGTGAACTCGGAGTTGTTGGCGATCTCGCGCAGGGATGACCTCGCGTAGCCGAGGTCCCCCAAGGTGCGTAGCGCGGAGTCGGCGAGGGCGCGTCGCCGCTCGTCGTGCTTGTCGATGGGGTTGCGCCGGACGGTCGAGGTGGCCATCCGCTCGCTCCTTCCATGGCCGTGGGCGGCAGTGTAGCTGCCGCTTGACGACTGACATGGTTTCTCTGAACGAGTGTCCAGAGAAAGCTTGACAAGTGACTAGAGATGGCCGAGTGTGCGCCGAGTCACCACCCACATCAAGGAGCGACACATGGCCCGGATCGATCTGAGCGGACGCGCTGCCCTCGTGACCGGCGGCGCGCAGGGACTCGGCGAAGGGATGGCCCACGCGCTGGCCGACGCCGGCGCGCGGGTCGTCGTCGCCGACATCAAGGAGGAACTCGGCGCGAAGGTGGCCGAGTCCCTCGGCGAGAGCCACGGGTTCGTGCGTCTCGACGTCACCGACGATGCGTCCTGGGAAGCGGGTGTCGCCACCGCGATCGAGCACCTCGGTGGCCTCGACATCGTGGTCAACAACGCCGGGGTGGAGATCACCAGCCTCCTGGTCGACCTCGACCCCGAGCAGGCCATGCGGATGCTGGAGGTGAACGTGCTCGGCACCGCGCTGGGTCTCAAGCACGCGTTCCGTGCGATGCGGCCCGGCGGCCCGGCCGGTGACGGCGGCAGCGTCGTCAACATCGCGTCGGTGGCCGCGACGATCGCGTTCCCCTCGATCTCGATGTACTCGGCGAGCAAGTCCGCGGTCGATCGGCTCACGCGTGTGGCTGCCATGGAGAGCGGCAAGCTCGGCTACGGCGTCCGGGTCAACTGCCTGTACCCGGGTCTGGTGGCCAACGAGATGGGTGCGGGCCTGGCCGGTGACGTCGCCCGGCTCGGCCTGTTCGCCTCGCCCGAGGAGGCCGTGGGCGCGGTGATCGACCTCACCCCGTCGGGCCGGCTCGCGAGCACCGAGGACATCGCCGACGCGGTGGTCTTCCTCGCCTCCGACCGGGCGGCCTTCATCAACGGCGTCGGCCTCCCGGTCGACGGCGGCATGGGCATGTGACCCCAACCCCACCGACACGAGGAACCGACATGACCACCAAGCCCGTCGTCGTCTACGGCGCCTCCGGCTACACCGGCCGGCTGATCTGCGAGTACCTGCGTGACTACAACGTCCCCTTCGTCGCCGCCGGACGGGACGGCGCCAAGCTGAAGACGTCCATGGAGTCCCACGTGGCCGGCATCGAGACCGCCGACTACGAGATCGTCGAGGTCGCTCACGACGTCGAGTCGCTGACCGAGCTGTTCCGTGGCGCACGCGTCGTCTGCAACACGGTCGGTCCCTTCAGCCGCTTCGGCCCGGCCGTCGTCGAGGCATGTCTTGCCGCCGGCGCCCACTACCTCGACACCACCGGTGAGCAGGACTGGGTGATGGCCTGCGACGAGGAGTACGGCGAGCGGTTCGCCGCCGCCGGATCGCTCCTCGCGCCCGGCATCGCGCAGATGTACACCACCGGGGAGATCGCGGCGGAGCTGTGCCTCGAGAAGCCCGGCCTGGACACCCTGGACATCGCGGTCTTCTGGGGTGGTAGCCCGACCATCGCCTCGACCCAGACGATCCTGTTCAACGCCGCGCTCGCCGGCGCGAACTTCCTCGAGCAGAACCAGTACGTCCCGCACGACCCCGACGCCGGTCACTACAACCTGGTCATCCCCGGCCAGCACGAGCTCGGTCTGGCGCTGCCGTGGGGCGGTACCTCGCACCCGGTCTGGTACCGTAAGGACCCACGTGTGGCGAACTGCAAGGCGCTCGGTGGCGTCTTCGATCGTGCGCTGATGCTCGGCGTGCCGCAGATCGTCGGGGCGGCCGTCGAGGCCACCAAGGACATGGCCGTCGAAGACAAGTACGCCGCTCTCGAGGCCACCGCCGCGCAGGTGATGAACGTGATGCCCCCGCGCGAGAACCGGCGGCGCAACAAGTCCCTCGACTCGGTGCACGCATCGGGTCCTCTCGGCCGTGCGCACTGCGTCATCCACGGCAACCAGAACTACAAGCAGACCGCCCTGTTGCAGGCGTTCGCGGCCTACTCGCTGCTCCAACAGCCACCGAAGCGGGCCGGTTTCGCCTCGGGCTGCCAGGCGTTCGGTCACCGCGAACTGCTCGGCGAGCTGCTCGCGTTCGGCCTGGTCGCCGAGCCCGTCCTGACCACACAGCGCTGACATGCGGCTGGTCGACTACCTGGACAAGGGGGCGTCGCTCGACGCCGACGCCCCCTGCCTCATCCGCGACGGTGAGGTCGCGACGTACGCCGACGTGCAGCAGCTCAGCGATCGCATCGCGTCAGCACTCGCCGCGGACGGCGTGGAGCCGGGCGAGAAGGTCGCCATCCTGTCGAGCAACGATCCAACCGCGTTCACCTGCGTCTTCGGGATCAGCCGCGCTGGCGCCGTTTGGTGTCCGATCAACCCCCGCAACGAGGCCACGGAGAACCGCGACCTGCTCGCGCTGTTGGGTTGCTCCGTGCTGATCTTCCAGGCGGCGTTCGCACCGCTGGTCGACGCCATCCGACGGGACCTGCCGCACCTGCGGACCCTGGTCTGCTTGGACGCGGACGTCGCATGGGCGGTCTCCTGGGACGACTACCTCACGCTCGGCACCGAGCCGGTCGACCGGACCCCGCTCGAGGATCTGGCGATGGTCGTCGGGACCGGCGGCACCACCGGCCGCCCGAAGGGCGTGATGCTCACCGGCACGAACATCGAGACGATGACCGCGATCACGCTGATGAGCTACCCCTGGGAGGGGACGCCGGTCTACCTCGCGTTGGCGCCTCTGACCCATGCTGCCGGTGTGCTGTGTTTCCCGGTGCTGTGCCACGGAGGCTCGATCGTCATCATGCCCACGCCGGATGTCGGTGGGTTCCTCGAGAACATCGAGCAGTTCGGCGTTACCCACACCTTCCTGCCGCCGACGCTGATCTACCTCGTCCTGGACCACCCCGGGCTCGGCTCTCACGACCTGCGTTCCCTCCAGTGCTTCTGGTACGGCGCGGCACCGATGTCGGCGACGAGGCTGGAGGAGGCGCTCCACCGCATCGGCCCCGTGATGGCCCAGCTCTTCGGGCAGACGGAGGCCCCGATGATGATCTCGACGATGTCGCCCCGTGATCACCTCCGTGCGGACGGCACCGTCGCCACCGAGCGGCTCACGTCAGCCGGGCGCCCGGCACCGCTGGTGACGGTCGCCATCATGGACGAGCAGGGGCGAACACTGGCCCGCGGCGAACGCGGGGAGATCGTCGTCCGTAGCTCGCTGGTCATGCGGGGCTACTACGAGGACCCCGAGGCGACCGCGGAGGCGAGCGCCCACGGCTGGCACCACACCGGCGACATCGGCTACCTCGACGAGGACGGGTACCTGTTCATCGTCGACCGAGCCAAGGACGTGGTGATCACCGGCGGCTTCAACGTGTACTCGGCCGAGGTCGAGCGGGCGCTGATGGCTCACCCCGCCGTCGCCGACTGCGCCGTCATCGGCCTCCCCGACGAGAAGTGGGGTGAGCGGCTCACGGCCGTGATCACCGTCCGTCCCGGTCAGGCGGTGGACCCGGTCGAGCTCCAAGCGTTCGTCAAGACCCGGCTGGGCAGCGTCAAGACGCCGAAGCAGATCGAGACCTGGGTCGACCTGCCGCGCTCCAAGGTCGGCAAGGTCCTGAAGACCGAGATCAAGGCGCAGCTGGGCTAGCGCTAGCGCCTGCAGGGCGGTGCCGCAGGCGCCCAGCTCCGGCGGGCGAGGCGCGCACCGAACCCGTGGTGGCCCGCACGCCAGGCTCCACCGTGGCACGCCCGGCGGGGGCCGTTCAGGTCTCCGCGTAGCCCAGGCCCCTCGAGGCCAGTGCGTCGCCGAGGATGCGGATCGCCTTCGGGCCGACGCCGTGGATCGCCAGCAGCTCCTGCTGGGAGTGCGCAGCCACCTGCTCGAGGCTCGTGATGCCGTGGTGAGCGAGCTCGCGCGCGGCGGTCTTGCCGATCGCGCCGGGCAGATCGCCCACGGGTCGGACGTCGGGTGTGTCGGCCATCGTGCGCTCCTCCGTCGCGGCCGGTGCGGATCAGGACGTGCGTTGCTCCAGGCGGACCTCGACCACCTCGCCGGCGCGCGACTTGCCGATCTGCTCACACAGTGCCTTCCGGAGCGGCAGCCAGTGCGGACCCTCGCCGGACGGCATCAGTGTGGCGGCGAAGGGGTGGCCATCCAGCGTGCCGCTGACCTTGACCGCGCGCCTCGTGCCGAGGACCTCGTCCGAGCCGGGTAGCGCGATGTAGGTCGCGAACGCGCCGTCCTTGCGGATCGGCTCGGTGAAGGACGCGTTGAGGGGCCGGGCGTCGGGAGTGACAGCAGCCATCGGGGCTCCATCTGCATCGGTGTGGGTGGGAGGCGTGCTGGTGGGGTCGACCGCCCCGACGCGTCGAACTCATCCCTCGGCAGCTACGCAGGCCAGTGCTGTCCGATGTACGGGCGAGGGTTGTCGCTGATCCAGCGGTCGAGGAGCTCCGCGAGCGCGTTGGCCTGCCCACCGCCGACGGGCAGGTTGCGCTTCAGCACACACACCAGGACCAGGTCGACCTCGCCCGCGTAGTCGGCGATGTTCTCGGTCACCACGGCCCGGCCTTCGGTGCGGGCCACCTGGGCGACCTGCTGATCCTCGACACCCCGAAGGCCACGTTCGTCGACGTGGATCGCGTCGTGCCCGAAGTCATCGCGCAACCGGCGAGCTGCCTCGCTGGGCAGCATCTCATCGAGCAGCAGGTTCACGCCAGCAAGGCCCGGCGTTGCTCAGCAGCCCGTCGACCTTCGGTGATCGCCTGCTCGTTGCGTTCGATACGCGCGTGAACCTCGGCGGGGTGGCGGGCAGCGAACTCCAGTGCCGTGCGGATCTGGCGAGGGTGCAGGTCCGTCTCGCCAGCGAGGGCCGTGATGCGTTCCTCCTCGTCCCCTGTCAGTTCGCGCAGGCGGGCGACGACCTCCCACACGTCAGGCCCGCCGGCCAGAGCGGCGCGCCGGTCCTGGCCGGCCCCGCGGTAGACGATCCCAGGGTGGTCGAGCGTGTCGATGCCCTCGACGATGAGCCGTTCGAGGAGCGCGGTCACGCTGACGCCGTCACGTTCGGCCCGTTCGGACAGACGTCGTCGGGCATCGTCGCTGAGCCGGAACGAGGTGCTGCGCGCTGCCATGCGTCCCTCGCACGTCGACGTAGCGCGAAGGTAGCGCTATGCACCGCGCATGGCGAGTGCCTCCGTCTCCGTGGCCAGCGTCACATCACAGCTGCGCCGCCTTCGTGCGCAGCACGGCGGCCTGGCGGTCGTTGGTCGCCAGTTCCGCAGCGCTGAGCAGCTCGGCCCGGGCCTCGTCGGTCCGTCCGAGCTGGGCGAGCAGTTCACCACGCACGCTCGGCAACAGGTGGGAGTCCCGTAGCTCGCCGTCGGCGGCGAGCCGCTCCACCATCGGCAGCGCGGCTGCCGGCCCCGCCGCCATCGACACCGCGACCGCCCGGTTCAACTCGACGACGGGGCTCGGGGCGAGCCGGCCGAGCGCCTCGTAGAGCAGCACGATGCGGGCCCAGTCGGTCTCATCGACGCTCGGTGCGATGGCGTGACACTCGGCGATGGCCGCCTGCAGGCCGTAGCTGCCACGACCGCGGCCGACCGCGTCGGCCCGCCGTAGCGCTGCTCGACCTCGCTCGATCTGGGCGCGGTCCCACCGGCTGCGGTCCTGATCGGCCAGCAGGATCGGGGAGCCGTCGGCGGCGACGCGGGCGGCGAACCGTGACGACTGGAACTCCATCAGCGCGACCAGCCCGTGCACCTCGGGCTCGTCCGGGAGCAGCCCGGCCAGCACCCGTCCGAGCCGCAGCGCCTCGTTGGCCAGGTCGGGCCGGACCCACCGATCCCCACGCGTCGCGGTGTAGCCCTCGGTGTAGATCAGGTAGACCACGCCGAGCACCCCACCGAGGCGTTCGCGCCACTCGTCGGGCTCCGGGGTCTCGAACGGCACCTTGGCGGCGGCCAGCGTCTTCTTGGCCCGCACGATGCGCTGCTGCACCGTGGCGACCGGCACGAGGAGCATCCGTGCGATCTCGTCGGTGGTCAGACCCGCCACGACGCGGAGGGTCAGCGGCACCTGGGCCTGACGCGACAGAACCGGGTGGCAGGCGATGAACACCAGCCGAAGCACGTCGTCGTCGATCGGCTGCCACTCGTCGTTCGTGGTCTCCTCGAGCTGGCTCGCCATCGTGCGGTACCGGTCGTCGAGGCGCTCCTGGCGTCGCCAGTGATCGATCGCCTTGCGCTTGGCGACGGTGGTGAGCCAGGCGCCCGCGTTGCGCGGGACGCCCGACTCGGGCCACTGCGCCAGGGCATCGACGAGGGCGGCCTGGGCCAGGTCCTCGGCCAGGCCGACGTCGCCGGTGAACCGTGCGAGCGTCGCGACGATGCGCGCGCTCTCGATGCGCCAGACCGCGTCGACCGTGCGCTGGATGTCGGACATGATCCGGCCGCCTCAACGGTGTGCGGTCAGGTACCGAGCTGCTCGCGCCACTCGGCCTCCTTCTTCATGTACTCGTTGTCGGCGTGCTCGGCGAAGTCCTCCATCTCGTTCACGCGACGGACCTCGAGCTTGCTGCCGGGACCGAGCGGCGCGCGGCTCGCCCACTGGACGGCCTCCTCCTTGCTGCTGACCTCGATCATCCAGAAGCCGTTGAACAGCTCGTGGGTCTCGCCGTAGGGGCCGTCGGTGACGATCGGTGTTTCGGCCTCGAAGTCGACCACGAATCCCTCGTCGGGCCCGGCGAGGCCCTCACCGGCCAGCAGCACGCCCGCCTTCATCATCGACTCGTTGTAGGCGCCCATCTCGTTGATGATCTGTTCGAAGTCGAGTTCCTTGGCCGCCTCCAACGCCTCGTCGGTCGTCCGCATGATCAGCATGTACTTCATCTCGGGTCCCTTCCCGGTGAGGCCGCCCGTTGCGGCCTTCTACCACTGCGTCGAACGGCGCCGCGCTGGATCGACATCGGACCGCGGAGAGGTTCGGTGCGTCGTCGCGCCGCCGGCCGGAGCACGTCCCGTGAGGTGGCTGCCGCCCGACGCTACGGTCGGACCGGCAGTCGGGGAGGGTGCTGTGGCCATCGAGGTCGTCGCGGCGACTGAGGACCGGTTCGACGACGTCGCCACCATGCTGGGGCCGAAGAAGCCGGACGCTTCGGTGTGCTGGTGTCTGAGCCACCGGGTCGACTCGAGGACCAACGCGCAACTGGTCGGACCGGAGCGGGGCGAGTACGTCCGCACGCTCTGTCGCGAGGACGAGGGACCGGGGGTGCTGGCCTACGACGGGGACACCGTCGTCGGCTGGGCCGCCGTGGCTCCACGGTCGGAGCTGCCGTTCGCGCGATCGCGCAAGATCCCCCACGTCGACGACCTGCCCGTCTGGTCGGTGTGGTGCATCCGGGTGCGCCCCGGCCACCGGGGGGAGGGGATCTCCCACGCTCTCCTCGCCGGCGCCGTCGACTACGCCCGGTCCCAGGGCGCCCCGGCCGTCGAGGGCTACCCGGTCGACAACCGCGGCGAGAAGGTCGACCTCACCATGGCCTACGTCGGCACGCGCCGCCTGTTCGAGCAGGCTGGGTTCACGAAGGCCGCCGACACGACGTCGGTGTCCGGCGGCTTCCCCCGGGTGCTCATGCGGTTGTCGCTCGGGTGACGTTCGACCGATGAGTTCCCACGGGCGGGAACGTCCACGCCCGGGACGGCCGAGGAGGTGGTGATGGCGCGGGTGGTGTACTCGGCGACCTGTTCGCTGGACGGCTACATCGCGGGGCCGGACGGCGATATGCAGTGGCTGCAGCCCTACCTGGGGCCGAACCCGGAGATCGACCGGTTCAGCGAGGAGGTCGGCGCCCTGCTCGTCGGTCGCCGGACCTTCACCGGCGACGATCCGAACCGCGGGACCGACGCCGAGGGCGCGTTCGGTGGGACGTGGCACGGCCCCGTGTTCGTGCTGACGTCGCAGCCACCGCCGGCGGGCTCCGATGGGGTCACCTACGTGACCGACGTGCGCGACGGCGTCCGGCGAGCCGCGGACGCCGTCGGCGACGGTGTGGTCAACGTCCTCGGCGCTCACACGGCACGGAGCTGCCTCGAGGCAGGTCTGCTCGGCGAGGTCCTGATGATCGTCGCGCCGGTGCTGCTCGGTGATGGGACACCGCTGTTCGCCGTGGAAGGCGGTCAGCGGGTGGCGCTGGAACCGATCCGGTCGACGTCGACCGGGATGGTCACGAACCTGTGGTTCCGCGTCCCATGGCCGTGATCAGCCGTCCTGGTTAGCATCCGCGCCGGTTCGGCGAGGAGGTTGCGGGTGGTCAGCACCAGCGGGGTCGTGGGCATGGCGCTGGTGGCGCTCGGGATCGTGCTCACGCCCGGTCCGAACATGGCCTACCTCGTCTCGCGGTCGGTGTCCCAGGGACGAGCCGCGGGGCTCGTCTCGCTGCTCGGCGTCGCGACCGGGTTCGGGGTCTACCTCCTCGCGGCGGTCGCGGGGGTCGTCGCGATCTTCGCCGCCGTCCCGGCCCTCTACACCGCGCTGAAGCTGACCGGGGCGGCCTACCTGCTGTACATCGCCGTACGGACCTTCCGCCCGCGGACGGTCGACTTGTCGGGGGCGGACGCGCTGCCGCCGGACTCGCACCGGCGCCTGTTCACGATGGGTCTGGTCACCAACCTGCTCAACCCGAAGATCGCGATCCTGTACGTCTCGCTGCTGCCACAGTTCGTCGAACCGGCCCTCGGTCACGTGGCGAGGCAGAGCCTCGTGCTCGGGACCGTCCAGATCGCGGTCGCCGTGACGGTCAACGCGCTGATCGTCCTGACCGCGGGTGCGCTCGCGGCCCGGACGGCGGCGCACCCGGCCTGGGAGCGGGCCCAGCGCTGGGTGTCGGGGACGGTCCTCGCCGGGCTCGCGGTCCGTGTCGCCGCCGACCGCTCCCGTGCCGTTGCCGTCAGCTGAGCCGTCCGCCACCGACCGCCGGTCACCCCGCGGCCCGGCAGCGCCCGCCATCGGACGTGATGATGGGCACCCGCCACCCGAGGAGCCCTCCGTGTCCGATGCTGCGTCCGTCCCGACCGTCGCGCTGAACGACGGCACCACGATCCCGCAGCTCGGGTTCGGGACCTTCCAGATCCCGCCGGAGGACACCGCCGAGGTGGTCGGCCGAGCCTTCGAGATCGGCTACCGGCACATCGACACGGCGCAGATGTACCGCAACGAGGAGGGCGTCGGCCGCGCGGTCGCCGCCAGCGGCATCCCGCGCGACGAGCTGTACATCACCAGCAAGCTCAACAACTCGTCCCACGCACCCGACGATGTCCGGCGCACCTTCGAACAGAGCCTCGAACGGCTCGGGCTCGACCACCTCGACCTGTTCCTCATCCACTGGCCGTTGCCGAACAGCGAGGTGGACTACGTCGACACGTGGCGTGCGGTGACCGACCTGGTCGCCGACGGGCGGCTCCGCTCGGCCGGGGTGTCGAACTTCGAGCCGGCCCACCTCGACCGCATCGTCGAGGCGACCGGCGCGGCCCCGGTGGTCAACCAGATCGAAGCGCACCCCTACTTCCGCAACGACGTTGCACGCGAGGCATCGCTGCGCCACGGCACCGCGGTCCAGGCCTGGGGCCCGCTCGGTCAGGGCGCGCTGTTCGACGACCCCACGCTGGCGGAGGTGGCCGAGCGGAACGGCCGCACCGTGGCCCAGGTGGCCCTGCGGTGGGCCCTGCAGCGCGGTGACATCGTCTTCCCCAAGTCGTCGAACCCCGACCGGATGCGGGAGAACCTCGACACCCTCGACTTCGAGCTGTCCGACGACGATGTGGCGACCATCGACGGCCTCGACCGCGGCGAGGACGGCCGCGGCGGCCCGCACCCTGACCAGCTCGGCTGAGCCCGATGGCTCGTCCGCGAACCGGCATGAACCGCTGGCGGGACTCGTGGGACCGTGACCGGGAGGCGTAGCATCGGCCGCGAGCCGAGCCCGGAGTGAGCGCCGCCATGGGAACGTCGAAGGCCACCTACACGGTCACACGCAGCACGCACGTCGAGGCGCCACCGGAGACCGTGCAGGCCCTGATCGTGGACCTGCGCCGGTGGCAGGCGTGGTCGCCGTGGGAGGACCTCGACCCGCAGCTCCAGCGGACCTACGGTGGTGCCGACGCGGGAGTCGGGGCCTGGTACGAGTGGCGCGGCAACCGCAAGGCGGGGCAGGGCCGCATGGAGATCGTCGAGGCCAGCGACCGGCACGTGACCATCGACCTGCGGTTCGTGAAGCCGTTCCGGTCCGAGAGCACCACCCGTTTCGACCTCACGTCCGACGCAGGCGCGACCCTCGTGACCTGGACCATGACCGGACCGCAGACGGTGGCCAGCCGGCTCATGGGGATCTTCACCTCGATGGACCGCATGATCGGCCCCGACTTCGAGAAGGGCCTCGCGCGTCTGAAGACCACCGCGGAGGACGATGCCGCGGGTCCGGCGTAGGTGGCGCTGCTCCTCGCACACCGCCCGACGCTTGCCCCCTGCCCGCTGCCGGCGGATGCTCGGCGTGCCGCCAGACGCGGCCGAGAGCGAGGGAGGGGACCATGTTCGTCCAGGTGATCCGCGGTGCCGTCCGGTCCGAGGACGACGCGATGGCGGTGTTCGAACGGTGGCTCGAGGAGGTCCGACCGGATGCCGTCGGCTACCTCGGCACCACGGCAGGTGTGACCGACGACGGGGAACTGGTCGTCGTCGCACGGTTCGCCTCCGAGGATGAGGCGAGGCGCAACAGCGGCCGTCCCGAGCAGGGGGCGTGGTGGGAGCAGATGGAGCAGCAGTTCACCGGCGAGGTGCGCTTCTACGACTGCGCCGACGTGGCGACCTTCCTCGATGGTGGCGACGACGAGGCCGGGTTCGTGCAGGTCATGCAGAGCTCGAGCGACGGGTCGCTCGGTGCGGCCGACCTCGCCGCGCCGGCCGGTGACGTCGTGAGCGCGTACCGGCCGGACGTGCTGGGCGGTCTCGTCGCGATCGCTGACGACGGCACGGCCTTCCAGGTCGTCTACTTCACCTCCGAGGAGGAGGCGCGAGCGGCCGAGGCACAGGAGATGCCGCCCGAGGTCGGTGAGGACATGGAGCGGATCATGCGCGGTCTCGGCGATATCACGTACCTGGACCTCCACGCGCCGCGCACGGCCAGCTGACGCGAGCGTCTCCCGACCCCACGTCGGACGTTGGGCTGGTCGCCCACCGGAGGCTGGTCGGTCGCGTCGTCGATCAGGTCCGCCGGGTGAAGGTCAGGTGGGTGACCCCGGTCGGGGAAGCGACCGACTCGATCTCGTAGCGGTCCTCGAGCCCTTCGAGGCCGTCCCACAGGCGCACGCCGCGCCCGAGGAGGATGGGCACCTGGACGAGGTGCACCGTGTCGATCAGGTCCTCGGCCAGGAAGTCGCGAACGATCGTCGGGCCACCACCGATACGCACGTCGAGGTCACCTGCGGCCTCACGGGCACGGTCGAGGACCTCCTTCGGGTCGCCGTCGACGAAGTGGAAGACGGTGCCACCCTCCATCTCCAGTGACGGCCGCGGGTGGTGGGTCATCACGAACACCGGGGTGTGGAACGGCGGGTTCGGACCCCACCAGCCGCGCCATTCGTCCTCGGTGCCGAGGTCGGTCCACGGGCCCGTCTGGGGGCCGAACTTGCCGCGACCCATGATCTCGGCGCCGATGCCGGGTTCGTGTCGCTGGGCGAAGGCCTGGTCGACCCCGAGGCTGCCACCGGGCCCGCCGAACATGGAGGTCCCGAACCGTGTGGCGAACATCCACTCGTGCAGGCGGGTGCCGGCGTGGCCGAACGGCGCGTCGGGACCGCGGTCCTCGCCGGTCGCGAAACCGTCGAGCGAGATCGAGAAGTTGTGGACACGGGTCTGGGACACGCTTGCCTCCGGGGAGCGTCGGGTCGGAGCGGTGAGTCCTCGGTTGGACGGCGCGGCCGGGACGAACTCATCGTTCCGCTTCGTTCCGCCGCGCTCAGGTGCGCAGCCGGCCCTCGACGCGGGTGACCGTGGCGCCGCCGACCCAGACCTGACCGTCGACGTCGCGCTCCACGTGGATACGGCCGTGTCGGCCGAGGCGGGTGCCCTGCCGCGCGACGTACGGCGAGGTCGCCCGCCCGGTCTCGAACAGCCACTGCCCGACGGAGGCGTTGAGGCTGCCGGTCACCGGGTCCTCGCTCAGGCTCGATCCGTCGATGCTCAAGGCGCGGATCTCGAACGCCTCCTCCGACCCTTCCGGGTGGGGACCGACGAGCCCGACCTCCAGCATCCCCGGTCCGGTGAACCGCCCGAGGTCGGGTTCCACCGCCAGCACCGAGTCGGCGTCCTCCAGGAGGATGCCGACCCAACCGGGGCCGTTGTCGATCCACCGGGAGTCCAGGACGTCCGCGGGCTCGAGGCGGAGGACGGCCCGCAGCTCCTCAGCCAGCTCGTCGTCCACCGGGCCGCTGCGCAGGAGCGGTGGGGCGGCGAACGTCAGCCGGTCCTCGCGGCGTCGGATGTCGATCAACCCGGCTCCGCACTCCTGCACCACCCGGTCGCCTCGGTGGCCGATGCCCTCGGTGGCCAGCCAGGTGTGGCACGTGCCGAGCGTCGGGTGGCCGGCGAACGGCAGCTCACGGTCGAGGGTGAAGATGCGCACGCGGTAGTCCGCCTCGGGGTGCGTCGGCGGGAGCAGGAAGGTGGTCTCCGACAGGTTCATCCACCGGGTGATCGCCTGCATCTCGTCGGTGGACAGGTCGTCGGCCTCGAGCACGACGGCCAGGGGGTTGCCGCCGAACGGCACCGACGAGAACACGTCGACGAGGTGGAAGAGCCGTGACACGCGATGCTCCGATCGGGGGTGCGGCAGGGACGTCCGTCGCAGACGAGCAGACACGCACCCCGGCCGCAGGAGCCACCGGCATCACGAGTGGCACCGCTGGCCGGATGGCAGCCGGCGGTCGCGGTGACGCTGCCCGGATGCGCGCCACGCGCGTGTCGTTGACCGGCCGACCACGTGCGTCCGAGCATCCCGGCAACGGCCCCAGGGCCTCCGGCTCACTTCGGTCAGGAAGCTCATGCGGGCGCTCGCGCGACGTCATCCTCTCGCTGCCTTCTTCGTGCTGGCGTTCGCCGTCACGTGGGTGGTCTGGGTCCCCCGCGCGCTGGTCGGGGTCGGTGCGCTCGACAGCGACTGGCCGGTCACGATCGGTCGGGCCTGGAGCTGGGGGCCGCTGGTCGCGGCGCTGCTGGCTGCGGCGCTGGTAGCTGGGCGCGCCGGTCCCCGCGAGCTGTGGCAGCGGCTGACGCGGGTCCGGGTCCCGAGGGTCTGGTACGCGGTGATCGTCCTCGGGCCAGCGCTGGTCTGGTCGGTGGCCGCGGGTCTCGCGGTGCTGTTCGGCCAGCCCTTCTCGGCCCTGCGTCCCGGCGCCCTGGAGCTCGGCCCGATCGCGTTCCTGCCGGTGTTCATGGTGCTGACGCTGACGGACGGGTTCGGCGAGGAGGGCGGGTGGCGGGGCTACGCGCTGCCGCTGTTGCTGCTCCGGTTCCGGGCCGTCCCTGCCAGTCTGCTGCTGGGTGTCGCGTGGGCGGCGTGGCACCTGCCGCTGGCGTGGACCGAGGGAGCCTCCCTGGAGAGCGCGCCCGTGGTCCTGTTGTTCATCGACCTCCCGTTCACCGCGATCGTCTACACCTGGGTGTTCCGCCACACCCGCGGCAGCGCCTTCGTGGCGGCCATCTTCCACGCCGCGTTGAACCTCTGGGCCATCCCGATGCCGCAGGGCGGGGGAGCGTCACTCACGCCCTACCTGTTCGGCCTGGGATCGCGCATCGCGGTCGCATGCGCACTGATGCTGCTGCTCGGCTCGGAGCTGACCCGCGACCGCAGCCCGGAGGACCACCCGCCCGAAGAATCGGCGCAGCCCGTGTCCCCCCTGCCGTGAGGCTGCATGAACTCGACGGGCTCCCGCCAGCCACGGTGGGCGAACACCACGATCGTGTGATCGCCCTCGGTGCGAAGGTCCCAGCTGATCTGATCTGCTCCGGTGCGGTCGCGATCGCGGCCGATGTCGGGTTCAGGTGCGGCGCTGGATGTTCTCGGCGATGGCCTTGATCCGGCGCAGTCGGGCGTCCCAGGTGTCGCCGACGGCGTTGAGCTGCGCGACGGCGCGCGCCAGCTGGGCCTCGTCGACCCGGTAGCGCTTCTCGCGGCCGGCGGTGGTCGCCTCGACCAGGCCGACCCGATCGAGGACGCTGAGGTGCTTGGCCACCGCCTGCCGCGTCACCGGTAGCTGACCGCTGAGCGTGGTCGCTGTCGCGGTGGGGGCCGTGAGCAGCAGATCGAGCAGTCGGCGGCGGGTGGGATCCCCGATCGCCGCCCACAGGTCGTCGTCGATGGCGACCGTCATCGCGTCGCCACCAGCCGCTCGGCGACCTCGGCGAGGCGAGGCACGAACGTGTCCCAGCCCGTGACGTGGTCCCGGTACTGCTCCTCCAGCCGGGCGAGCTCCCAACCCCGCTCGCGGAACCCAGTCTCGGTGAGGCGGAGCACCGTCCCGGGCCCGTCGGGGGTGAGCTCGAAGGTCACCAGCAGCGAGTTGCCGTCGACCGCGTCCTCGCTCTCGGGGTGGGTCCAGCGGAAGGTGAACAGACGGGGTGGTTCGGCGACCACGATGGTCATCCGCTCCACGTGGGCCCGGGGGTCATCACCGTCGGCCCACACCAGCTCGCCGCTGGCGCCGGGTACGGGTGCGACGTCCGACGTGGCGTTCCACCAATCACGGACGTGCTCGGGCTGGCTGATCACCTCGAAGACCACCTCGGGTGGGGCCTCGATGCGGATCTGACGTTCGATGCTGGCGTACTCCATGACCGCTCCTGACTTCACGCAACCATCGGTTGCGTTAGAGCGTAGAGCCACGGGGCTGATGACGCAACCATCGGTTGCTTGTTGCTGGCGCGGGGGCGGGCGGTAGCGTCCCCCGACCCCACGGCGAGGAGGAGGTCAGGTGGCGGAGGCGACGGTGTGGCACAACGCGCGGTGCTCGAAGTCCCGCGGGGCGCTGGCGTTGCTCGAGGAGCGTGGGGTCGACGTCGAGGTCCGCACCTACCTCACCGACCCGCCGACCCGCGCCGAGGTGGAGCGGTTGCTCGAGCAGCTCGGTACCGATGATCCCCGGACCATCGTCCGGACGGGGGAGCAGCGCTACCGCGAGCTCGGGCTGCGCGACGCGGACCGTGACGAACTGATCGCCGCCCTCACGGCCGAACCCGTCCTGCTCGAACGTCCCGTGATCGTGCACCGAGGCCGGGCCGTCGTCGGACGGCCCCCCGAGCGGGTCCTCGAACTGCTCGACCTCCCGGACGACCCGGCCGGCTGACCGTTCCGAGGTCGGGTCAGGGCGCGTCGAGGCCGCGGGGATCGTCGGGGACGTCGACGGCGTGCTCGCGCAGGACCTCGAGGGGCACGACCTCGAGGGCCTGCTCACTGGTGGCCGCGAGGGCGACCGGTGCGGCGGCACCGTCGTGGTGCGCTCGCAGCCAGTTGACCGCGGTCACGCACCAGCGGTCACCGGGCGTCAGGCCCGGGAAGCGGAACTCCGGCCGTGGGGTGATGAGGTCGTTGCCGAGCGCCCGTTGGTGCGCCAGGAACTCGGGTGTGACCACGGCGCAGACGGTGTGGCTGCCGTGATCGTCCGGTGCCGTCCGGCACGTGCCGTCCCGGAACCAGCCGGTGACCGGGTCGTGGCTGCAGGGCTCGAGGTCGCCGCCGAGGACGTTGCGTTCGCTCATGGCGCGAGGCTACCGGCCGTCGGCGAGGAGCTACCCCAGCAGCTCGGACCACAGCCGTCCACCGGCGCGGATGCCGTGAGACGGCTTCTCACCGGGACGGGGCAGGAGCCGTCGGCCGCCGGGGCGAACACCTCGGAGCCATCCCCTGCGTCCTGGAGCCAGCCGTGCGTCGATCCCTCGTCCTGCTCACCGCACTGGCGACCGCCGCCGCAGCCTCGCTGCCGGCGGTCGCGTCGGCGCAGGACGCCGCCGACACGGACACGTCCGTGGTGGTCATCGAGGTCGCGTCGGGACGCGGTGACCTGGTCACCGGGGGCGACGCGCTGCTGCGCCTGACCGCGCCCTCCGACGCGTCCGTCGCGGACCTGCGGGTCACCGACGACGGCCGTGAGGTCACCGACGCGTTCGTGCCCCAGCCGGACGGTTCGGCCCTCGGGCTGGTGACGGGCCTGGACCTCGGGGAGAACGTCATCGAGGCCGAGCTGCCCGACGGGCGTGGTGCGCGGATCACAGTGACCAACGCGCCGCTCGGGGGACCGGTCTTCTCCGGCCCGCTGATCGAGCCCTGGACCTGCACCAACGGGTCGGATCAGTCCGACTGCAGCCAGGGGCCGACCGTCCGGTACCACTACCGCTCGACGAACCCGCTGGAGCAGCTCGTGCCGACTCCGGCGTTGGCCGGTCAGCAGATCGTGACGGGCCTACGGCCCTACGACCCCGACGACCCGCCGTCCGACGTGGCCACCACCACGACCGACGACGGCGACGAGGTGCCGTTCATCGTCCGTGAGGAGATCGGCTACAGCCTCCGCGACCAGTACCGCATCGCGGCCCTGTGGGACCCGGCCCAGGGCGACTGGCCCGACCCGACCGCCGACAACCCGGGGTACGCCAACAAGCTGGTGCTCACCCACGGCGTCAGCTGCGACACCTCCTACGCCTCCGGCAGCGCGCCCGCGGTGCTGTTCGAGGACGCGCTCTCGCAGGGCTTCGCCGTCGCCAGCCACGCCCTCGACAACGCCGGCCACAACTGCAACCTGGTCACCCAGGCCGAGTCGCTCATCGTCACCAAGGAGATGGTCGCCGAACGGTTCGGTCCCATCCGCTACACGATCGGCAGCGGCTGCAGCGGCGGCAGCCTCGTGCAGCAGCAGGTCGCCAACGCCTACCCCGGCGTCTACCAGGGCATCACCCCGCAGTGCAGCTTCATCGACGCGTGGAGCTCGGCCCAGCAGTACGTCGACTACGTCGGGCTGCGTGCCTTCCTCGAAGGGCCGGGCAGCATCGAGACCGGGATCCTGCCCGCCCAGTGGCCCAGCATCTTCGGGCACGCCAACCCCGCCAACCAGATCACCTTCACCGAGGTGATCCCCAACAGCGGGGACCCATCACGGTCCTGCCCAGGTGTCCCCACCGAGGACGTCTACAGCCAGGACAACCCCGACGGCGTGCGGTGCTCCTTCCAGGACTACATGGGCAACGTCTTCGGCGTGGACGAGCAGGGGTTCGCGCGTCGACCGATCAGCAACGTCGGGGTCCAGTACGGGCTGTCGGGGCTGCTCGCGTTCCTGAACAACGACCTCACCGATCCGACCCGGCCGCCCCTGACGCCGTCGCAGTTCGCCGCGCTGAACGCCGGTGTCGGCGGCTACGACATCGACTTCGAGCCGATCGCCGAGCGCACCGAGGCCGACCCCCTCGCCCAGGAGCGGGTCTACCGCAGCGGTGCGGTCAACACGGGCGCCCACCTCGACGAGGTGGCGATCATCGATCTCGGTGGTCCCGAGCCGGGCGCGTTCCACGACGTCTACCGCAAGTACTCGATGCGCGACCGGCTCATCCGTGAGCACGGCCACGCCGACAACCAGGTGTTCTGGGAGGGTCAGACCCCGCTGCTCGGTGACCTGTCGTTCGTGGACGACTCGATCCGCGCGATGGACGAGTGGCTGGCCGCGGTCGAGGCCGACACCCGCGACGTCCCGCTCGCCCAGAAGATCGTGGACGCCAAGGACGAGGCGGGCATCGCCGAACGCTGCGTCGGCCTCGACGGCCTCGACGTGCCGCTCGAGGTGTGCCGCGGCACCGTCGACCCGACCATCTTCTCGTCGCCGCGGATCGAGGCCGGTGGTGGGGACGCGGTCGTCGGGTTCACCGACGACACGCTCGACTGCCGCACGATGCCGCTCGAGGACTTCGACTACGCAGGGCAGCGCTTCGCCGACGTGTTCAGCGCCGATGAGCAGGCCGCGCTCCGGGCGACGTTCCCCGACGGGGTGTGCGACTACTCCCAGCCCGGCCACGGGTTCCATGCGGCCGTCACCTGGTTGACCTACCAGGACGAGCGGGGCGAGGTCGTGTACGGCGGGACGCCGATGGGTCCGGCGCCCGTCTCGGCCCCCTACGGCGGCGCAACAGGGGACGAGCCACCAGCCGACGGGCCCGGTGCAGCTCCGCCCGCGGACCGACCTGGTGGTGGCCCACCGGCGGATCGACCCGGCGCTGGCACGCCAGCGGACCGGCCGGGCGCCGGCACGCGCATGCTCGGCGCGGCGTCGGAACCGGCCGGGGCGCAGCTGCCGACGACCGTGGGGCCGGCAGCCCTGGCCCTCCTCGCGTTCGTGCTTCTCGGCAGCGCGACCGCGCTGCGTCGACGAGGCACCTGACCGTCCCGCCTCACCGTCGGGCGGGGCGGTCACCTACCGGCAGGGTGACCCGGAAGCGGGTCCCCTCGCCCGCCTCGCTGTCGACGTCGATGCTGCCGCCGTGAAGCTCGGCGTAGCTCCTGGCGATGGTCAACCCGAGGCCCATGCCACCACGACCGCCGCTCTCGAACCGGGCGAAGACGCGGGGCAGGAGGTGGCCAGGGATGCCCGGCCCGTCGTCGGCCACGGTGATGACGGTCGCATCGGCCCCCGACCGACCCGTGACCCGGATGGCGGTCCCCGCGGGGGTGTGTCGTGCCGCGTTCGCGAGCAGGTTGCGCAGGATGCGTTCGAAGGCCTGCGGGTCGACCTGGACCGCGACACCGTCGACATCGAGGTCCACCGCGTGCCCGGCCAGGATGGGCGCCATGTCGTCGAGCAGGCGGGTCACCAGAGGTCGTAGCGGGAGCTGCTCGGTGCGCAGCTCGACCTGGCCGCTCGACAACTGGGTGTAGGTCCGGAGATCGTCGACCAGGTGCTGGACGGTCCCGGCGTTGGATGCGATCCGCTCGAGCAACTCCGCGCGTTCCGCCTCCGAGAGGTCGTCGCCCCGCAGCAGGTCGGCGAAGGCCGCGATGGACGTCACCGGCGTCTGCAGGTCGTGGATGATCCGATCGGTGAAGTCCTGACGCCAGCGCACCAGCTCCTCGAGCCGGTCCAGCGCGTGCTTGCGCTCCAGCAGCGCCTCCTCGCGTGCCCGCTCGTTCTCGTGCACCTCGGTCATGTCACGGGTGACCTTCGCGAACCCACGGTGCCGACCGGCGTCGTCGCGGAGCGTGGTGATCGTGACGTTGGCCCAGAACCGGCTGCCGTCCTTGCGGACTCGCCAGCCGCTGTGCTCGACGTGCCCGTGCTCGAGCGCTTCGGAGAGCAAGCGCTGCGGTAGCCGCTCCTCGCGGTACTCCGGTGGGTAGAAGATCGAGTAGTGGCGACCGACGATCTCGTCGCGTGCGTAGCCCTTGAGCCGTTCGGCGCCGCTGTTCCAGCTCTCGACGTGACCGGTCGGGTCCAGCAGGAAGATGGCGTAGTCGACCACGCTCTCGACCAGCAGGCGGAAGCGCTCCTCGCTGCGGTGCAGCTCGCTGGAGACGTCACCGGCGTTGGTCGCCCCCTCCGACGCCGCTCCCATCCTCGGCACTCCTCACGATCGGCCGCCGTCGACGATAACCGTCGACCCTCGTGGCTGCCGCGATGCGATCGTTCAACCAGGCGGTTGACGATGGGTGCGGTTCGTGCGATGGTGATGACGTTCAACCGCTCAGTTGAACATGAAGCGGACGGAGGTCGACGTGGCGGATGCGTTGTCAGCGGTGTTCGCGGCCCTGGCGGATCCGACCCGCCGCGACATCGTCGCCCGCCTGACGGTCGCCGACGCGACCGTCACCGCCCTGGCCGAGCCGTACGACGTGTCGGTCCAGGCGGTGTCCAAGCACCTCAAGGTGCTCGAGGACGCCGGCGTTGTGCGCCGCAGCCGCGACGGCCGGCACCGACCCGTCCACCTCGACGCGGAGGTCTTCGACCTCATGACCGCCTGGATCGAGCGCTACCGCCGTCAGGCCGAGGAGCGCTACCGCCGCCTCGACGACGTCCTGGCGTCCCTGCCGGACGACGTGGCACCCACCCCACCCGCCGCCCGCCCATCGCAGCGAGGAGCAGACACGTGAGCACCGTCATCCACCACGAGACCGAGATCAGCGTCGACCCGGACCTGCCCGTCGTGCGTATCACCCGCGAGTTCGACGCGCCGCCGGAGAAGGTCTTCAGGGCACACACCGATCCCGACCTGGTCGTCCAGTGGCTCGGGCCGCGGGGCCTGCAGCTGACCGTCGAGCACTACGACTGCCGCACCGGCGGGTCCTACCGCTACACGCACGCCGACGCGGATGGTGAGTACCGTTTCTACGGCGCGTTCCACGAGGTCCGAGCACCGGAGCGGATCGTGCAGACCTTCACCTACGAGGGGTTCCCCGACGGGGTGTCGCTCGACACCCTCACGTTCGAGGACCTCGGTGACGGACGCACGCGCCTCGTGACCAGTTCCATGCTCGACTCCTTCGAGGGGCGAGATGCGATGCTGTCGAGCGGGATGGACGTCGGGGTCCGCGAGGGCTACGAGCGCCTCGACGAACTGCTCGCCAGCTGAGGCGATCGGCGTCAGGTGCCGACCAGGCGGCGGACCGCGTCGAGCCCGTGGATCGGACCCCGCGTCCGCGGCAGCACGAGCGTGCGTACCCCGAGCGCGGCGGCACCGCCGTCGTCGCGCCAGCTGTCACCGACCATCAGCGCCGCCTCGGGTGGGACCTCCAGGCGGTCGAGGGTGAGTTGGAAGATCGCGGGATCCGGCTTCTTGACTCCGACCTCGAACGAGAGCACGACGGTGTCCAGCAGCGCGCTGAGGCCGGACCGTTCGAGCAGCGGCCGGACGTCGAAGCCGATGTTGGACAGCACCGCGGTCCGCACGCCGTTGCCGCGGAGCGCGGCTAGCACCGGCTCCGCGTCGTCGTAGGCGGTCAGCGCGTCCGGCAGCGTGGCGTAGAGGGCGGCCGCCAGCTCGGCATCGACGCCGGGTGCGGACGCGGCCGTGTCGAGGAACACCTGCCGGTGCGCGTCCCCGTCGAGGTCGCGTTCCCCGTGGGAGTCGATCACCGCGGCGTGCTGCCACACGTCGTCGAGCCAGGCGGCGAGGTCGGCGATCGGGACGCCGTCGCGGAGCGCGACCGGACCGTGACGACCCAGGTGTGCCCACGCCAGATCGACCCAACGGTGCGCGTCGCCACCGTCGACGAGCGTCTGGTGGAGGTCGAACAGGACGGCGTCGATCCGGGTGCTCACGAGGACCTCCGGTCCGCGGCGTCCATCCGGCGGTCCGCACCGTGCCGGAGCACCACGATCGTGACCAGCACGTACCAGGCGTCGGCCACCGTGTTGAACAACCGTTGTTGGAGTCCCGTGGCGGTCGGGATGAGCCCCGCGACGTGGATGGCGAACAGCGCCACGCTCAGCGCGCCGATGGTCACCGACCACCAGGCGAGGTTCGGCCAGTCACGGCGGAGGCGCCACCCGAACGCCAGCGGCGCGGACGCCAGGGCGCTGTAGCCGACGCCCGCGGTGATCACGTGCCAGGTGTCGGTCCCGGTGGTCCCGAACCCTGGGCAGCCCTCGGTGCACGGAGCCGCGAGGACGCCGAGGGTGCCCACGCCGGCGAGCACGACCAGCACGGGCCCGAAGAACCCGTCCCCGGGAAGCGCCCGGTGCAGCGCCGGAGCCAGCACCAGGAACGCGAGCCCCGACAGTGCCAGACCGACCGTCAACGGGCCCCGGGACGTCCACGGTGCGCCGAGCTCGAACAGCTCGCTGATCGCCTGCGTGGTGGGGGAGTACCCGGTCCGCACCTGGCCCGCGATGACCCATCCGGCGATGTAGAGGGTGACCGCGACCAACCCGAACCACAACGATCGGCGGACCCACCGCGGCAACGGCGACGAGGTCAGGCCGGGTCCGGTCCGGCCGGGCAGGTTCGTCATCGTGCGAGGCGCGATCGCAGCGCGAGGTAGAGCTCCGCGGTCGCGACCGCGTCCGCGAGGGCGTCGTGTGCGAGGTGGGGCGGCAGGCCGAACGCGGCCCGCGCGCCGGCCAGGTCGTGGGGGAGTTTGCGGCCGGACCGGATCGCGCGTTCACGCCGACGGACCCGTCCGATCAGATCGACGGTGTCCACGACCCGGGGCCTCGGCCAGCTGAGGCCCGTCGCGGCGCACGCTCGACGCAGCACGGCGACGTCGAGGTGGGCGTGGTGGACGAGCAGCGCGTCGACGGCCTCGATCGCCGCCACCAGGCCGGGTAGCACGTCGGCGAGCGGGGGGGCATCGGCGACCTCGGACGGGCGGATGTGGTGGGCGACGATGCCCTCGACCGCCGAGCGATCGACCGGGCGCACCAGGGTCTGGTTCGCGGCGCCGATGCGGATGACGCCGTCGACGACCGGCACCGTGCCGATCGCCAGGACCTCGGCGTGACGCGCGTCGTAGCCCGTGGTCTCCAGATCGAGCGCGAGCAGCCGGCGCGGATCGCGGGAACGGTGCAGGCGCATCAGATCACGCTCGGACGGGCGACGCCGGTCACCGGGACACCTCGTCCCCGCCGAGCCGGTGGATGGTGGCCCGCTGGATCCGCGCGACCTCCACGAAGACGTCCTTGAGGTGGCGTCGCCGGGTCGGGCCCAGCGCGTCGAGCCGGACGTCGTTGGACGCCGACGTCCCGTCGTGCCAGGCGCGGAGGTGTTCGCGCATCCGCAGCCCCTGGAGGAACCCGAACGCCTCGGTGAGTTCCTCCGCTGCGTCCTGGCTCAGCCCGCCAGCGGCCGCCGCGGCCGCCAGGCGATCGACGGTGGACCGCGTGGTGGCGCCGGCCTCGATGGCCAGGACGCGGGCGAGCGACACGATCGGGTTGATGCCGCCGGCCTTGAGGTCGACGGTGTGCGCGGCGGTGCTCCGCACCCGGTGCAGCAGCCCGAGCGGTGGCCGCTGCACCCCGGCGCCGGCGGCCAGCCGCGCCAGCAGCACCCGATCGCTGCGTCGGGCCCGCACCACCTCGTCGAGGACGTCGACCTCGAGCGTCCCGGCGACCACCCGGTGATCGAGGAAGATGCTGGTGCGGTAGAGGGCCTGCACGTCGGGCTCGTCGAGCCAGCCCTCGAACCGTTCCCGCCAGGCCGGCAGCGTCCCCGACCAGTTGGTCGCCATGACCCCGCCGTCGCAGTACGGCAGGCCCGCGTCGGCGAGCTGGGTGGACACGTCGGTCGCGAACGCCTGGAACCACTCGGCGCCGTCGGCGTCGACCTCGCCGTGGACGATCGCGTGATCCTGGTCGGTCAGCAGGGTCTGCTCACGGCGGCCGTCCGACCCGAGGGTCAGCCACGCGAACGGTGCCGGTGGAGGACCGAGGTCGTCGATGGCCAGCTCCGTGGCGCGGCGCAGGAGCACGTCGGTCAGCATCGAGACCGTGCGGGTCACCTCGAGCGGGGACAGTCCGCCGCTCAGCAACTGGGCGACCGTGGTGTGGAGGCGCTCGCGCAGCTGTGGTCCCGCGCCCCGTGACGACGTCGCGATCTCGCGCTGCACGTGCGACGGGCTCGACGCGTCCTCGCGCAGCAGGTCCCCGGTGGTGATGACGGCCACGAGCTGCCCGTCACGCTCGACCCCGAGGTGGTGGATGGCCCGTTCGAGCATCCGGTCCCGCGCTTCGACGACCGGCGTGCCGGCGTCGACCGCGAGGATCGGCTGCGAGGCGACGCTCCTGGCGGGCGTCCGCGGTCCGAGCCCCGCGGCGAGGACCCGATCGCGCAGGTCCCGCGTCGTCACGATCGCGGGTGGCTCGCAGCGCAGCACCACCGAGCTGACCTGCGCATCGCGCATGATCCGGGCGACCGTCTCGACGTCGGCGTCCGCCGGCGCGGCCACCAGCTCGCGGGTGGAGAGCGTGGCCACCGGCGCCGTCGGCACGAGCCGCGTCCGCACGGCGCTGTCCACCGTGGCGGCACGCAGCCTGCTGGCGAGACCTCGGACCTCCGGCGCGAACGCCGGCGAGGAGGCCAGGTCGCGGACCACCGCGGCGGGCAGCCGGTAGACGAGCAGGTCGTCGACCGCGTCGACGTCGACGTCGACCGGGCGGTCGTTGACGATGGAGGTCATCCCGAACCACTCGCCGGCCTCGACGCTGGTGAGCGCCACCCCGTCGCGGGACACCAACGCCGTGCCCTTGCGGACGATGTGCAGGTGGGTGCTCGACGGGCTGCCGTGCTGCAGCACCCGGGTTCCGGAGGGGACGTAGGTCACCTCCAGCGCCGCGATCACGGCGTCGAGCGCTGCGGCGGGGAGGCGGTCGAAGGGAGCCAGCGTGCGGACGAACCCCTCGGGTCCGACAGCGCTCGTCACCGCATCCGGTGGGTCGCCACCGGCGCCCTCCCCGTGGCGGGCCGTCGCGTCCTCGCTGACCATCCTCGTCCGGTCCCTCGCCCGTCGAGGAACCTACTGCGGGATCGGAGGTCGCACCCGCACCGCGGACCGGCGCGGTCCGCGGCGTCCGGTAGACATCACCTCGCCCGGAGGTGCGATGTGGATGACCGGATGATCGCTCGGTGGCGGGCTCACACCATGCGGCTGTGGGGTCACACCTACCCGTCGGCCGAGGCGGTGGTCGATGGCATGCTCGCCGTCCAGGGGGAGAACCCGTCGCAGGCAGCATGGGCCGTCGCGACCCGGACCACGTCACCGGACCAGGCGGCCTACGACCGCGCCTTCGACGCTGGTGAGATCCTGCGCACCCACGTGCTGCGGCCGACCTGGCACCTGGTGCGGCCGGCCGACATCCGTTGGTTGCTCGATGTCACCCGTCGTGGCGTGCGCCGCACCTACGACCAGGGTGCCCGTGAGCTCGGGATCGACGCGGCCACCCGTACCCGTGCCTGTGACGTCATCGCGAGCTGTCTGGCCGACGGCCGCGCCCGTACGCGCGCCGAGCTCGGTGAGGTCCTGGTCGGCGCTGGCCTCCCGGGGGAGGGGCGTCCGCTCGGCGTCCTCCTCGGCGACGCCGAGCTCGAGGCGCTGATCTGTTCGGGCCCGCTGCGCGACGGTCGACACACCCACGCACTGCTCGCCGATCGCGCCCCGAAAGCGCGGCAGCTCGACCGCGACGCCGCCCTCGCCGAGCTCGCGCTGCGCTACGTCCGATCGCACGGCCCCGTCACCGATCGCGACCTCGCCTACTGGGCGTCGTTGACGCTGACCGACGCCCGTGCGGGGCTGGCGGCCGTCACCGACCAGCTCGAGACCTTCGAGCACGGCGATCGCACGTTCTGGTTCCACGACCCGCCGCCACCGGGCGATGTGCCCGCCGCACCGCGTGCCCACCTGCTGCAGGTCCTCGACGAGTTCCACAACGGTGTCCAGGACTCCCGCGACGTGCTCGACGTCGCGGGCCTGCGGTCACCGGACCGCCCCGCCACCGTCGGGATGGTGCTGGTCGACCAGCAGATGGTGGGTGGTATGCGGCGGACCGTGACCGACCGCACGGTCCGGTTCGATCTCGAGCTGCTGCGCGAGCTCACGGGTGACGAGGTGGACGCGGTCCACGCTGCCGCGGCCCGTTACGGCGCGTTCCTCGACCGCGAGTCCGAGGTCCGCTACCCGACGGCGTGAGATGCCCTCGCCGGTGGGTGCCACCTGCGTCCCGGTGGACCCGTCGGGCCGGGACCGGGCTCGTAGGCTCCGGGTCGCGTACCGCCGACGAGCACCGGAGCCGCGTTGGATCCCGCCGCACCCGATCCGCGACGCCTGCTCCTGCGCACCGCCGAGCTCGCGGCCGACCACCTCGCCGCCGGCATCGACGCACCCGTGTCCCAGCCCGCCCTGATCGCGGACCTCGTCGCGGCGCTCGGCGGCCCCCTGCCCGAGACCGGGCAGGACCCGCTCGCGGTCGTCGAGGCGCTCGCCCGCGAGGCAGCCCCCGGCCTGGTGCGGACCAACGCAGGCCGCTACTTCGGGTTCGTCGAGGGAGGGGTGCTGCCCGCGTCGCTGGCGGCGGACTGGCTCGCGTCGACCTACGACCAGAACGCCGGCTTCCAGGTCCTGTCGCCGACGGCAGCGGCGCTGGAGTCGATCTGCGCCGGCTGGCTGCTCGAGCTGTTGGGTCTGCCCGGCGATGCGTCGGTCGGTTTCACCACCGGCGCGCAGATGGCCAACGTCGCCGGCCTCGCGGTCGGACGTGGTGAGGTGCTGCACCGGGTCGGGTGGGACGTCGACGCCGACGGACTGCACGGCGCACCCCCGGTGACGGTGGTCGTGGGTGAGGAGCGCCACGCCACCATCGGACGGGCCCTGCGCTTCCTCGGTCTCGGGGAACGGCGCGTCGTGGTCGTCCCAGCCGATGAACAGGGCAGGATGCGGGCCGAGCACCTGCGGTCGGCGATCGGGGACGGACCCGCCATCGTGTGCGCCCAGGCCGGCAACGTGAACACCGGGGCGTTCGATCCGCTGCGTGCGGTCTGTGAGGTCGCCCACGACGCCGGTGCCTGGGTCCACGTCGACGGCGCCTTCGGGATGTGGGCCGCCGCCTCGCCCGCCCACCGCCACCTCGTCGACGGGATCGACCTCGCCGACTCCTGCGCGACCGACGGGCACAAGTGGCTCAACGTCCCCTACGACAGCGGGTTCGTGGTCTGCGCCGACCCGCAGGCCCACCGTCGCGCGCTGCGGTTGTCGGCCTCCTACCTCGCCCGCACCGACGGGGGCCGGGACGGCACCGATTGGACGCCCGAGAGCTCACGTCGTGCGCGGGCGTTCGCGATCTGGACGGCGCTCCGCTCGCTCGGGCGCGACGGCGTGGGTGCCATGGTGGCCCGCTGCTGCGACCACAGCCGCCGGTTCGTCGACCTCCTCCTCGAGGACCCGGCGGTCACCGTCCTCAACGACGTGGTGCTCAACCAGGCCCTCGTGCGCGTCGGCGACGACGACGCGTGGACCCTGGCGGTCGCGGCCGAGGTCCAGCGCGAGGGTGTGATCTGGCTCGGGACCACCGTCCGGCGCGGGGTCGCCTCGCTCCGGATCAGCGTCAGCGACCACGCCACCACCGAGGACGACATCGAGGTCGCGGCCGCCGCGGTCCGTCGCGCGATCGCCGCGACGGGGTGACGCTCGCCCCTCCGGGTGGCAACATGGCTTGCCGGAACGGCACGGACCGCGGCGAGGAGGACCGGTGGCTGACGACGGATCCGACACGCCGCTGGACCAGCGGGTCCGCACCCGGCTCCGCCAACTGAGGACCGAGCGGGGCCTGACCCTGCAGCAGGTCGCCGAGGTGGCCAACCTCGACGTGTCGACGCTCAGCCGGCTCGAGTCGGGCAAGCGGCGGCTGGCGATCGATCACCTGCCTGGGTTGGCGGAAGCCTTGGGTGTCACCCTCGACGAACTGCTCGGTCCCGCGGTGGTGCACGATCCGCGCGTCCGGTTGCCACCGCGTACCAGGTGGGGCCTGACGAGCTGGCCCCTGACCCACCGAGGTCCGGCAGGCGGGCTGCACGCCTACCGGTTCCTGGTCGACCCCAGCCGCGACACCCCGCCCGACCCGTTGCCGGTCCACGAGGGCCACGACTGGATGTACGTGCTGAGCGGTCGGCTGCGCCTGCTGCTCGGGGACGACGATCTGGTCATCGAACCCGGGGAGGCGGTCGAGTTCTCGACCGTCGTCCCCCACTGGTTCGGCGCGATCGACGGACCCGTGGAGCTGATCGCGATCTTCGGCCCCCACGGCGAGCGGGTCCACCTCCGCAGGTGACGGGCCTTCCTTCGGTCAGCCGTCGCGCTCGGCGGACTCACGGGCGACCCGTTCCAGGTGCTCGTGGTGCGCGGTCCACCACGCCTCGTCGCCCGGTGGCAGGTTGCGTGCCGTCGCCCGCAGCCCCGCCGCACCGTCGATGAGTTCCCGCAGGATGTCGGCGTGCCCGGCGTGACGGTGGGTCTCGGTCGCCACGTGCAGGAGGACCCGGTGCAAGGTCACCTCGCCGTCGGGCTCCCACCACGGCACCCGGCCGATCGCGTCCAGCGGTAGGGCCTCGATGGTGGCGTCGGCGTGCCGGCGGACCCGGTCGTAGAGCGCGAGGACGTCGTCCTGGGACTCGTCGACGGTCGCCCACATGTCGGCGTTCCACTCGGCGTCGTCCGCCATCCAGGGCAGAGGTTCGGGGAAGGGGCGATCGAACACCGCCCCGAAGTAGCCCGACTCGACCCCGGCCAGGTGCTTGACGAGGCCGAGGAGGTTGGTCCCCGTGGCCACCAGCGGGCGGCGCACGTCGTAGGGGGACAGCCCCTCGAGCTTCCACAGCATCGCATCACGGGCGACCTGCAGGTAGCGGTGCAGGTCGGCCTTCGCTGCCACCTCGTCCACGTCCCCGTCCTCCGTCGATGAGCGACGGACCGTAGGCGACGCGGAGCGGGTCAGTCCTTCAGGCGGGAGTTCGCCTCGGCGGCCATCAGCATCAGTCCGCCGTCGACGATCAGGGACTCGCCGGTGGTGTACGACGCCTCGGGCGAGGCGAGGTAGGCGATGGCGTGCGCGATCTCCTCGGCTGAGGTCCACGTCGAGGACGTGGCGCCAGTCGTCCAACGAGTGCTCGAGGAACGGGGTCGACGCACCCGTCCCCGCGTAGACCGACGTCCGGGGCCGCCGACTAGGGCTGCGTCGCGCGCGGCGCGCGGCGAAGGACGCAGAACTCGTTGCCCTCCGGGTCGGCCAGGACGACGAACGCCTCCTGCCCGGTCTGGCCCACGTCGGCACGGCTGGCGCCGAGGGCCAGCAGCCGATCGACCTCACGATCCACGTCGCCGTCGTCCGGACGCAGGTCAGGGGTGGTTCCGGTTCTTGCGTGACTTCGGTCCCGCGCACGCCTGGAGCCACAACGTCGGGACGTCCGGCGGCGAACCGCACCGTCACCGTGCCACCTCCCGTCGATCGACCGTACCGAGCGCAACGAGGGCCGGGCAGCCGTCCCCGGCCGGTCGGAGACTTGACGTCGGCGTCAGGTTGTCGGACGCTGCCGGCTCCTCTCCATGGAGCGCGGACCGTGGCCACCAACACGCTGCCCGACACCGACCGAGCCCGAGGGGTGCAGTTCCCGAGGGTGGGCGGCTCGAGGAGCACCACGGCGACGGGCCGGGCCGTGCTCGCCGACGCCGCCCGTGCGATCGACCTCGATCTCGCCACCGCCATCGAGGCCGAGGGCGCGTGGCACCAGGGCTACATCGACCACTTCCGACGCCTGGTGGCAGCCGAACTGCAGGCGGGTGACGAAGCCGACGGGGTCGCCCGCGCCGGGCTGGCGTCCCTCCACGGCCGGTTCGAGTTCGTGCGGGACGGGCAGCGCGTCCCCCTCCCGGAAGCGGTGCACCTGACGCCGACGACCGAGCTGGCGACGGCGGAGGTCTCCGGGCGTGGTGAACCCGTGACCGAACTGGCGCTGCCCTACCGCGGCGAGGTCCTCCGTGGCGACCCCCTGCTCGAACAGCTCGCGCGGTGGGTCGACGCGGGGACCATCGAGCCGTCGTTCGCCGCCGCGATCGAGCGCGTCGCGGCCAACCCGGGCTGGCTCGACCTCTCGGGGCGGACCTTCGTCATCCTCGGTGCCGGTGCGGAGATGGGTCCCGTCGGTGCCCTCAGCCGGTGGGGTGCCCAGCTCGCGCTGGTGGACCTGCCGAAGGTGTCCCTGTGGGAGCGGATCATCGCCGAGGTCAGGGCCGGCTGCGGCTCGGCGCTGATCCCGGTCCGCGAGCCGGTCACCGGGGAGGACGACGGACGCGTCGCGGCCGTCGCAGGGCTCGACCTGACCGAGGAGCTGCCCGCCGCGGCCGCGTGGCTGCGCCCCCTCCCTGCCGGGCCGCTGACCGTCGGGACCTACGTCTACGCCGACGGCGCCGACAACGTCCGCGTGTCGCTGGCCGCCGACGTTCTCGTGGCTGACCTGCTCACCGAGCGCGGTGACGCGGGTCTGGCCGGCCTGCTCACCCCGACCGACGTCTACGCCGCACCCGAGGAGGTGGTGGCAGCGGCTCGTGCGCGGGCCGCCGAGGCGGGGGTCGTGCGTCGCGGCCTCGGCATCGCCTCCCGGGGGCGGCTGTTCGCCCCGAACTACCCCGACACCATCGCGTCCGCTGCCGGCACCACGTACGGGTTGGCGGACTGTCTCGTGCCGCAGCAGGGCCCGAACTACGCCCTCGCCAAACGCCTCGCCCAGTGGCGCCTCCGTGTCGCCCGTGGTGAGGGCTACCGGGTGTCGGCGAACGTCGCACCCGCCACCTCGACCCGTTCGGTGACCAAGAACCGCGTCCTCGCGGCCGCCTACGCGGGCGCCTCACGGTTCGACGTGGAGGTGTTCGAACCCGCGACGAGCAACACGCTGATGGCTGCGGCGCTGGTGCACGACCTGCACCACGCCGGGGCAGGCGACCCCTCCGTCGACCTCGATCACCCCCTGGCGCTGTTCGCCGAGGGCGCCGCGCACGGCGGGATGTGGCGCCAGCCCTACGCGCCGCGGACGGTCCTGCCGGTGGCCGCCCTGCTCGGCCTACCCACCGCTCGACGAGCGAGCCGCTGACCGTCGCCGCTCGGCCACGATGGTGTGTCGAGCGACGACGGCCAGCTGCCCTCGTCCCGGCGTGCCTCAGCCGGTCATCTCGTCGATGTAGTCGTAGGCCCGCATGATGAACGACGCCATCTGGTCGCGACGCGTGTGGTCGCGAGGCCCGTACCTGCCGTCGCGGTACCCCAGCGTGATGCCCTGCTCGCGGAGCGCGTCGATGCGGTCGCTGTGGACGTTCTCGGGCGGCACGTCCGGGAAGTGGCCACCCTCCTTCGCGCCCGGTGGCTGCGAGCCGTTCACGCGTCCGTCATCGACGTAGTCGATCGCTCGGGCGATGAACGAGGCCATCTGGTCGCGGGTCACGGGGGAGCGTGGCGCGTAGGTGCCGCCACCCCGCCCTTCGACGACGCCGGCCTGGGCGAGCTTGTTGATGTTCTCCCCGTGGGGACTCTCCTCACCGACGTCGCTGAAGCGCCCACGAGCCTCGGGCAGCTCCCGCTCGAGTTCGATCATGTTCGCGATGAAGGTCGCCATCTGATCGCGGGTCACGTCCGCTGGCGGTCGGTAGGTGCCGTCGCGGAACCCCCGCGCGATGCCGTGATCGGTCATGCACAGGATGTTGCGGTAGTGGGTGTTGGCCCCAGGGAGGTCCGAGTAGGGGTTGCGGTAGGCGCCGGCGTCGTCGCAGACGCGGTCGGTGCTGCGCGCCTCGTCCGGACCCGCCGGTTGCTGCGGCTGACCTGGATCGGTCGGCCCACTCGGATCGGTCGGTTCACCCGGATCGGTCGGTTCGCCCGGGTCGGTCTCGGTGACCGCGAGGCTCCCGACGCCCTGGCTGAACACCCGCGCCCGAGGTTCGTCGGTCCCCTCGAGGCCACGCCGGTCCCACAGGTGGCTCCACCGCATCGCCCGGTGATCGTCGAGCGACGCATCCTCCCAGTAGCCCGGTCCGAAGACGCGGTCGACCCGCACGCGTGTCTGTCGGTCGGGGAACGTCGGGGTCCCGTACCCGAGCAGCGACGCCTCGCCTGGCTGACCGTCCGGGAGGGCCACGACCCGGTAGTAGTAGGTCGTGCCCTGCGTCACGTCCTGGTCGACGAAGCACAGCCCTCCTCGGCTCGCGCCGGGCCAGGTCGGCGCGTGCGGTGACTGGCACACCGTGCCACCGGTCTGCGCGACCAGCGTGGCCGCATCGGTGTCGAAGCGCGGGTCGGTCGAGCGGTGGACGGCGTAGCCCTCCGCCCCGTCGACGGACTCCCAGGCGAGACGGAGCCCGTCCTGGAGGTCGGTGACCCGCAGGTCCTGTGGCGCAGCGGTGTCCGCGACCTCACCCTCGCCGCTCTCGGGGATGCCGAAGGACGAGGGGGTGGACGCCGCCCCGTAGAACGCCGTCAGTCCGGGCCCGGTGTCCACGAAGACCGGCGAGACCTGGATCTGGAGGGTCTCCTCGAACGTGCCCCGCACGAAGACGGTGTTGTGGTTCTGGACGGGACCGGCGTCGGGTCCGACGTCCAGCCGGATCTCCTGGCGGGCCACGACCCGCTCGGGCTGTTCGCCTCCGTCCGGGTCGGGGTCGGCGAAGACCGTGACGTGCGCCTCCACCCCGATCTGCTGACCCGTCGGGTTCGGGGTCGCCCACCACCAGTCGAGCTGGAGGTTGCCGTCGATCCGGCCGGAGAACTCCCCGTGCCAGGTGATGGCGAGCGGGTTCCACGGCAGGTCGTCGTTGGCGAGCGAGGTCTCGGTGCTCTGCAGCGCCGGCGGCTCACCGTCCGGTTCCTCGGGACCGAAGGATCCCTCCATCGTCACCAGGTCACCGGGGCCTCCGGTGAGGAACAGCGTCTCGGCGATCTCGACCTCACCACCGGCGTCGAGCTGGCTGCGCGGCGCGGCCCAGGTCGTGACACCCTCGAGCGGATCGGGGTAGGTGGCGCTGCCGAACAGCGCGACCTGGTCACCGTCGGCGTCGCCGCGGTGGAGCGTGGTCGCCGGCAGGTCGCTCACCTGCGTGGCGTGGACCGCGACGTCGTAGCTGAAGCCCTCGGCGCGCGCGGTGTCCTCGGTGTTGTCGCTGTCCTGGCAGGGTTGGATGGTGCCACCGATGCGGTGGGTCACCCGGAGGGACCACTCGCCGCCCTCCGCCCCCGCGAAGGACACCGATCGGTTCGTCGCGGGAGGACCGACGGGGTCGATGATGGGGTCGGTGTGGACCAGCCCCGCCGACTCGGCGACCGGGAAGGTCCGGGTGGGGCCGGGCTCGTCGGTGGAGCGCGCCGGGTCGTGACCCGGACGGAACAGCTCGACGTACAGGTTCGCATCCGGGTGGTACGCGCCCCAGTCGACGTCGACGGTGAGCTCGTGGACACCCGACGGGACCGCGAAGGTGGTCACGCCCCCCTGATCCTTCAGGCTGAAGCTGCCGGCACCGGTGCAACCGACCTGCTCGGCGATCAGCGTGTCACCACCCGGGTGCGCACCGGCGGCGTAGTTCGGCGCCGGCGTGCCGACCGGGACCCAGTCCGGCTCGCTGAGGCCGTCGCCCTGGTAGGCCAGGGCCAGCTCGACGGCGTTGACGACGTCGAGGCGACCCGCGCCCTGCTGCTCGGCGGGGTGGCCGGGCAGGGTGATGGCCGACCGCTCGAGGATGTCGAGCAGCTCGTCGGCACTCGGGTCGCGGCCGTGGGCGTCACGGAAGGCCTCGGTCACCAGGCCTGCGGCGCCGGTCACGTGCGGGGCCGACATCGACGTGCCCTGGAGCTCCTCGTAGCACCCGCTAGGTGCGGGCATCCCCGTGCGGCAGGCGACGGCGTTGGCGCTCATGGCGTTGATGACGGCCCCGGGCGCGACGATGCCGGGACGGTAGACACCGAGGTCGAACGCCCGCGCCAGGCGGCGATCGTGGTTGTCGAACGCGGTCGGCGCATCGTCCTCGTCGTCGCTCGCGTCACCGGGTGCCACCGGGTGCGGAGCGGCGGGACGACCCACCGAGGAGAACGCGGTGATGCCGTCGGTCTTCGTCGAGGCGCCGACGCACAGCACGTACGGGTTCAGGCACTGGACCCCGAGGGTGTTGTCCTCCGGGCCCGAGTTGCCGGCGCTGAAGACCGGGAGCATGCCGGCCTCGTTCGCCGTCCGGTAGGCGATCTGCTGGGGGTCGTCGGGGTTGTAGTCGGCGCCGATGCTGCCACCGAAGCTGTTGTTGATCGCAACGACGTCGTTCTCGCCGGAGAGCTTCTTGGTGATGAGGTCGTCGTAGGCGGCGAGGATGTCGGTGTTGAGCAGGGACGCGGCGACGTTCGCCGCGTAGCTGCGGATGCTGGCGTCGGGGGACATGCCGATGGTGGCGTGCGCCTCGTCCATCCCGCCGCTGGCCTCACCCGTGCCGGCCATCGTGCCCGCCACGTGGGTGCCGTGGCCGTTGTCGTCGACGGCGAGCTCCGGCTGGTCGGTGCACGCCACGAGGCCGATGGTTCCGGTCGCGCTGGCGTTGCAGAACTCGACGAGGTTGCCGAAGTCGTGGTGGGTCCCGTCGGCCCCGGTGTCCACGACGGCCAGCTCCACCCCGTCACCGGTGTACCCCCGGACGTCACCGACCCCATCCCACACGTCCCGGGCCCCGGTGACCCACGTCGACTCCTGCATGTGGAGCTCGAACTCCTCCTGCGCCCACACGCTGCGGACCTCGTCCATGGCACGCAGGTGCACCAGCTGGGGGCCGGTGAGCTCCTCGACCAGCAGCATCGCCAACGCCTCGAGCCGCGCACCGGTGACGCCGGTGGCCTCGATGGCGTCCAGTCCCGAGCGGTCGTGGGCGGCGACGATCGCCGTGGCCGTCACGTCGAGGGGGACGCCATCGGCACCGAGCAGCTGCGCTGCCAGTGCCGGGTCCACCGTGGTGGCCGGCGCCCGTGTGGTCGGCGGCGCGCTCGCAGCGGTCAGCAGTGCCAGGGCCAGCGCGAACACCGTCACGGTGGCGACGAGCACGGCGGGCGGTCGGGACGTGGTCAGCATCGGTTCCCCCGGGGGTCATGTCACCTGTCCCCACCTCGGTTCGCCACCTACCACCCCGGTTCCTGCGGGCGTGGCGCTCGCCGCACGGAACCGGTCGCGGCACCACCGGCCCGTGGCAGCCCGCGTCCGCGGCCAGGGTGCGGGGCTCTCAGCGGTGGTGGAGACTGCGCCTCGTGGTCACGCCGTGGCCTGAGGAGGCCCCACCGTGAGCGACGTCCAGAAGGCCCGACCGATCGTCCCCGTCCCGACGCTGCAGTTCGGTGAGGGTCCGCTGGCGGGGCTGCGGATCCGCCTCGACCAGCCGGTGGCCACGCTCGGGCGGGGGAGCGACAACGGGTACGTCGTCTCCGACCCGCGGGTGTCGCGGGTCCACGCCGAGGTCCACATGCGTGGCGAGACCGTCACCGTGACCGACCTCGGATCGTCGGGGGGCACGACGGTCAACGACGAGACGATCGTGGGGCCGCACGTGATCCGCCACGGCGACGTGGTGAGCTTCGGCACGCTCGCCGCCACCCTGGAGGACCCGGCCGCCCTCCACGGGGATGACGCGACCATGGTGTTCCCCGCGCCCACGGTGCACACGGGGCCTCACCTGTCCCCGCGCCAGCAGCAGGTCCTCGAGGGCATCGCCGAGGGGAAGACCAACGCGGAGATCGGCGCCGACCTCGGTGTCACGGAGCGGACCGTCAAGGCGTACGCGCAGGAGCTGTACGACAAGCTCAGCGTCCGCAACCGGGCCGGCGCCGTCGCCGTCGCGGTCCGTGAGGGCCTGCTCCCCGGGAGCGCGTGAGACCCGGAACGCGGTGACGTCCTCGACGCATCCGTGCTGGCGGACGTCGCCCGGGAGGGCTGAGGCGGATCGGGTGGCCGCCCCTCCGAAGTAGGCTCCGGGTGGGGCGGACGACGACCGACGGGGTGGCCCAGGATGCGACGACCGATCCTCGACGCCGCGGCGAGGCCGGTCAGCGGCGCGAGCATCGCGCTGCTGCGCATCGCGTTCGGCGTGTTCATGGTCATCGACGTCGGGCTGTACCTGCCGCAGCTGGTCACCTCGTACTACGTCGAACCGAGCTTCAACTTCGCCTACGACCCCTGGGGCCTCGTCCGCCCTCTGCCGGGCGAGTACACGATGCACCTGGTCTACGTGGTCAAGGGGATCGCCGGCGTGCTCATCGCCCTCGGCCTCTGGTACCGGTGGGCCGCCGCCACCCTGTTCGCCCTGACCACCTACGTCTTCCTGCTCGACTCGTCGTTCTTCCAGAACCACGAGTACCTCATCTCCATGCTCTCGCTGTGGTTGATCGTCCTGCCGACGCACCGCATGTGGTCGCTCGATGCCCGGCGGCGTCCGCACCTCGCCTCGACGACCCAACCGGCCTGGATCCTGTGGTTCCTGCGCTTCCAGCTCGGGGTGCCGTACGTGTACGGAGGGATCGCCAAGCTCAACGCCGACTGGTTCGCCGGTGAGCCGATCCGCATGTGGCTCGCCGCTCGCACCGACGTCCAGGTGATCGGCCGCTGGTTCACCAACGAGCCGGTGGTCTGGTTCGCGGCCTACGGCTCGCTGCTGCTCGATCTGACCGTGGTGGGGTTCCTGCTCCACCGGCGCACGCGCGTGCCCGCCTTCGTGATCGCGGTCACCTTCCACCTGCTGAACGCTCGGCTGTTCGGGCTGTTCGTGTTCCCGTGGTTGATGATCGTGGCCACGACCATCTTCTTCGACCCCGACTGGCCGCTGCGGGTCCGTGATCGGTGGCGGGCACGAGGTCGCGGTGGCGCAGCCCCCGTCGATCCGGCGTCGGCGCCGCGGCGCGAGGGACCGGTGACCGCACCTGCCACCTTCGACGGGACCAGGCCGGCGCCGCACGGACGACGGCTGTCCCCGGCGGTCGGTGCCATCCTGGCGGTCTGGATCCTGGTGCAACTCCTGGTGCCGCTGCGCCACCTCGCGATCCCCGGTGACGCCAACTGGACCGAGGAGGGTCACCGGTTCGCGTGGCACATGATGCTGCGTACCAAGTCCGGCACCGTCACCTTCACCGTCGACGACGGTCGCGACCTGTGGGTCGAGGACCCGCTCGACCACCTCAGCGAGGCGCAGTTCCGGCGGCTGCCGGGACACCCCGAACGGCTGGCGCGGTTCGCCCACCACCTGTCCGACCTGTACGGCGGCGCGGAGGTGCGAGCTGACACGTCGGTGGCGCTCAACGGCCGCACACCGGTCCCGATCGTCGACCCGGACCTCGACCTGTCGACGGTCCAGGTGCCGTGGTGGGGGCACGCGGAGTGGATCCTGCCGAACCCCGAGCCCCTACGACCGGACCGCAGCCCCTGAGCGCCGCCGGTGACGGCCCCGCAGCGAGGCGACGGCGAGGCTGACCACCAGCAGGCCGAGGACCACGAAGCGTGCGGTGGGTTCGTCGGCGACGCCGCCGGGGTCGCCACCGGAGCCCGCGGCCACCTCGCTGAGTTGGAAGATCAGCAGCATCACGAAGACGACGAGAGCTCCGAAGGTCGCGGCGCGGCTGCCCCGCCAGACGAGCACCCCGACCGCTGCCGTGACCAGGCCCGCGACGATGAGGCCACCCGCGACACCGGCGCTCAGCCGGAGTTGATCGGTCAGGGAGTTGGCGACGCCGAACGCGACGTTGAGCCCACCGACGACCAGCAGCAGCGCCCCCGCGAGCCGGTGGCTCCAGTCCCGAGAGCCCCGGACGTGCGCCTTGCGTTCAAGTGAGGACCGGTCGGCCGTCGTCACGTCGGTCTCCCATCCGGCGGGCACGAGGGGCGCGCTTCATAGCACCTCTCGCGGGTCATGGCACGTGGCCGAGCGGCGAGTTGAACTGGCCCTTCAGGATGACACCCGACCTACCTAGGTTCACCCGGGTGGCGAGGGCCACCTCGCCACCGCTTCGGACCGGAGATCTGGAAGCGGCGTCCGCGACGGGCCCCCGTCGCGATGTCCCCCTGGGAGCGAGCATGTCTCGAACACTGCAACGCCCGATCAGCATCGGGCTGACCATCGCCATGGCGCTCGCGCTGGCGGTCCTCAGTCCCAAGCCAGCCCATGCCCACGATTCCTGCGCGATCGCCCAGCCCGCCGCCACCGGCCTGCTCGGGTCGGTCCTCGCCGCCGTCAACGTCTTCGCCTCGATCCTGCCGACCGCGGAGGCCGCGTGCCCCGACAAGTACGAGGGCGTGGACGTCAAGCTCACCCGTGACTGGCTCGACGAGGACGAGGAGGAGGCCGGTGAAGCGGCCGGTCCACGATCGAACGCGTCGAAGGCGAACCCGAACAGCGACGCCCCGCCGACGTTCGCGCCCTGCCGGAACGGGATGGCGGCCGACTTCTTCCCGTGTGACGGCGTCGACATGCTCAGCCACGTCTCGCACGCGGAGCTCGGCACCGTGTTCGTCAACGACATCTGGGGCTGGACCGATCCGCAGAGCGGGAAGGACTACGCCCTGGTCGGGTCGTCGACGGGGACGGTCTTCGTCGACATCTCCGACGCCAAGCGACCTGACGTGCTGGGCAAGCTGCCGACCGCTTCGACCTTCGGTGGCTCGTCGTGGCGTGACATCAAGGTCTACGCGGACCACGCCTACGTCGTGTCCGAGCACACCAACCACGGCGTGCAGGTCTTCGACCTGACCCGCCTGCGGGACTGGGACGGCACCTACACCACCTACGACATGGACGCGTGGTACACCGGCCACGGTTCGGCCCACAACATCAACATCAACGAGGACACCGGCTTCCTGTACTCGGTCGGTGCCGGTCCGTTCGGTGCGCCGTACGAGGTGACCGTCGACGAGCCGTCGTCGGCCGCCGGGGTCTACGACGCGGCTGGGGCCAGCTTCGGTCCCGCGCCGACCGAGGAGGGTCTGACCGGGGACTTCGCGATCGTCGACGCCGAGTCGGGCCTCGGCTCCGAGGGCTGCGATGTCCTGGTCGACTTCCCGGCGGGCGCCATCGCCATCGCCGACCGCGGCGGGTGCGTGTTCACCGAGAAGGCCAAGAACGCCCAGGACGCCGGGGCGATCGCCATCGTCATCGTCGACAACCAGCCGGGGCCCCCAGCGAACCTGGGTGGCACCGACGACAGCATCACGATCCCCGCGGTGCGGGTCAGCCAGCACGACGGCGCGATCATCAAGGATGGGCTCGACGCCTCGGGCGGTATCTCGGCCAAGGACGAGACCGGTCCCGACTGTGGCACCGGGCTGCACATGATCGACATCAACGACCCGAAGGACCCGACCTACGCCGGCTGCTTCGACGACCACGGCTACATCCACGACACCCAGTGCGTGGTCTACGACGGTCCGGACGCGAACTACCAGGGTCGGGAGATCTGCTTCAACTCCAACGGGATCGCCTACGAGCTCGAGGGCCGCAACTACGTCTCCATCGTCGATGTCACCGACAAGTCGAACCCGGTGTCGCTGTCGCGGCTCGAGTACGACGGGTCGGGGTACTCCCACCAGGGCTGGCTGACCGAGGACAAGCGGTGGTTCCTGCACGGCGACGAGGGTGACGAGTTCCTCGCCGGCGTGAACACCACGACCCGGGTGTGGGACGTCAGCGACCTCACGGCACCGTTCGTGCACCAGGTGTTCGTCAACGACACGACGTCGATCGACCACAACCTGTACACGAAGGGTGACCGCGTCTACGCCTCGAACTACACCACGGGGCTGCGGATCTACGACGCCAGCGACATCGCCGGTGCCGGGATCAGCGAGATCGCCTACTTCGACGTGTACCCCGAGAACGACAACCCCACGTTCGAGGGCGGAACGTGGAGCAACTACCCGTACTTCTCGCAGGAGAACGTCGTCGCGGTCGGCAGCATCGACCGCGGGCTGTTCATCCTCAAGCCGCGAGGTGGCCGGGGCTGAGGCCACCGTCCCACCGCGCGGCACGGCGGGCGCCACCTCGACGGTGGCGCCCGCTCGCGTTCCCGTGGTTCGATGTCCGGGCGCGACGGTTGCGGCCACGGTGGGAGGGGTCGGGATGACGGTGGTGCCCACGGAGCGGATCCGCAACGTGCTCCTGCTCGGGCACACCGGCACGGGCAAGTCCACGCTGGTCGAGGCGATGCTGCGCGCCGCCGGTCACCCGGTCGCCCGCGACGCACGGCCGACGATCGTGGACGTCGAGCCCGAGGAGATCGAGCGTGGCCACTCGTTGTCGTTGTCGCTGGTGACCTTCGAGTTCGAGGGGCACAAGCTCAACGTCCTGGACGCGCCCGGTGGCGCGGAGGCGCTCGGTGACGCCTACCCCGCCCTGCTCGCGGCGGACACGGCGCTGTTCGTCGTCGACGCCACGGTCGGTGTCCAGCCGCAGCACCTCGAGCTGTGGCGCGCGTGCGAGCAGCGAGGTCTGCCCCGGGTGGTGCTGCTCAACAAGCTCGACCTCGAACGGGCCCGCTACCAGGAAGCGGTCGACGAGCTGGCCGCCCGCCACGGCACCCCGCTGGCGCCCGTGCACGTCCCGCTGTGGCACGACGACCGCTTCGAGGGCGTCATCGATCTCCTGCACGTCGTCGCCGTCGAGGAGCACGACGGCCTGCGTCGTGAGCTGCCGTTGACCGACGACGAGCACGCGCGTACCGACCGCCACCACGAGCAGCTCGTCGAAGCGATCGTCGAGACCGACGACGACCTGCTCACGCGCTACCTCGACGGCCAGCAGCCGACGCTGGAGGAGCTCGCCGACGGGTTCGCACACGGGATCGCCAGTGGCGCGTTCTTCCCGGTGCTGTGCACCTCGGCGCGGCACGACATCGGCGTGGACCTCCTGCTGCGGTTCATCGTCGAGGAGTGCCCGTCGCCCGCGGACGTCGAACCGGTCCTGTCGGCCGACGCGCCCACCACCGTGTTCGTGGCCAAGACCTTCTCCGACCAGTACGTCGGCCGCATCAACCTGCTGCGGGTCCTGTCCGGCCACCTGCGTCCCGACGACGACCTGGTGCTGCGACGCACCGGCAGCCGGGAGCGACTGCACCAGCTGTTCGGCCTGCGGGGCGGTGAACACCTCCCTGTGGACGGTGCCGCGGCCGGCGACCTGGTCGCCGTCGGCAAGCTCGGTGACGTGCGCACCGGCGACGTGCTGTCGGCCGAGCCGCTCGACACCGAGCTCGACGTCCCGCGACCTCCGGCGGGGTTGCACCGCGTGGTCCTCGAACCCACCGCCTCCGGGGACGACGCGAAGCTGACGGTCGCCCTGCAGCGGATCGTGCAGGAGGACCCAGCGATCGGCGTCACCCACGACGCGGACACCGGGGCCCGGGTCGTGACCTTCCTCGGTCCGACCCACGTCGAGGTGACCGCTGCCCGGTTGGCGCGCCGTCACGGGGTGCACGTCGAGGCCCGCCCCGCACCCGTCGCCTACCGCTCGACGATCCGCCGTGCGGCCTCGGGCACCGGGCGGCACGTCAAGCAGAGCGGCGGCCACGGGCAGTACGCGATCGCCACGATCGAGCTCGAACCGCGACCGCGCGGCGCTGGCTTCGTCTTCGAGAACGTGTCCGTCGGCGGCGTCGTACCGAGCTCGTACGTCCCGTCGGTCGAGAAGGGGGTCATCGAGGCGATGCGGTCGGGACCGCTCGGCGGGTTCCCCGCCGTGGACGTCGGCGTCCGGCTGGTCGACGGCAAGCACCACGCGGTCGACTCGTCCGATGCGGCGTTCCAGATGGCCGGCATCCTCGCCTTCCGAGCAGCCGTGGAGCAGGCTGATCCGGTGCTGCTCGAACCGATCTCGGCCGTACGCGTGACGGTCCCTGAGGAGCTCACCGGTGCTGCCCTGTCGGACCTGTCGTCCCGCCGGGGCCGGATCGTCGCCACCAGCGCCGCTGGGATCGGATGGTCGCGGATCGAGGCCCACGTACCGGAGGCCGAGCTCACCACGTTCGCCGGTGACCTGCGCGCTCTGACCAGCGGACAGGGTTCGGCCGAGCTCGCCTACGACCACCACGCCGAGGTCCCCGACCCCGTGGCGCAGCGGGTCCTGGACGGGTCGGAGGAAGGACCTCCGGGCGGCGGGTGATGACCGTCACCGGCTCATCGCTTGGCGCTGGCCACTTCGGTCTCCTCCAGTCGGAGCCGGCACGAGCCGAGCACGCGGCCGTTGACCTGGACCTCGATGACGTGCTCGCCGGGGTACAGGGTGCGGATCGAGGCGTGATCGAACCGCTGGGTGCGGCGCAGTCGGCACGTCACGCCCGGCTCGAGCACACGTTCTGCGAGGCGGTAGGCCTTGGGCTTGCGCGGCCCGCGGGCACCGAGGTAGTGCACGAGGTACTCGACGACGACGGGGACCGGGGCCGGCCCGTCCGTGGTGAGTTCGACCTCCAGCCAGGCCCGACCGCCGATCGCCAGACGGTCGGGAGCGATCGAGACCCGCTCGAGGTGGACGGGCGCGTCCGCCGCGTAGCCGATGAGCTCGAGCGCGGCCGGGTCACCGGCCTTGATCAGCGTCCGCAGGCCGTGGCGGATCACGCTCGCGACGTGGTCGCCGCCCTCGGCTCGCCACCGTCGCGCGGTCGCGAGGGCCAGGTCCGGGTGGTCCTTGACGACGTCACCGAGGTGGTTGGCGACCGAGCGTCGCACGTACTCGGACGGGTCGTCGCGCAGCCGATCGAGCAGCGCGATCGACGGCGAGGGGTCCTGCTGCAGGGTGCGCAGGCGCGTGCCCCACGGCAGCCGTGGGCGCGTGCCCTCCGAGACCAGCCTGCGGACGTGCTCGTCCGGGTCGGCGACCCACGCGGTGAGGTGGCGGAAGGTCAGCTCGGGATGCTGTTCGAGGCAGGGACGGATGGCGAACTCGCACGATGACCGGTGGGTGAGGCGAGCCATGAACGGCAGGACGAGCTCCGGGTGATCGGGGCCGAGGTCGCCGGCGAGTTCCGCGACCGGCCACACCATCCAGCCGGAGAAGGACGGCGACCGCAGCGCCGCATCCAGGACCGCGACCACCTCGGTCACCTCGTCGGGCAGGGCCGCACGCAACGCCACCGCGACCTGCCGGATCCGGCCCTTGAGCTCGAGTCCGTCCAGCCCCGCGGTGGCCTGCGCGACGAACTCGCCCCGCGGGAGGTCGGGCCAGGCCGCGGCCAACTCGTCGGCGAGCGCGTCCACCATCTGCGCGTCGACGTTGTCCTTCAGGGCCGCCATCGTCACCTCCGTGGGGCCGGGAGGCTAGGTCACCCGGCCGCAGCCGCGCCGCGCACCTGCTCGCTGTGGCAGGATCGTGCGCGTCCATCGTCCTGGGTCCGGAGAGCGGTGTGGAGGGGCTCGAGCTGCTCGCGTCGCTGGTGCGGATCGCCTCCGTCAACCCACCCGGTGACGGGGAGGGCGAGGTCGCCGACCTCCTCCGCGAGCCGCTCGACGCCGCGGGCCTCGACACCGAGGTCCTCGTCAGCCCGCAGGGGCGGCCGTCGCTGATCGCCCGTCTGGACGGGCCGACGGACCGGCCGCCGCTGGTCCTGCTGTCGCACAGCGACGTGGTACCCGTCGAGGAGGACCGGTGGACCCACGACCCCTTCGGGGGCGAGGTCCACGACGGTCAGCTGTGGGGGCGTGGCAGCCTCGACATGAAGTCGGTCGCGGTGCTCCACACGCAGGCCGCGGTCGCGTTGGCCACGGGGGGCGCCACACCGGAACGGGAGGTGCTCGTCGTCCTGGTCGCAGACGAGGAGGCCGGCGGCGCCGAGGGGGCCGAGTGGCTCGTCGACCACCACCCCGTCCGGGTCGGCTTCCGCGACACGGCACCACCTCCGGAGGTGCTCGGGGAGGGTGGCTTCGGGCTCGCCGGTGTGCTCGACCGACCGTTGATGCCGATCGTGGTCGGGGAGAAGTCCCCTCTGTGGCTGCGGGCCAGCGCCACGGGCGATGCCGGTCACGGCTCGCTGCCGCCAGCCGATCAGGCGATCGCCGGTCTCGTCCGGTTCATCACCGCGGTGTCCGGACCGCGACCCGCTCGACTGCACCCGGTGATGCGCGACCAGTTCGCGGCCCTCGCCGGGGTGGCCACCGGCACGCAGCGGCGCGCCTTCCAGCTCCTGGCCGGCCCGGCCGGAGCGGCCGCGGTCCGGGTCCTCGCGCCGCGGATCCGTGCCACCTCCGCCGTCCTCGGTCACCTCCTCGCCGACACCGTCACGCCGACCCAGGTCCGCGCTGGGTACAAACACAACGTGGTACCCGGCAGCGCCGAGGTCACCTTCGACGCCCGGCTGCTGCCCGACACCGACGTCGATGCGCTGCTGTCGTGGCTGTCCGACGTGGGGGAACGGCACGGTGTCACCGTCGCCGCCGAGCAGCGGTGGTCGAGCCCGGTCAGCCCGCGCGGTGACCTGTTCGACCTGCTGACGGACGTGTCGGCGGCGCTACCCGACGGCCCGCTGCCCGTCGCCTCGCTCACCCCCGGTGTGACCGACCTGCGCTTCTTCCGGCGCCGCGGGGCGACCGCCTACGGGTGGGTCCCGCTGGTGCTGACACCGGAACAGGTCGCCACGTTCCACGGGGCCGACGAGCGTGTGCCGGTCGAGCAGTTCGAACGGGCGTCGACCGCGATGACGGACGCGGTCCACCGCGCGGCGACGCGCCCTGGCACCTGACCGCAGGCCGGCGTCGGTCAGCGCAGCGGGACGGCCGAAGCAGGGATCGGAGCCGGCAGGTCCGAGCTGCCCATCAGCTGCTCGTCGCCACCTACCCGGCGGCCACCGCCCTCCACGACGAGTTGCTCCTCGCCGGCTGGTGAGGGGACCGCGGACGGCGGCTGTCCGCGGACTCCGGCAGCATGGTGGCACGGCGACAGGAGGCAGCGTGGTGGTGGACGGCAACTGGACGGTGGAACGGCACCTGGCAGGCAAGCCAGCGCACATCGTCGACCTGTACCGCCAGGTCATCGCGTTGGCCGAGGGCTGCGGTCCCTTCACCTACCGGGTGACCGCGACGGCCATCACCCTCCGCGGTGAGCGGCGCGGGTTCGCCGGTCTCACGCCACGCCAGCGCGTGCTCAGTGGCTACCTCGACCTCCAACGGCGGGTCGAGGACGACCCCCGCATCGGCGCGGTGACGCCGTACACGCAGCGACTGTTCGTGCACAGCTACCGCATCGAACGGCCCGAGCAGTTCGACGACGGGTTCGCGGCGCTCCTGGCCGAGGCCTACGCGGTCGGCAACGGGGCGCACCTGCGTGCGGACGGGGACCGAGGAGGCAGGAGCTGACGTGGAGGTCACGCGGGAACAGGTGCTGCCGTTCCGACACCACCAGCAGGGGCTGGCGGGGGGCGGTCCGACGACAGCCCGATCCTCGACTTCGGGGTCCAGGACACACGGCGGGTGGGCCGGGGCCTTCGTGCACGTGCGAGCCTGCGCCCTCTCAACGAGGCCGCTACCCGCGGTACGTCCGCGGTGCCGCGCCGTGGCAGGTCGGGCCGGTCAGCGCAGCGGGACGGCCGAAGCAGGGATGGGAGCCGGCAGGTCCGAGCGGCCCATCAGCTGCTCGTCCACCGTGCGGGCGCAGGCGCGCCCCTCGGCGATGGCCCACACGATCAGGCTCTGGCCCCGGCCCATGTCGCCGCACACGTAGACGTCGTCGACGTCGGTCGCGTAGTCGTCGGTCCGCGCGACGTTGCCGCGGTCGGTCAGCGACACCCCGAGCTGGTCGAGCAGGCCGCCCCGCTCGGGACCGACGAAGCCCATCGCGAGCAGGACCAGGTCCGCCTCGAGCTCGAAGTCGCTGCCCTCGATGCGCTGGAACCGGCCGTCGACGAACTCGACCTCGTGGGCCTTCAACGCCCGGACGCGCCCGTCCTCGTCGCCGAGGAACGCCTCGGTGTTGACGCTGTAGACCCGCTCGCCGCCCTCCTCGTGGGCCGACGACGTGCGGAACTTCATCGGCCAGGTCGGCCACGGGTTGGCGGAGGGCCGCTCGTCCGGTGGCCGCGGCATGATCTCGAACTGGTGGACCGAGACGGCCCCCTGACGGTGCGAGGTACCGAGGCAGTCGGCCCCGGTGTCGCCACCGCCGATGATCACGACCTTGCGCCCGGCGGCCGAGATCGGCACCTCGTCGACGGCGAGGTCGCCCTCCTGCGCCTTGTTCGCCCAGGGCAGGAACTCCATCGACTGGTGGATGCCGTCCAGATCGCGGCCCTCGATGGGCAGGTCGCGGGCGGTCGTCGAGCCGCCGGCCAGGACGATGGCGTCGAACTCGGCCCGGAGCTGGTCGGCCGTGACGTCCACGCCGACGTTCACCCCCGTGCGGAACTCGGTCCCCTCGGCCTCCATCTGGGCGATGCGCCGGTCGACGTGCCGCTTCTCCATCTTGAACTCTGGGATGCCGTAGCGCAGCAGGCCCCCGATCCGGTCGGCACGCTCGAAGACGACGACGTCGTGCCCCGCGCGGGTGAGCTGCTGGGCGGCGGCGAGGCCAGCCGGACCCGACCCGACGACCGCGACACGCTTCCCGGTCCTGACCGACGGCGGACGCGGCGCGACCCAGCCCTCGTTCCAGGCGCGGTCGATGATGGTCACCTCGACCTGCTTGATGGTGACCGGGTCCTCGTTGATGCCGAGCACGCACGCCGCCTCGCACGGCGCGGGGCACAGCCGGCCGGTGAACTCCGGGAAGTTGTTGGTGGCGTGCAGCCGGTCGATCGCCTGCTTCCAGTGGTCCCGGTAGACCAGGTCGTTCCAGTCGGGGATGAGGTTGCCGAGCGGGCAGCCGTCGTTGCAGAACGGGATGCCGCAATCCATGCACCGGCTGGCCTGGGTCTGCAGCTTGTCCTGCGCGAACGGCAGGTAGACCTCACGCCAGTCGGTCACGCGCTGGTCGACCGGCCGGGTCGCCGGCAGCTCACGTTCGTGCTTCAGGAAGCCGCGCACGTCACCCATCGTCTGCTCCACCTCGTCGTCTCACCCGCGTCACACGGGGTCCTACCGTCGTCCGAGCCCTGAGGGGGGCCGGGTCAGCCGCGTGCCGAGGCCATGATCGCCTCGTCGACGTCGCGGCCCTCCTCCTCGGCGAGCCGCCGCGCCTCGAGCACGCGCTTGTAGTCGCGTGGCATGACCTTCACGAAGCGCCGCACCTCGCGGTGCCACCGCTGCAGCAGGCGCTGTGCGACGGCCGACCCGGTCAGCTCGAGGTGGGTGCGGATCTCGTCGCGCAGCCACGCCTTGTCCGCCTCGTCGAGCGGGTCGAGGTCGACCATCTCGAGGTTGACGCGGCGGTGGAAACGGTCCTCGGGGTCGTAGACGAACCCGATGCCGCCCGACATCCCGGCACCGAAGTTGCGGCCGGTCTCGCCGAGCACGACGGCCCGGCCGCCGGTCATGTACTCGCACCCGTGGTCCCCGACACCTTCGACCACCGCTGTTGCGCCGGAGTTGCGGACGCAGAACCGCTCGCCGACCACGCCGCGGACGTAGGCGTGCCCGCCGGTCGCGCCGTAGAGCATCACGTTGCCCGCGACGATCGAGTCCTCGGCGACGAAGTCCGGGTGCACCTCGTCGGGCGGACGGATCACGAGCTTGCCGCCCGACAGGCCCTTGCCGACGAAGTCGTTGGCATCGCCGTGCAACCGCAGGGTGACGCCGCGCGGCACGAACGCACCGAAGCTCTGGCCGGCCGACCCGCGGAAGGTCACGTCGATGGTGTCGTCGGGCAACCCGAGCCCGCCGTACCGCTTGGTCAGCTCGTGACCGAGCAGGGTGCCGACGGTGCGGTTGAGGTTGGCGATCGGTCGCTCGATGGTCACCGACTCGCCGCGTTCGAGCGCGGGCTCGGCCAGCTCGATGAGCTGGTTGTCGAGCGCCTTGTCGAGCCCGTGGTCCTGGGTCTTGGTGTTGTAGCGGTCCTGCTCCCAGGGCGAGGTCGGCACGTGCAGGATGGGGGACAGGTCGAGGCCCTTGGCCTTCCAGTGCTCGACCGCGTCGGCGATGTCGAGCGCGTCGACCGCGCCGATGGCCTCGTCGAGCGTCCGGAACCCGAGCTGGGCGAGCAGCTCGCGGACCTCCTCGGCGATGTACTCGAAGAAGGTGACCACGAACTCCGGCTTGCCGGAGAACTTGGCGCGCAGCTCGGGGTTCTGGGTGGCGACACCGACCGGGCAGGTGTCGAGGTGGCAGACCCGCATCATGATGCAGCCCGACACCACCAGCGGCGCCGTCGCGAACCCGAACTCCTCGGCCCCGAGGAGGGCGGCGACGACCACGTCACGGCCGGTCTTCAGCTGCCCGTCGACCTGGACCACGATGCGGTCGCGCAGGCCGTTCATCAGCAGCGTCTGCTGGGTCTCGGCCAGGCCGAGCTCCCACGGCCCACCCGCGTGCTTGAGCGAGTTGAGCGGCGAGGCACCGGTCCCGCCGTCGTGGCCCGAGATCAGCACCACGTCGGCCTTGGCCTTGGACACGCCGGCGGCCACGGTGCCGACCCCGACCTCGGCGACGAGCTTGACGTGCACCCGGGCCGACGGGTTGGCGTTCTTGAGGTCGTGGATCAGCTGCTTGAGGTCCTCGATGGAGTAGATGTCGTGGTGCGGTGGCGGGCTGATCAGCCCCACACCCGGGGTCGAGTACCGCGTCTTGGCGATCCACGGCCAGACCTTCTGGCCCGGCAGCTGGCCGCCCTCACCGGGCTTGGCGCCCTGGGCCATCTTGATCTGGATGTCGTCGGCGTTGGTCAGGTACTCGGCCGTGACCCCGAAGCGGCCCGAGGCGACCTGCTTGATCGCCGACCGACGCAGGTCACCGTCCTCGTCCGGGGTGAAGCGGTCCGGGTCCTCGCCGCCCTCGCCGGTGTTGGACTTGCCGCCGAGGCGGTTCATCGCGACGGCGAGCGTCTCGTGGGCCTCGGCCGAGATGGAGCCGTAGCTCATCGCGCCGGTCGAGAACCGCTTGACGATCTCGGAGACCGGCTCGACCTCGTCGAGCGGCACCGGCGGGCGCACGCCATCCTTGAAGCCGAACAGGCCGCGCAGGGTCATCAGCGCCGCCGACCGGCCGTCGACCAGCTCGGTGTACTCCTTGAAGACCTCGTAGCGCTTCTCGCGGGTGGCGTGCTGCAGCTTGAACACCGTGGCGGGGTTGAACAGGTGCAGCTCACCCTCGCGCCGCCACTGGTACTCGCCACCGACCCACAGGTCGCGGTGGGCGACGTCCTCGGGGTTGTCGAGGTAGGCGAAGCGGTGGCGCTGGGCGACCTCCTCGGCGATCTGGTCGAGACCGATGCCGCCGAGCTTGGTGGACGTGCCCACGAAGTAGCGGTCCACGAGGTCCTGCGACAGGCCGACCGCCTCGAAGACCTGCGCTCCGGTGTAGGAGGCGACCGTCGAGATCCCCATCTTGGACATGATCTTGAGCACACCCTTGGTGCACCCGTCGACGTAGTGCTGGACCGCCTCGTCGTGGTCGATGCCGGTGAGGATGCCCTCGCGGATCAGGTCGTCGATGGTCTCGAAGGCCAGGTAGGGGTTGATGGCGGCTGCGCCGTACCCGATCAGCAGCGCCATGTGGTGCACCTCGCGGGCGTCGCCGGCCTCGACGACGAGCCCGACCTTGGTGCGGGTCTTCTCGCGGATCAGGTGGTGGTGGACCGCCGCGGTCAGCAGCAGCGACGGGATCGGCGCGAGCTCCGCGTTCGAGTAGCGGTCGGACAGCACGACGATCCGGGCGCCGTCCTCGATGGCGGCGCTGACCTTGGCGCACACCTCGTCGAGCGCGCGGCGCATCCCGTCGCCGCCTTCGGCCACCGGGTACAGCCCGTCGATCGCGAAGGGCTTGAACCCCGGGTTCTCGCCGTCCTCGTCGATGTAGAGGATCTTGGCGAGATCCTCGTTGGACAGCACCGGCTTCGGCAGGACGATCTGCTTGCAGGAGTCCGGCCCTGGCTCGAGCAGGTTTCCCTCCGGTCCGATCGTGCCGGCCATCGAGGTGACCAGCTCCTCGCGGATGGCGTCCAGCGGCGGGTTGGTGACCTGCGCGAAGAGCTGACTGAAGTAGTCGAACAGCAGCCGTGACCGCTCGGAGAGCACCGCGATCGGCGTGTCGGTCCCCATCGAGCCGATCGGCTCGTAGCCCATGCGGGCCATCGGCGCGAGGATGACGCGGATCTCCTCGGAGGTGTAACCGAAGGTCCGCTGACGCTTGACGATCGACGCGTGCTGGGGGGTGAGCAGGTCCCGATCGGGCAGGTCCTCGAGGTGCAGCAGCCCGTCGGCCAGCCACTCGCCGTAGGGCTGTGCACCGGCGAGCTCGGCCTTGAGCTCCTCGTCGTCGACGATGCGCCCCTGCGCGGTGTCCACCAGGAACATCCGGCCCGGCTGCAGACGGCCCTTGGTGACCACCGACGCGGGGTCGATGTCGAGGACGCCGACCTCGGATGCCATGACGACCAGGCCGTCCTCGGTGACCCAGTACCGCGAGGGACGCAGCCCGTTGCGGTCGAGGACCGCACCGATGACCGTCCCGTCGGTGAAGGCGATGGACGCGGGGCCGTCCCACGGCTCCATCACGGCCGAGTGGAAGCCGTAGAAGTCGCGTCGCAGGTCCGACATCGACTCGTGGTTCTCCCACGCCTCGGGGATCATCATCAGGACGGCGTGAGGCAGGCTCCGGCCGCCGAGGTGCAAGAGCTCGAGGCACTCGTCGAAGCTGGCGGTGTCGGAGGCGCCCGGGGTCATGATCGGCAGGGCGCGCTCGAGCGCGTCACCGAACAGCGGGCTCGACAGCGAGCCCTCACGCGCCCGCATCCAGTTGCGGTTGCCCATGACGGTGTTGATCTCGCCGTTGTGGGCGATCACCCGGTAGGGGTGGGCCAGCGGCCACGACGGGAAGGTGTTGGTCGAGAAGCGCGAATGCACCAGGGCGAGCGCGCTGTCGAGCCGCTCGTCGCGCAGGTCGAGGAAGAAGTCGCCGAGCTGGGTGCTGGTCAGCATCCCCTTGTAGACCAGGGTCCGGCCCGACAACGACGGGAAGTAGACGGTGTTCGCGGTGTCGCCGGCTGCTGGTGCACCGGTGCCGATCTCGTGCTCGATGCGCTTGCGCAGGACGAACGCACGTCGCTCGAGGTCGAGACCGGACAGCTCCGGGTCGCCCTCGCGGGCGGCGACCACCAGGTGGCGGAAGGTCGGCTCGACGTCACGAGCCATGGATCCGATCGCGGAGTTGTCGACGGGGATGTCGCGCCACCCGACGACCCGCAGGCCCTCGTCGGCCACGATCGCGTCGACGGCCTTGGCCGCCGCGTCCGCTTCGGCAGGGTCCTGAGGGAGGAACGCGGCACCGATGGCGTAGGTGCCCGCCGGAGGTAGCGGGAACTCGCACACCTCACGCAGGAACGCGTCCGGGACCTGGATGAGGATGCCGGCGCCGTCGCCGACGTTGTCCTCGGCACCGGTCGCCCCGCGGTGGTCGAGGTTGTGCAGGGCCGTCAAGCCGCGCTGCACCATCTCGTGGCTGCGACGCCCGTGGACGTCGACCACGAACGCGACCCCGCAGGCATCGTGCTCGAAGGCGGGGTCGTACAGCCCCTGCGCAGCGGCGCCTTCTCCGGCGACGTTGTTCCGGACGGACACGGACGATGGCGTTCCCACGGCACCCCCAACGGATCGAGAAGGACACGGACGATCGCGCGGCGGGGCGCCAGTGACCCACCAACGGCCGGGAGAGCCTACCGTGCCTGGCCTGCCGGACCGGAACCGAACGGGGATCCGATGATCGAGGGGCCGCTGGGGCGCCGGATCGTGCTGGCCGGTGGTAGCGGCTACCTCGGTCGGCACCTGTCCCGCACGCTGGCCGATCGTGGGGATGACGTCGTCGTGCTCACCCGCGGCAGCGCCACCACGGTGAACGGGGTCCGGCATGTCCACTGGGACGGCGCCGGCCTCGGTCCGTGGGCGGCCGAGCTCGATGGCGCCCACGCGGTGGTGCACCTCGCCGGCAAGCGGGTCGACGCGCGGCCCACCCGCCGCAACGTCGACGAGCTGATCCGCTCACGGGTGGAGCCCGTACGTGTGGTGGGGGAGGCGGTCCGCGCGTGTGCTCGACCGCCCGCCGTGTGGGTGCAGCTGTCGACGCTGGCCATCTACGGGGACAGCGGGGACACGCTGCTCGACGAATCGGTGCTGCCGTCCGGCATCGGGCCGCGGCAGATGGTCACCGTGGCGCTGGCCTGGGAGACCGCCTTCCGGCAGGCCAGCAGCGGCATCGAGCGGACGGTCCTGCTGCGCCCCGGGATCGCGCTCGGCGGGGACGACGATCCTGCGACCGCCCGCCTGCGGCAGCTGTGCCGCCTCGGCCTCGGCGGTCCCGTCGCGGGCGGTCGCCAGTGGGTGTCCTGGCTCGCGCTTCCCGACCTGCTGCGGATCATCCTGCGGGCGATCGACCAGGGCGACGTCCACGGCCTCTACGTCGCCACGGCGCCGGAGCCGGTGACCAACGCCGAGATGATGCGCACCTACCGGCAGCTCCTCGGGCGCCGTGTCGGCCTCCCAGCACCGGCGGTGGCCACACGCCTCGGTGCCTGGGCGATGGGGTCGGACCCCGCCCTCGCGCTCACGGGGCGACGTGGGTTCCCGCGACGCCTGCTCGACGAAGGTTTCGCCTTCGAGACCACGAGGTTCGAGGACGCGGCGCGGGCCGCGCTCGCAGCGGCCGGGTCCGGGCGTGGCCGCCCCGCGCAGCTGGACGCTGGCTAGTCTGGCGTGTTCCGGCGCCCCCGGCCCCACCTACTCCAGGAGGCGGGAGCATGAGCGGGCTCAGTTCGCCACCGGCCGATCTCCGGGCGACCCTGGGCGCCGCCCGGACGGTCGCGGAGGCGGCGGACGCAACTGTGGCCCACCTCACCGGTCTCGGGTTCGCCTTCCCGAGCCTCTACCTCGAGCAGGGCGGGCGCCTCCGCCTGGCAGCGCAGCGTGGCTACTGGCAGGTCCTCGACGGCATCCCCACCGACGTCGGCATGGTCGGCCGCTGCTACCGGAGCGGTCGGACGGTCGAGGTCGCCGATGCCCGGCAGGAGGACCAGTTCCTGTTCGCCGCGCCCGATCTGCAGCGCGAGATCTCCGTACCGCTGCGTCACGCCGGCCGAGTGGCGGGTGTGCTCAACCTCGAAGCCCGCGCTCGGTTCCCGGACGACGCCCGCGCGGTGCTCGAGCAGGTCGGTGAGGCGTTCGAGGAACGCCTCACCGAGCTCGGGGGGCCGCCGCCGGAGTCGTCCGCCCAGCGTGTGGCGCGGCTGGCATCGGCCGTGACCGCGCTCGAGCACGAGCCGGACGTGCACGCTGCGGTGCTCGATGCGGCGATCCAGGTCTCGGGGCTGCCGACCGCTGCCCTGATCGAACCGGATCCGCCCCACCGCGCACGGGTCCTGACCGCTTCGGGTCCCCTCGCAGATGCGTTGACCGCGGTCGATCCCGCCGACCTCGGCCACCTCGACGCGTTGGTGGTCTCGGGGATCTCGCTCTACGCCCACGGCACCGAGACCAGCGACCTCGCCATGCACGGTCGGCTGCGTGCTGCCGGCGTCGCCGCGCTCGGCGTCGTCCCCTTGGCGGCCAGCGGCGACCATCTGGGGAGCTTGCTCGTGGCCTCCTCGGTGGCACAGACGCTCGATGCCAGCGTCGTGCCGTCGCTGGAGATCCTCGGTGCCCAGGCGGCGGCGAGCATCCGTGCGGTACGCACGCTCGAGCAGCTCCGACGCCGGGCTCGCCAGGATCCGTTGACCGGGCTCGGTCACCACGCCACCTTCCAGGAGGTGCTCGCGGCGCGGTGCGCCGAGCGGCGCGGGGGACGCGGCGTGGCGGTCCTGCTCCTCGATGTCGACGGGTTCAAGCGGGTCAACGACCGGTTCGGCCACCAGGAGGGCGACCGTGTGCTGCGGGAACTGAGCGCCATCCTCGCCTCGGCGCTGCGGGCAGACGACCAGCTCTTCCGTGTCGGCGGTGACGAGTTCGCCACGGTCCTCGAGGTGGGTGCCGCCGAGGAGGCCGAGCAGGTCGCCCGGCGGGCGGTGTCCGCCGCACGTGACGGCCCCGCGACGGTCTCCGTGGGGGTCGCGGTCCGGCTCCCCGGGGAGGCCACGGACCGGCTCGTGGCTCGGGCGGACCGTGCGATGTACGTGGCGAAGCACGCCGGCGGGGACGCCGTCGCCGTTGCGCCATCCGTCGCGGAGGAGGGGAGGTGACCGTGGATGGCGCTGCTGCCTCGGTGAGCGGTGAGCCGGGGGCCGAGCTGCCCCCACCGGCCCGCATCCGCGTCCGGTTCCACGAGCTCGACCCGAACGGTCACGTCAACCACGGCGTCTACGCCAACTACTTCGAGACCGCTCGGATCGAGCTGCTCGAGTCGCTCGGCTTCGGGCCACAGGTGCTCGCGGACCGTGGCATCCACCTGGTCGTGGTCGAGCTCCGCATCCGGTTCAAGCGGCCCGCGGTCGCCGGCGACGACCTGACGATCACGACCAGGATCGCCGAGCTCGCGCGGGCCTCGTCGTGGTGGCACCAGACCCTCCGCCGCGACGAGCAGGTGCTGGCCGAGGCGGAGGTCCGATCCAGCGCGACCGACCCCCGGGGACGACCGTGCCGTCCGCCGGCCGACCTGGCCGCCGTCCTGAGCGCACTGCGCTGACGGGCCGGCGATCAGGTGGCGTCGCGGATGGCCTCGATCAGCTCACGCTTCTGCATGCCGCTGCGGCCCGGGATGTCGAGCTCGCTGGCGCGGGCCCGAAGCTGGGCCACGGTTCGCTTCTCGAGGGGGCCGGTCCCGGTGTCCAGGGTGGTGCCAGCCTTCGCCGCGGCCGAACGGGCCGTTCCCGCCCGGCTCTCGGCGGCCTTCGCCGCGCTGCTCGCCGCGGCCTTCGCCCGGCCGGTCACGTCGGTGGCCGCCGCACCGGTGCGGGCGGCGACATCCTCCGCGCCTCGCTTCGCCGCGGTCGCGGCGCCCTTGGCCTGGTCTCCTGCCGTCGAGGCGTGACGCCCGGCGTCCCCGCGGCGGGGGTCGCTGGCGACCTTGCCGCGCAGCACACGTCCCCGCTCGGCGAGGCTCAGGTAGGTGTCGCGGACGTCGTCGCCGCCGAGGTCACGCACCTTCGAGATCACGTCCTTGGGCGCGCGGCGGAGCCGGTCGGGCAGGGGCTCGTCATCGGTTTCCCGTGCGGCTTCGGCGACCACGTCGCCGAGGCCGACCGCGGCGAAGGGGGCCTCGCGGACCACGTCGCTCTCGGCGAACCGCCGGGCGCGCTCGGCGACCTCCTGGCCAGCCTGCTTGCCCCAGGAGGCGGCTGCCTTGGCCCGATCCTCGGTCAGGTCGATCACCTCGTCGACGCGACGTCGGAACGTGCTGTCATCGGTGGCCATGTGGAGCGCTCCAGGGTTCGAGGACGAGGCTGACAGGTGCGTGCAGCGTGGTGCGGGGCCGAGTATCGCCTCGTACGGCCTCGGGTTCCACCGTCGACGGTCGGTGACCCCGTCCGTATGGCGGGGTTCGTTCGGCCACGGTCGCGGATCCGCGCTGCTTCCCGGGTCGGGCGCGACCGCTGGAGTGCACGACGCTCAGGTGGCGTCGCGGATCGCTTGGGCCAGATCCTTCTTGTTCATGGTGGTCCGACCCTCGATGCCGAGCTCGCTGGCGCGGTTCCGCAGCTGGGCGACCGTGCGCTTCTCGAGGGGACCCGTGCCGACGTCGAGCTTCTCGGCCTGCTCCCCGGTCTTCTTCGCGGCCGCCTTCGTCCTGCCACGGGCCGACGTCGCGGTGCGGGTCGCGGCCCCCTTGACCCGGCCAGCAGCGTCCTTGGCCTTCCCACGCGCCGTGCTGGCGGTCCCCGTGGTGTCGCTCCCGCCTGCCTCATCGGCGTTGCTCTGCTCCGCCTCGTCCCCGCCCGCGGAGGAACGGGTCGCGACGCGCTTGACCTTGCCGACCACCTCCGTGGCCTTGGTGCCCGCCACCTCGGAGGCGTGCTTCACCGAGTCGACGACCTTGCCGCCGAGCTCCTTCGCCTTGGCGCCCGTGCCGTCCGACGCCTCGTCCGACCCGCCGAGGGCCGCGGAGGCGGTGTCGGTGGCGGCCGTGGCCGCGGACTTCCCGGCGTCGCGTACCTGCTCGCCCCGTCCGCGGGCGGCCAGCGCCACGTAGGTCGACTTGGTGTCGGTACCGAGCCGGCTCACCTTCGACGCCACCGCACCGGGGGTGCGGCGCAGCCGCTCGGGCAGCGCTTCCGCCTCCACCTCGCGGGTTGCTTCCGCCACGGTCTTGCCGAGGCCCCGGGCGGCGTAGGGGGCTTCGCGGAGCAGCTTGCCGCGCACCTCGCCGCGCACCTCACCGGTCGCCTGGTCGGCTGCCTCCTGGGTGGCAGCAGCAGCACCGGCGGCACCCTTCTCGGTCACGTCGACGACCTGGTCCTTGGTCCGGCGTGCCTTGCTCTTGGTCGCCATGGAGGGTCTCCGTATCGGGTCGGGGGAGGATCGCTCGTGGCAAGTGTCCGCCCTCCTCCTCCACGTCCTCCACTGCCGGAAGGCCGCCAGCGGTCACGTACGAGGAGCCGCTGACGACCGCTCGACGCGCGGACCGGGCCGTCCAGGCGCTAGCGGTGTTCGTCGAGCACCCGGTCGATGATGCGTTCGAGCTGGGGCGGCTCCGACCCGAGCTCCGCGACCACCGCGGCCCGCACCTCGGCCCGGATGCGACCCCGGTCCGCGGCGGCGACGGTGGGCGCCGGGCCGGATCCTGACGCGGCGGCCGGGGGCGCGTCGCCGTCCCGGATGAGGGTCAGGCCACGTTCGCGGGCACGTTCGCGCGCGATGTCGGTGACGGTGGTGTCGTCACCGAACCGCAGCTCGGTGGTTCCTGCGTCGACGAGGCGGTCGACGTCGTCCGCGGTGATGAAGCGGCGGGGCATGGTCTGCCTCCTCAGGTACGGCCGTCGAGGGACTCGATGGCGTCCACGGCGGCGTCGCGCGCCGCGAGGATGTCGGCCTCGGTGCCGGCCATCCACAGCCGACCGAAACGACCCACCGAGGTGATGTGCATGAGGTTGACCGCCGCGGCCTTCTCGGCCTCGTTGGCGGCGTAGTTGATGTAGGCAGCGGGGGCGCACTCGAGCACCAGCATGGTCTGCCCGGACACCAGCATCATCCCGCGGGTGAACCGGTTGAGCAGCTGTGCCTGGTAGGGGCTGACGTTGGTGATGACCTGCATCGAGGCGATCGTGGGCTTGACCCGATCGGTGACCGCGACGCCGAGCTGCTCGAGGACGACCTCGCCGGCGCGCTGCACGTCGGCCTGCGAGAGGGAGTGGATCTCGAACATGCCGAACTCGCGCTCGACGATCTGCGCCCCCGGTCGCGCGTCGGTCGCCTTGACGGCGATGTCGATCATGCGGAAGACCCAGTTGCCCGGTGCCATCTCGATGTACAGGCTGGCCATGCCCTCGACCGGCAGGTCGCCCTGGGTCACGGTGCCCGTGAAGGACGCGTACTGGGGCTGCATCCGGTCGAGGAAGCAGTAGGCGCGCAGCTCGAACCCCTCAGCCATCGTGGACCTCCGAGTTGCCGAGCGACCAGCGGGCCTGATCGCCGACGTCGTGCAGCGCGACACCGAGGGGGGTGACGAGCAGCGGGTGCGGGGGCAGGTGGACCTCGCGCTCGATGCCGGCCGCGACCACGTCGACGATGCCGGGGAAGGCGGACGTGCCGCCGACGAGGTGGACCGTCTCGACGCGGTGGGGGTCGATGTGCCGGGCGATGATGGTCGCGATCTTGTCGAAGACGGGCCGGACCACCGGCAGGAGCTCGCGCTGCGCGCGATGATCGAGTTTGTGGACCTCCGCGTCCTCGAAGGACAGGCCGAGCGCGCCGGCGATCACGAGGGTGACGTGGGTGCCGCCGGTCGCCTCGTCGCCGACGTGGATCACCGCACCGTCGCGCAGCACGGCGATCCCCGTGGTGCCGCCGCCGATGTCGACGACGGCACCGTCCCGGAGGCTGAGGACCGCGTTCGCCGCGGTCGGTTCGTCGACCAGGCCCGTGCACTCGAGGCCGGCGGCTTCGACCACGTAGCGGGTCGCCCGTACCTCCGAGACGGGGACGCCCGGCGGAAAGGTGGTCGCCGCCGTCTCGAGGCCCACCCCGAGACGGTCCTCGACCTCGGTGACGAGCTCGCGGACGAGTCCGACGGCACCGGCGAAATCGACCACGACCCCGTCGCGGACCACCGAGGCGGCACGGGACACGCCGACCAGCGGGTGGCCGTCCTCGTCGGTGACCATGACGACGACGTAGGCCGTCCCGAGGTCGATGCCCACGCGCAGGCGGCCGGTGGGCCGGTGGTCGAGCCGGGCCGACATCGCCCGGTGCGCTGCCGCCAGCAGGCGCCGCGGCGGCGACGGTGGCGCGACGTGGCCGGCGTCGGGACGGTTCACCAGCGACCTCCCGTCTCGTGGGCCGCGGCGGCGCGGAGCTCCAGGTAGTAGACCGCGGAGGAGAGCCGGTTGACGGCCTGGGCGATCGGGCCCCCAACCGTGCCCGGGTGGTGCTCGGGGGGGAACGCGTCCAGCGCCACGATCTCGGTCTCGCGGACCTGGCAGCGCAGCAGGCCCAGCCAGTGGAGCACCTCAGGGTGCGACCCGTCCGGGACCAGGTGGTCGAGCCCGACCACCTCCTCGGGGTGGTGGCTGGCGTGGTGGAGCGCCGCCTCGTCGAGCCCGGCGATCACCAGCGCGCCGGGTGGCCGCAGGTGGTACTCCGCCGCCAGCAGTTCGCGGCAGTACGCGGCGACGCTGCCGAGGTGCCCCACCAGCTCGGACCATCCCTCGGCACGGGCACGCGCGGCCACGAGCAGCGTCAGCGCCTGCAGGCTGTCCAGCCGGCCGCGCAGGCGGACCCGCAGGTCGGTCTTCGGCGCGAAGAAGCGGCCGTCGAGTTGCGTGAGGTGTCCCGGCTTGTCGCGCACCTGAGCGCCGCAGGTGACGCACGCGGGTGGGTCACCCTCGAACACGACCGGGAACCGCCCCGGGGCGTCCCACGCCGGCTGCTGGTCCGCCCCGGCGTGGACGGTGGTGGGCGCGATCTCGCGCAGCTCCAGCTCCCAGGCGCGGACCAGGTCGTCGGCCGCCGGCGTCAGGCGGACGCCCGGACCGACCTCGACGACGGCCCCACGGCGCACCGTCCCGAGCCGTTCCCGCAGCTCCTGCTCGCTGAGGATGGTCACGCGTCACCTCCCCACTCCGCCGGGTAGGTGACGTACAGGAACCTGGCCCACGACGGGGTCCCGAAGGTCAGCTTCGTCCCCTCGGGCACGTACAGCACGTCACCCGGCCGCCCGACGACGGTGCCGTCCTCGGTGCCGAGGTGCAGCTCCCCCTCGAGCACGAACTGCACCTCGTCGTAGGTCAGCTCCCACGGGAAGCTGCCCTCGCGGAAGCTCATCACCCCGGCGGCCACCGGCGCACCGTCGGCCGCCGTGACCACGTCGCGGAGGCGGACGTCCATCGCGGGTGGGACCGGGAAGGGGAACGCCTCCAGCTCGAGCCCGCGGGTCTCGATGCGCTTGATCGTGCGCGTGCTCCTCGTGCCATCGGCTGTGACGGGCGGGCCCGGGGCCACCCGTCCGCCCGGGGCCGGGGTCAGGGTCACCTCGCGTTCCTGCGCCTCGTCCCGCGCGAGCGGCGTGACGATGGCGCCCTCCTCGACCGTGATCGAGCGCGCGCCGGCGCGGGCAGCGGCACGTACGTCCTCCGCGGTGATGAGCTGCACCATGGCAGACCTCCCCGGGGCGCGTCACCGCGCCACGGCTCGGGGCCGCGTCGGGAGCCGCGGGCGGCCCCGACGACGCGGCCAAGGTCAGGCCTCGACGCTCGGGAGGATCGACTCGACGTCGCCGTGAGGCCGCGGGATCACGTGGACGCTGACGAGTTCGCCGACCCGCCCGGCTGCGGCGGCTCCGGCATCGGTCGCGGCCTTCACCGCACCGACGTCGCCGCGGACCATCACGGTGACGTACCCGCCACCGATCTGCTCCTTGCCGATCAAGGTCACGTTCGCAGCCTTGACCATGGTGTCCGCGGCCTCGACCGCGCCGACCAGACCCCTGGTCTCGATCATCCCGAGGGCGATCATCTGCACGTTCGGCATGGTGGTGCTCCTTCGTCCCTGTGGTGCGTGTTCCGGAGATGCGGAGGCGGGCGCCTCCGCACTGGTCGTCGGTGGTGCGTCGTGGGCGGCGATGGCCGCCACCACACCTCTGCGAGGGCCGCCGGGGCGGGCGTCCTCGAGCGCGCGCACCTGGTCGGCGGTCACGGTGCCGCCGGCGAGGAGGGCACGGACCTGCGGCACGGTCAGGGCCGCGTAGGTATCGGGGGTCAGGTCGGTGTGGGGGGTCAGGTCGGCCACGTCAGCGTCCCTCCGTCTCGGCGAGGACCCGGCGAACCACCCGGGCGATCAGCTCCGCGTCGATCCCGTCGCCGGAGCTGCCACCGCCGTCGACCCGCCCCCGCGCGTCCCCCTGGGCGCTGCGGTCGGCCGACGACCACGCGGCCTCGGGTGGGCGCTGGGTCTCGTAGGCGACCCGCTTGATGTTCAGCACGTGCTGGACGGTGATGTTGTCGCTGACGACCGCGCCGCCGATCCCGCCCGGGGCCAGGGTCATCGACGGGGCGACCCCCGTCGTGCCGCCGATCGCGCCGAACGTCCCCCACGTGTTGACCACCACCCGGAAGGCCGGCTTCTCGAGCCCGAAGGCGAGGATGACGTCCTCGTCGCGTGCGTGGATCACGAGCGAGTGACCGTCTCCACCGAACTTCAGCAGCTCGATGGACCGCTCGCAGCCCGCCCGCCAACCGTCCTCGACGATGAACCCGAGGACCGTGGTCAGCTTCTCGCGGCTGAGCGGGTGGGCGGGACCGACCTCGTCGAGGTCGGCGACCAGGACCCGAGCGTCGGGAGGGACGTCGATCCCCGCCAGATCACCGAGTGCCTGTGGGGACCGGCCCACGTACCGGGGGTCCATCGTGCCCTCGGGTCGGAACAGGCGCCCGGCGAAGATGTCGGCCTGGCTGCGGTCCAACCAGTGGGCGCCGTTGCTCTCCATCTCACGTCGCAGCTGCGCTGCGATCGGACGGTCGGCCACGACGGTCTGCTCGGTGGCGCAGATGGTGGAGTGGTCGAACGCCTTGGACGCCACGATGTCGGCGGCCGCTCGCGGGATGTCGGCGCTGCGGTCGACGTAGGCCGGGACGTTGCCCGGCCCGACGCCGAGCGCGGGCTTGCCGACGCTGTGGGCGGCCTTGACCATCCCGGAGCCACCCGTCGCCAGGATGAGCGAGGTCGCGTGGTGCTGCATCAGCTCGTGGGTGCCCGGCAGGGTGACGGTCGTCAGACAGCTGACGAGGCCGGCTGGCATGCCGGCGGCCTCGCCGGCCTCGGCCATCACCCGGACGGCCTCGGACGTGCACCCGACCGCGGACGGGTGCGGCGCGACCACGATCCCGTTGCGCGCCTTGACGGCGATCAGCACCTTGAAGATCGCGGTGGACGTGGGGTTGGTCGACGGGCTCAGCGCCGCCAGCACCCCGACGGGCCAGCCGATCTCGATGAGCCGGCGCTCGGCGTCGCGGCGGATGACCCCGACGGTGGGCATGTCCCGGATCGAGGCCCACACGTCACGGCTCGCGAACTCGTCCTTCAGTCGCTTGTGCCCGGCGACCCCGTAGCCGGTCTCGTCGTGGGCGGCCTGGCCGAGCCGCGCTGCCGCGTCGAAGGCCGCCGTCGCCATCGCGTCACAGATCCGGTCGACGGTCTCCTGGTCGGCGGTCAGGAAGGCGCGTTGGGCCTCCCTGGCCCCGAGGGCGCAGCGACGAGCCTCCTGCGTCGACCGGAGGTCGATGTCGAGGTCGGTGGCCATGGTCGCTCTTCCGATCCGGTCAGAACTTCACGGGGTCGCGGGCGACGTCCAGCACGGCGTCCTGGAACGCCTGGCACGCCGCCCGACAGGCGCTCTGGGTCCCGGTCAGCAGCCCTCCGGAGAAGTTGGTCTCCGATGGCGGCTCGAACCACACCTTCATCTCGACCTCGGCGGCCTTCAGCGCCGCATCGATCGCGATCGTGGCCTCGATCGGTGGTGCGATCAGGTAGGCCAGCGGGGACCCCTCGGGGACGTCGGCCTCTTTGCTCAGGTAGCTGCCGGTCCTCGAGAGGGTGTGGGCGAAGAAAGCGAGATCGCCGGCCTCGTCGGCGGCGTGGAACCACGCCGACCCCTCGGCGTAGTCGATGCAGGCCGTCAGGCCCGCACGGACCTCGGCGGGGTCGGGTCCGGCGAAGATGCCGATGATCTCGCCCGACAGCGGTCCCGACGCGTGCGCCGAACCGGCGTAGAAGCTCTTGGCGTAGACGACCTCGACCTCGGCGGCCTTCGTCGCCTCGTCCAGCGAGACGTACAGCGAGTCGTCGATGTCGCAGGTGATCATGCCGAGGCTGCGCTGCTCAGGCCGCAGCTTCAGCTCGGCAGCCAGATCGGGGTGGACGTTGGGGATGGTCCGCGCCGAGAGGATCGTCGGCTTGATCGGGTCGAGGACGGCCACGGTGATCCACTCCTGGTTCCGGGACGCCCTCAGGCGTCGTCGTCGTTGGTCGCGCGGCGCAGTTCCTGGCCGCTGGCTCGGTGCTGCAACATCCGCTTGGCGAACTCGACGACGTACGCCCCGGCCTCCAGCGGGTTGGTGCCCCCGTGCTCGGTGATCATGCAGATCAGGTCCCGGTCGGCATCGGTCTTGCCCTCCCCGGGCTGGTAGCCCATGTAGGCGCTGAGCGCGTCCGCGATACCGAGGCCCGGCCGCTCGCCGATCAGCAGGATGACCACGTCGGCGCCGATGATCCGGTTGATGTCGTTCATCAGGCCCACGCGGGCGTTCTCGACGAAGAACGGGGTGCCGAGGCTGATGCCGGCCGACGTCAGCCCCTGTTGGATGACCGGCAGGATGCGGCCGAGGTTGTTGTCGATCGCTGCGGCCGACAGCCCGTCGCCGACCACGATCTGCACCTGAGGACCCTTGGTGCACCGCTCCTCGATGGTCGCCCTGGCCTCGTCGGAGAGCAGGCGGCCGAGGTCGGGGCGGAGCAGGTACTCGGCGCGGTCGGCGACCCGGGTGGTGACCGTGAACAGGTCGGCGGCCTCCTTGGTCGCCTCGTCGACGGTGCCGTAGATGGCGTCCTGGGTCACGCCGTGGTCGGCCTGGAAGAGCAGGAGGGACGCGGTGCGGGGCCGTGGGCCCGACCGGCCGACGCCGAGCCGGGCGGTCGTGGCCGCGGCCAGGTTCTTCAGGCCCTCCGCGTCGTGCGGGTCGACGACCCCGAGGGCATGCCGAGCTTCGGGATCGGTCGGGTCGGGCAGATCGATCACGACCTCGCCGTCGGTGGGCGCGGGCGCTGGTCCGGGAGCGGTCGTCGTCGCGGACGACCCTGGCGTGGAACGGAGCTCGGCGACGACGGCTCGGACGATGGCGTCGATGTCTGGTGTCGGCATGGTCATCCCTACCGCTGGAGGAAGAAGGAGGCGTCACCGGCCGCGTCCGTGAGGCGGCCGTCCTTCATCAGGCCGAGCCCCTCCATCCACGCCTCGAACTCGGGGATGGGCCGCAGGTCGAGCGCCTGTCGCAGGCTCGGGGCGTCGTGGTAGCTCGTGCACTGGTAGCTGAGCATCGCGTCGTCGCCCATGGGCACGCCCATGAAGTAGTTGCAGCCGGCGGCGCTGAGCAGGACGGCGAGGTTCTCGATGTCGTTCTGCGTCGCCCTCGCGTGGTTCGTGTAACACGCGTCACAGCCCATCGAGATCCCGGTGAGCTTGCCCATGAAGTGGTCCTCGAGGCCGGCCCGGGTGATCTGGACCGCGTCGTAGAGGTACTCGGGGCCGATGAAGCCCACCACGGTGTTCACCTGGTACGGGTCGTAGCGCTTGGCGAGCCCGTAGTTGCGCGCCTCCATCACGAGCTGGTCGGCGTCGTAGTGGGCATCCGCCGAGAGCGCGGTCCCCTGGCCGGTCTCGAAGTACATGTAGTTGGGGCCCGCGGTGTTGCAGTACCGCTTGGCCATGTCGTAGGCCTCGTCGAGCAGATCGACGTCGATGCCGAAGCCCACGTTGGCCTTCTGCGTCCCGGCGAGGCTCTGGAACATCAACCCCATCGGCGCACCCCGCTTGAGCGCGTCCATCTGCGTGGTGACGTGGGCCAGCAGGCAGTTCTGGGTCGGGATCTCCCACTTGTCGATGACCTCCTGGGTCATCTCGAGCAGACGGGTGACGCTGCCGACCGAGTCATCGGCGGGGTTGATGCCGATGACGCTGTCGCCCGAGCCGAGCGACAGGCCCTCGTAGATGCTGGCCCGGATGCCCTCCACCGCGTCGGTGGGGTGGTTGGGCTGGTTGCGCGACGCGAGGGTGCCCGGCAACCCGATGGTGTTGTTGCAGTGGGCCGTGATGCGCACCTTCTTGGCACCGAGCACCAGATCGAGGTTGGACATCAGCTTGGTGACCCCGGCGACCATCTCGCCGGTGAGCGCCTTGCTGACGTGGCGGATCATGTCGCCCGACGTGGTGTCGGCCAGTATCCACTCCCGGAAGTCGCCGACCGTCCAACCCTTGATCTCGCCGTAGATGGTCTCGTTGACCGCGTCGTCGATGACACGTGTCACCTCGTCGTCCTCGTAGGGGACGGCCGGGTTGGCCCGGATGGTCTCGAGCGTCATCTCGGCGAGGACGTACTTGGCGGCGACACGTTCCGCCGCGGTGGTCGCGGCGATCCCCGCCTGCAGATCGCCCGACTTCTCCTCGTTCGCCTTCGCGAGCACCTCCTTGACGGAACCGAACTCGTAGGTCGCACCGAACAGCTTCGTCCTCAGGAGCATCGTCGCGTCTCCTCCGCACCGCGTGCGGCTTGGCCAGGACCGCACCTCACCGGGTGAACACCAACGTCTTGACCGACACGGGTACGGCTCGGCCGTCGAGCAGCGGCCGTCCGATGTCGATGAAATCTCCCTCGCCGAGGCCGATCTGATCGATGGTGATCAGCGGCAGGTCCGGGTGGATCGATTGCAGCGTCTGGCCCAGCACCTGGGCGTAGTCCTCCTGGATGACCACGACGAGCGGGACCCCGTCGGGAAGCTGGTGTCGGGCGTAGCCGTCGAGCGCGGTGGCCACGGTGGCGAGCTGGCCGTACTCGAGACCGGTCGGCAGGTCGACCGCGATCGCCACGCGGCCGTCCCCCTCGGCGTCCCACCTGCGGGTGGCCAGCACGATGGCGTCGACGAGGCCGTCGGGGTCGTCGGTCACGTCGTGGACGTCGGGCTCGATGACCGGGAGGTCGCGCAAGGGCAGCAGGTCGGCACGGACCCAGATCGTGGTCCCGGACAGGGTCACGGTCTGGCTGGCTGCACCGATGACCGTCGCGCCGATGGTCTCCGGAGCGGCGCGCACGGACCTCGTGCGCAGCCTCGGTTCGTCGCGCAGCGAGCGAGCGAGCAGCGGTCCGATGTCCCCGAACGAGGCCACGTCGGCCACCGACTCGGTCGGCAGCGACTCGGCGTAGCACCGACCGACGCCACCGGAGAGGAAGAGGATCGGTTCGTCGAGGTCGAGCTCGAGCATCGGGCTCAGCGCGACCGTCCGCAGCAGCGGCGACGGTCGGTCGACGACGAGGTCGACCACCAGCCCGGCGAGCGCGTCGGTCAGCGCGCGCAGCTCGGTCAAGGTCGCCGGGCGGCCCACTTCGAGCGGCGAGCCGATCTCGTCGATGACCGACCGGGCAGAGGAGGTGATCGCCGTGACGACCGCCGAACCGGCGTCGATCTGGACCCCCCGCCCACCGACCATGATGGCCGCCGAGCCGAGGTGACGGCCGGCCCGGAACACGGCGACGTTGCTGCTGCCACCGCCGACGTCGGCGTTGACGACGGTGGTGTAGTTGTCGGCCGACCACGCGGCCGCACCCGACCCGCGACCGGCGATCTGCGCCTCGAGGTTCGGACCGGCGACCGTGACCACGAAGTCACCTGCGAGCCCGGACAGGACACGCAGCACCTCGTCGGCGTCCCTCCGCAGCGCGGTCTCGCCGGTGATGATGACGGCGCCGGTCTCGACCTCGTCGTCCGCGATCCCCGCTGCGGCGTACTCGGCGCGGACCAGGTCGGCCAGGCCTTCCAGGTCGATCCGGTCCGGACCGAGCAGCGGGGTGAAGTGGACGCGTCCGACGTGCTCGACGGCACGCGCGTCGACCTCGATCCGGGGTACGAGCCCGACCCGCGCTGCGTTGCGTAGCTTCAGGCGCGAGAAGACCACCTGCGTGGTCGTCGTGCCCACGTCGATACCGACGCTGAGCATCTCGCGGGTGGACCGCATCGTCGGTGTCCGTCCTGTCAGGTCGGGAGCACGTGGACCGTGTCCGGTCAGGCCTTGCGGTAGGTGACCTCGCCGTCGAACTCGAGCGAGTCGATGACCCCGACGATGGCCGCGTCGGTCGGTGTCCCTTCGGTCCGCGCCGTGAACCGGGCGGCGCTGCCACGGACCACGAGCACGAGCTCGCCGGTGCCGGCGCCGACGGTGTCGACGGCGACGAACGTGTCGCCATCGACCTCGTCGGAGGGGCTGGCAGGACGCACCAGCAGGAGCTTGCCGCCGGTCAGGCGGTCGTCCTTCGCGCTCGACACGGCCGAGCCGACGACGCGGGCGATCAGCATGGTGCGCTCCCTCGAGCGCCGGAGGAGCGGCGAGGTCGCCGCCCCCCGGCATCGGTGGTCACGGGCGGGTGGTCGGGTCGGTCGGGTCGGGTCGGGTCGGGTCGACGGGGTCCGGTCGGAGCGCCGGGTCGGGGGTCCCCGGCTGCTTCGGGTCGGGCTGCCGCGGAGAGGTGGCCGCCTCGGTAACGCCGACGGTGGTGACCGGCTCGCCGTCGACGGCGGGGTAGCGCATGCGGAAGAACAGGAGGGCGACGGCGACGGCCGAGAACCCGGCGACGAGCTTGCCGACGATCATGGGGAAGATCATCGAACGCTCGACCGCCGCGGTGAAGCCGAGGTGGTCACCGAAGGTGAACGCCGCGCTCACGGCGAAGGCGCAGTTCAGCACCTTGCCGCGCGAGTCCATCTCCTTGAGGATCTGGAACATGGGGATGTTGTTCGCCAGAGTCGCGACCATCCCGCCGGCGGCCTTGTCGTTCATGCCGACGACCTTGCCGACCCTGGACAGCGGCTTCTCGGCGAGCTTGATGATGACGTAGACGGCCGGGAACGCGCCGAGCAGCATCATCCCGATGAACCCGACGATCTCGATGCCGTCCATCGGCGAGGCGAGCTCCCACCCGGCGGGCATGACCTGCGTCTCGGTCATGAACTCGAACACCGCGATCGCGAGCCCGATCGAGATCAGCGCGATCAGTCCCTTGCCGAAGATCAGGAACCCGGAGGTCATCCGGTCGGGGAAGCGCCAGAGCCCGAAGGCGATCAGCAGGGACGCGATCACGATCGGGATGAGGTTGGCGAGCACCATCCGGACGTCGAACCCGGCGACCAGACCACCCACCAGCACACCGAGCGGGATGGTGATCATGCCGGCGAGGACGCCCTGCGCCAGGAAGGTGCGGTCCTCCACGCGGATGATGCCGAGCGCGACGGGGATGGTGAACACGATGGTCGGGCCCATCATCGCGCCCAGGATCAGACCGGCGAGCAGACCGGCGTCCGGGTCGATGGCGAGCTCTAGGGCGAGCGGGTAGCCACCCATGTCGTTGGCGAGCAGCGTGGTCGCGAACATGGACGGGTCCGCCCCGACCGCCGTGTACAGCGGCACGATGACGGGTTCCAGGATCCGCGCGAGTACCGGCGCGAGCGACACCACGCCGACCATGGCCAGCGCCAGCGGTCCGAGAGCGTTGAACCCCTCCTCGAACGGCTCGCCCAGCCCGTACCTGTTGCCGATGGCCCGGTCGATCGCACCGAGCACCATGAAGATCATCAGTACCCAGACGATGATCTCGTTGATATCCACGGTCCACCTCCTCCACCGCCGGTCCGGCGGTCAGCGTCCTGGTCGTCCTCCCTCCAACGCGTCACCCAGCCGGCATCACCTCCGGGGCATCCCCGAGGAACACCGTGGGGTCACCAGCTCGAGCGGTCAGCCGGCCGTCGGCCCAGAGGCCGAGCTGTTCCATCCACGCCTGGAACGGGGGCGTCGGCGTCCGGTCCAGAAGTTCGCGCAACGTGGCGTCGTCGTGGAAGCCGGTGTCCTGGTACGACAGCATCACGTCGTCGCCCATCGGGATCCCCATGTAGTAGCAGGACCCCGCCATCGCCAGGAGCATCGTCGCCGTCTCCTGGTCGTTCTGGTCGGCGTTGGTGTGGTTGGTGTAGCAAGGCGCCATGCCCATCGGCAGGCCGGCGAGCTTGCCCATGAAGTGGTCCTCGAGGCAGGCGCGGATGATCTGCTTGCCGTCGTAGAGGGTCTCGGGACCGATGAACCCCGAGACGTTGTTGACCATGAACGGTGCCCACCGGCGGCCGTAGCAGTACGTCCGGGCCTCGAGCGTCATCTCGTCGACGCCGTGGTCGCTGCCGACCGCCATCTCCGAGCCCTGTCCCGTCTCGAAGTAGAGGAGGTTCGGTCCGCGAGCCGTCCCGAGCTTGGCGATGAGCTCCTGAGCCTCGTCGAGCAGGGCCGTGGTGACGCCGAACGAGTCGTTGGTGTCCTCGGTGCCCGCGATGCTCTGGAACAGGACCGAGACGGGAGCCCCCCGTTCGACCGCCTCCATCTGGGTGGTGACGTGCGCCAGGATGCAGGTCTGGGTCGGGATGGACCAGGCGGTCACGAACGCGTGGATGCGTTCCATGAGCTCGGACGTCTTCTCGACGGTGTCCTCGGCCGGGTTGATGCCGATGATCGCGTCACCCGAGCCGTAGCTGAGCCCCTCCATCGTCGACGCGAGGATGGCGGGCCACCGGTCCGTCGGGTGGTTGGGCTGGAGTCGGAACGACAACGTCCCCGGCAGCCCGAGCGTCGTGGCAGCGGTGCCGATCACGCGGATCTTGCTGGCGGCGTAGACCAGGTCCATGTTGGACATCAGCTTGGCGACACCCGCGACGGTCTCCGCGGTCAGTGCGCGACTGAGCCGGAGGATCGCTGCGCCGTCGGTGTCGTGGCTGAGGAGGTGCTCGCGGAGCTCCCCGAGGGTCCACCCCGCGATCTCCGCGAAGATGCGGTCGTTGATCGCATCCTCGACGACCCGCGTGACCTCGTCCTCCTCGTAGGGGACGGTGGGCTCGGCCCGGATCTCGGCCAGGGTCAGCTCGCTCAGCACGTAGCGGGCGGCGATGCGTTCCAGCGCGCTCTCGGCCGCGATGCCGAGCATCTGATCGCCGGACTTGACCTCGTTGCTCTTGGCGAGGACCTCGCGGACGGACGTGAAGGAGTACGACCGACCGTGGAGCGTCGCGCGGTGCGGCACGTCGATCCCCTCTCAGGTCGTCGCGGCTGCCGGGACGGCGTCGGGGTCGCGGGCCACCCCGCTGGCGCGCGCGTCGAGCACCTTGCGGATGAGCTCGACGAGGTAGGCCCCGGCCTCGAGCGGGTTGGTGCCGCCGTGGTCGGTGATCATGCAGATCAGTTCGCGGTGAGCGTCGGTCCGCCCGGGGCCCGGCTGCCAGCCGAGGTAGGCGCTCATCGCGTCGGCGATCCCGAGACCGGGACGTTCCCCGATGAGGATGACCACCACGTCCGCGCCGACGATCTCGTTGATCTCGTTGATGATCCCGACCCGGGCGAACTCCACGAAGAACGGGGTCCCGACCGTGATGCCGGCACCGGTGAGCCCCTGCACGAGGACGGGCATGACCGCGGGCAGGTTGTGCTCGATGGCGGCCGACGACAGCCCGTCGCCGACGACGATCTGGACCTGCGGCCCCTTCGTGCACCGCTCGGCGATCGTGGCCCGTGCCTCCGGTGTCAACCGTCGGCCGAGGTCGGGGCGCAGCAGGTACTCGGCCTTGTCAGCCGGCATGGTCCGGACCGTGAACAGCTCGAACCGGTCCTTGAGTTCCTCGCTCACCTCGCTGTGGATGGCGTCCTGGGTCACGGCGTGGTCGGCCTGGAAGCGCAGCAGCGCCGTCGTGCGTGGCCGGGGGCCCGCTCGGCCGGTCCCGAGGCGCGCGGTCGTCGTGGCCATCAGCTCGGCCAGGCCCTCGGGGTCGAGGGGTCGGTCCAACCCCGGGATCCGGCGAGCCTCCTCGGAGGTGATGTCTGGCAGATCACGGCGGTCATCGCCAGTCGTGTGGCGGGTCTCCCCGTCCGCCGGCGGTCGCCCCGCGTGGTCGATCTCGGCGCGTACCGCCGCGACCACCGCCCGGACGATCGCTTCGTGCTCTTCCACCGCTGCCCCGGTCCGCGCCGACCACGGCACGACGACCATGGCTGACGCTTCGTGAGCCGATCGACACCGAGGTGGTGCCCACCCGCTCGGACCCCCTAACGATGGTCCGTTCGGAGGTGGACGGCAAGGGTCCAAGGCCGCAGATGTCCGCGAACGTGCGCCAGCGACGGTCGTGCGGTGACCTGCCGCTCACGTGGGGCCTCGGGGCCATGACCTCGTGCTCTACCGCTCGACCCTGGGACCAGCTAGGGGGTGGAGGTCGAGGTGCAGCGGACCTCGCGGCCGAGCGTCCGGGATGCGAGCGCCTCGACCAGCGCCACCGCGTCGTCGAGCGGTTGGCTCTCCGCGTCGCCGAACAGCTCGATCGTCCAGCCGGTGCCGTCCGACTCGGTCTCGGTGAGCAGGATGACGTACTTGTTCCCGAGTTCCGCGAGCAGCGCCCGTTCGGCCGGGTCCGCGCTGGGGTCGTCCACGTGGACGTGGAACCCGCGGCCGGTGCGCAACGCCGCGGCGGTCGCCGGGAAGTCGGCGACCACGTAGACCTGCTCGTCGAGCGGTGGGAACGGCGTCACGCCGGGTGACCGCCGCCGTACGTTGATCGCCCGGATGTGCATCGTGGGAGAGCCGGGGGGCACCTCCGACAGCAACCAGCGGCTGAGATCGAGCAGCGTCACGGCGGCGTCGCCGATGGTCTCGAGGCGTTGCGATGCCGACCTCGTCCCGAGCATGCTGCGCCACCGGGTGACGGCAGCCATCGTCGCCCCACCGCGGTCGCCGGTCTGGCTCGCGCGGCGGCGTCGCGGTACCGCGACGCCGGGGTCGGGATCGGACGTCCCGGGGGTGGGCACGTCCGGACCGAAGGTGATCAGCGGCGCGCCCGTCCGTTTGGCGCGGTACTGGGCCGCGTCCGCGCGTCGCAGCAGCTCGCTCGGGTCGGCTTCCCCGGCCCGGACGACGGCGAACCCGGCCGACAGGCGCGGCTGTGGCGGCGGACCGTCGCCGAGGCGCGCGCGGATGTGCTGGACCAGCGTCTCGATCCCGGTGCCGTCCCCGGGGACGACGAGGCAGAACTCGTCCCCCGCGAGCCGAGCGGCGAGCGCGCCGGGGTGGGTCAGCGCGGTGCGTGACAGCACGTCCCCGACGCGCACGAGCATGGCGTCACCCTCGGCGTGGCCGAACTCGTCGTTGACGTCCTTCAGCCCGTCGACATCGAGCATCAGCAGCCCGACCTCCGTCCGTGCCGGAGCCTCCGCCAGCAGCATCGTCAGCCGCTGTTCGAGGAGCCGCCGGTTCGCCAGACGGGTCAGCGGGTCCTCGCCGGCGAGGCGCGACAGTTGCTCAACCTGCTCGGTCCCCTGGATCGCCAGCCCTACGACGTTGGCGATGGCGCTGACGAACGGGGCGTCGGCCATCGTGAACGGTGGGTCACCCATCGCCGTCGTGGCGTAGACCTCGCCCCAGGTCGCGCCACCGATGACGATGGGGATGGCGGCGCTCGAACCCTTCTCGAGGCTGTGGAGCAACCGCCTCTCGCTCTTGTGGATGGAGCCACCGTCCGCGAGCTCGATGTGGATCGCGCGGTCCATCAGCCGTGCGGCGGCCACGGGGAAGTCGCTGAGGTCGTAGACCTCGTCGGTGGGACGCCGCTGTTCCTGTGGCGCGAGCTCGCCGACGTTGACGAGGGTCCGGAGGCACGCCTGGTCGCGTTCCAGTCGCGAGATCGACACCGATGCTGCGCCGAGGGCCGTGCGAGCCTCCTCTGCGGTGACCTCGAGCACGTCCTCGAGCGAGCCGGAGCGGCCGATCGCCTCGGTCAGGGCCGTGAGCGATCTGAGACGTCGGCCGGCCTCGTCCCGGTGGCGCAGGCGGCGCTCGAGCCCACGGAGCTCGGCGGTGACCGACGGGCTCGGCCGTTCGTCACGCCACCAGGCCTCGAGACGCTGACGGAGTCCAGCCGCGACCGTGGCCTCGAGCACCGCGAGGGCATCGTCGAGGGTCCGGCCGTCGGCGTGCGCGCGAGCCAGGTCGCGGGCGGCCGACGCGAGGGCACCGAGGCACGCTCCCGGCACCACGGAGGGGCGGGCTGCGAGGGCGTGTGCGAGCTCGGTCGCGGGGGTGGAACCGGACCGTGGGTGGAGGAGTTCGACGAGGCGCGTCGGTCGATCGGTGAGGGAAGCCAGGACCGCTGCGGTGTCGGCCTCGCGGCGGTCGAGCTCGGAGGCCTCGGCGAGCAGGACCGCGAGGGCCATGGCGTCCGAACGCAGCTCGGCGGTGTCCGGGGCGGTCGCGGCAAGGACCGACGCGGTGGCGAGCGCCAGTTCGGTGACCTCCTCCGACAACCCGTCGAGCCTGCCCGGCGACGTGTTGGCGTCGGACGTCGCAACCGGCGGGGGCATCAGGACGAGCTGTTCCGGGCGCGCTGGCCTCGCGAAGTGGTAGCCCTGCCCGTAGGTGCAGCCCCACGCGGTCAGGGTGCGTGCCTGCCTCTCCGATTCGATGCCTTCGGCGACGACGCGCAGCCCGAGGGCGTGCCCCAGCCCGATCGCCGCCTGGACCATCAGCGCTCGACCACGGGGCGCGTCGGACAGCTCGCCGACGGAGGCGACGAAGCTGCGGTCCAGCTTGATCGACCGGGCCGGGGTCGAGGCGAGCAGTTCGAGGGAGGCGAACCCGGTCCCGAAGTCATCGATCGAGATCTCGATCCCGAGGTTGGTCAGGGATGTCAGCGTCGCCTCGGCCAGGCCGTCGCCCTCGAAGGCGGCCGTCTCGGTGACCTCGAGGACCAGCGCGGACGAGGCCAGCCCGGTGACCTCCAGGGTGCGCTCGACGACCTCGACGAACCGGTCGTCGCGGAGCTGGTGCGGCGAGACGTTGACGTGGATCTGCAGGTCGCGCAGCTGCTCGTCGCGGCGCCACGCGGCCAGCTGGGCGCACGCCCGGACGAGCACCTGGGTGCCGAGCGCCGCGATGAGACCGGAGTACTCCGCGACGCGGATGATGCTCTGCGCCCCGTCGAGGGCCGGGTGCCCCGGGTCGTCGAGCCGGATCAGTGCCTCGACCGCGACCGGACGCCGCGTCGCCAGGGCGAGGATCGGTTGGTAGGCGACGTGGAGGGAGCCCGAACCGATGGCGTCGGCGAGGCTCGCCGCCTCGCCGTCGGCGGCACGCCAAGGCTCCGGGGTCGCCCGCCACCGCGCGAGGGCCGTGGTCACCAGATCCTGGAGCGGGCGTGGCAGCGGGACCGCCGTCGCAGCGGTGGTCTCGGACGCGGCCATGCCTCTCACCCCCTCTCCGTACCGGGCTCCCGTCCGGTCGGCCGCCCAGCGTGGTACTTCAGGGTTCGTCGGGACGTCACGGCCCGGCGCGCTGACGCTAGCGCTGGGCCTCGTCGGTGGCGAAGGTTCGGCCCAGCACCGTCGGGTGGGAGGGGACCTTCGCCCGTACCGGGCGCCGCCCGTCGGGAGGAGCGTGGGAGACGTCGAGAGGACCCCGTGATGGTGCCCACCCTGCCCCGCACCGGCACGTCCGACACCGGCACGCTCGGCACCGACGGCACCCTGCCGGACGAGGCGATGCTCATCGACGCCGCGCTGCCACGCTTCGACGTCACGCTCGTGCGCAGCCTGGTCGTGGACGCGGACGTGCCGGCCACGCGGGCCGCGCTCCTCGCCCTCGATCTGATGACGGTCAGCACCCCGCTCATGGACGCCGCGTTGACCCTCCGGACCCTCCCCGCGCGGTAGACGGCCTGGCGCGAGGGCAGCCGGTACCCACCACCGGTGGAGCCGACCGAGCTGACGTTCGCCGACGAGGACGGCCCGGGCCTCCCGGGCTGGCTCGCACTCGGTCAGCGACCGGGACGTGAGCTCGCGTTCGGCGCCATCGGGCAGTTCTGGCGGGCCGACATCGCCTGGTACGACGTGTCCGGCATGACCCTCGCGGACTTCGCGGCCTTCGACGAGCCCGGCTGGGGGCGTACCGCCGCCAACTTCTCCCTGCGGCCGTACGGAGAAGGTCGCACGCTGTTGACCTACGAGGCCCGGACGGCGACACCGGACCCGGCCACGACCCGCCGGTTCGCCCGCTACTGGGCCCTCGTCCGCCCGTTCGTCGGTCACATCATGGGCGCGGCGCTCCGTGCGGTCCGTGATGACGCCGAGCAGGGATGAGTTCGTGACCTGCGATCGGTCCACCCTGCGAGGAGACCAGTGGAGGACCTAGGTTGTCGGCCATGGCGAGCGCGAAGAAGGCCGGTGGGCTGGTGGTGGACCTCGCGGGGCGCGAGGTGACCGTCTCCAGCCCCGACAAGGTGTTCTTCGACGAGCGGGGCGAGACCAAGCTCGACCTGATCCGCTACTACGAGGCCGTGGCCGATCCACTCTTCGCGGCGATGGGGGGTCGGCCCGTGCTCCTCGAGCGGTACCCGAACGGAGCCGGTGGCAGCTCGTTCTTCCAGAAGCGGGTGCCGAAGAACGCGCCCGGTTGGCTGACCACGACGGTCGTCGGCACCGTCAACGGCACGACCTCGGACGCGCTGGTCGCGGCGGATGTCGCGCACGTCGCCTGGGCGGTCAACCTCGGTTGCCTCGGCTTCCACGTGTGGCCCCAGACGGCGGACGATCCCGACCACGCCGACGAGCTGCGCATCGACCTCGACCCGCAGCCTGGCACCGACTTCGACACGGCCCGCGGGGCGGCGAAGGAGCTGCGCACGCTGCTCGAGGAGGTGGGACTCATCGGCTACCCGAAGACGACGGGCAAGCGGGGCATCCACGTCTACCTGCGGCTCGCGCCGCGGTGGGACCACTACCAGGTCAGGTCCGCGGCGGTGGCGGTCGCCCGCGAGCTCGAACGTCGACGTCCGGACCTGCTCACCGCCGCGTGGTGGAAGGAGGAACGGGGCGAGCGCATCTTCGTCGACTACAACCAGAACGCGCCGCACAAGACCGTCTTCGGCGCGTGGTGTGTCCGGGCACGTGCGGGAGCGCAGGTCTCGACGCCGTTCGGCTGGGACGAGCTCGACGACGTCAACCCCGACGAGCTCACGATCGCGACCGTGCCGGAGCGGGTCGCCGAGCGGGGCGATCCGTGGGCGCCGATGTACGACGAGCCACAGTCGCTGGAGCCCCTGCTGGCGATGCACGAGCGCGACCGCGAGGCTGGGCTCATGGACGCGCCCTGGCCGCCCGTCTACCCCAAGATGCCGGACGAACCCCCTCGCGTCGCGCCGAGCCGTGCCAAGCAGGCGGCCGACCCGCCGGCCGACCGAGGGTAGGGGGCGCCGAACCGGTTAGCGTGCGTCCATGGTCATGCAGGCGGGCGACACGGTCGCGCAGCGGTGGAAGCTCACCGAGCGCGTCGCGACCGGGGGCATGGGCGATGTCTACCGCGCGCACGACCGACGCCTCGAGCGGCAGGTGGCGATCAAGACCCTGCGCGCCGAGGGCGACGTCGCACGGCAGCGCTTCGACGCCGAGGTGGCCGTCCTCGCCAAGCTCCAGCACGCCAACATCGTGCCGCTCTTCGACGCGGGTGAGCACGACGGGGTGCCGTTCCTGGTGATGGCGTTCATCGACGGACCGACCTTGTCCGAGGTGGTGGCCGACGGTCCGCTGGCGCCCGAACGGGTCGCGAGCATCGGTGCCGAGCTCGCGGGGGCGTTGCACTACGCCCACGGTGCGGGCGTCGTCCACCGCGATGTCAAACCCGGCAACGTCCTGTTCGACGCGCGAGGGGTCGCCCGACTCGCGGACTTCGGCATCGCACGTCTGGCCGACGTCGCGGGCGTCACCGCCACCGGTGTGGCGATGGGCACCGCGGCCTACATCGCTCCCGAGCAGCTGACGCGCGACCTCGAGGTGGGGCCACGGGCCGATCTCTACGCGTTGGGGCTGGTCCTGCTCGAGGCGTTGACGGGGGAGCGGGAGTTCGACGGTCCGGCCACGGAAGCGGCGCTCGCCCGACTGTCGCGTGATCCTCACATCCCCGAGACCCTGCCCTCGGGGTGGCAGCAGCTCCTCGGGGGCCTCACCGCGCGGCGTCCCGACCAGCGGCCGACCGCGAACGAGGTCGTGGCTGCCCTGGCGGACATCGACGGGGCGCCTGACAGGACGCGGACCCTGGAGCTGGCCGCCGACGGCGCCGGGACGACGACCGTGATCGAGCAGGACACCCCGACCGTCACGGCCCGCGGCCCGGTCGGCGATCGCGGAGGTCGCTGGCACACCGGTGGCCGACGACTGGCGCCCTACGTGGCGATCGGGGTGGTCAGCTTCCTCGCGGCCTGGGTGCTCGTCGCCGGGCCGGACGCACCCGAGGAGGTCACCGGACCCGACGGACGCGAGGTCGAGCTCCCGGCCGAGCTCGAGGACGCGCTCGAGACGCTCCACGAGACGGTGCAGCCGTGAGGCCGCACCCGGCGTCGTGGTCGCTGCTCCTCGCGGGCTTCCTCCTCGCCGGCTGCGGATCGGCGGCCATCAGCGAGGAGGCCAGCACCGAGCTCGTGGCGCTGGTCGACGCGACCTGGGACGCCGCGGAGGTCGGGGATGCCGAGAGGGCGTCGGGTGAGCTGGACAGCCTGCGTGCCAGGGCCCGCGACCTGCACGAGGACGGCGAGCTCGAGGAGGGACGCCTCGAGGAGGTGCTGGCCGCGGCGGACGAGGTCGAAGCACACCTCGGTCTGCTCGGCGAGCAGGAGCCGGTGGAGTCCGACGACGACATCGACGACGATGACGACGACGACGACGACGATGACGACGATGACGACGACGACGGGAAGAAGAGGGGGAAGGGCAAGGGCAAGGACAAGGACAAGGACTGACGCGGCCGGGTGGCCGCCTCGCGCCGAGGATCGGCCCTGGCGTCCTCGGCGGGTTCGGGGGACACTGGCTTCGGGGGCGCTGGACGTCGGGTGTCCGCGACTCGATGAACGGGTGGGGGCCAGCGGTGGGAGCAGGCCGTGGCGAGGGGTCAAGGGGCGTGCTCGGGGTCTCGAGCCGCGACGCGGCCGTGCACCGGGCGTTCGACGCGTGGCCGGCGCACGTCGCGGTGCTGGAGGCCAGCGGTCGCATCGTGGCGGTCAACCAGGCCTGGACCCGCTTCGCCGCGGCGAGGGGTGGGGTCGGCGTGGGGGTCGGGGCCGACTACTTCGCGGTGTGTGCGGCTGCCTCATCTGCGGAACCCCTGGCAGCTGAGGTGCTCGACGGCCTCCAGCAGGTGCTGGCGGGAACGGTGGAGGACCTGGTCCTCGAGTACCCCTGCGGGAGCGGGGAGGAGTTCCGGCGGTGCCGCCTGCGGGCGCGACGTCTCGACGACGGCGCTGCGCCGCAGCTCCTGATCGTCCACGACGACGTCACCGAGCAGCGCCGCACCCACGACCGCGGACTGGTGAGCTCGCAGCTGCTCGCCGAGCTCGACGCTGCCATCGTCGCCACGGACCTGCACGGGGTGGTGACCTCGTGGAACCCCGGTGCCGCGCGGCTCTACGGGTGGCCAGCCGAGGAGGCCGTCGGGCGACCCGTCCACGAGATGGTCGTCCCCGTCGATCGGATCGGGCAGTTACGCGACGTGATCGGTGAGTTGCCGGACGCTGCGGCGTGGGAGGGCGAGTTCACCGCCGACCGTCAGGATGGCACGACGTTGCCGGTCCACGTCCGCAACGCCGTGGTGCGCGACGGCACCGGCGCGGCCAGCGGGATGGTCTCGATCGGCGTCGACCTCACCGGGCGGCACGCCGTCGAACGGGAGTTGACGCGCGCCGCACGCCACCTGCGGGCCGTCACCGACAGCGTTGGCGACGGCCTGTGCACCCTCGACGGGGACGGTCGCATGACCTACGTCAACCCCTCCGGACAGCGGCTCATGCGCACACCGCTGGCAGGTCTGATCGGACGGTCGTTCCTGGCACGGCTCCACAGCGACGGGGACGGGGCGCCCTGGGCCGTCCCCGGCGGTCCCGCCGCGGCAACGCGGCGGGCGTCGTGCCAGCTGGCCCTGCCGGACGGGAGCCAGATCCCGATCGAGTACGTCGCGACGCCGCTCGACGTGGAGGAGGACATCGCTGAGGTCGGCTGGGTCGTCAGCTTCCGAGACATCAGCGCTCGTCGGGCACGCGAGGACGAGCTCGCCGAGAAGGTCGAGCAGGTCGTCTGGCTCGGCCGGATCCGGGAAGCGCTCCAGGACGACGGCTTCGTCCTGTACGCGCAGCCGATCATCGACCTGTCCACGGGCGCGACCGTCCAGCACGAGCTGCTGCTACGGATGCGGAACCCCGACGAGCCGGCGGAGCTGATCGCACCGGGGCGGTTCCTGCCGACGGCCGAGGCGCTCGGTGTCGCCCTCTCCATCGATCAGTGGGTCCTGTCCAAGGGCATCGCGCTCGCGGCGATGGACAGGCCGGTGGAGATCAACCTGTCGGCCACCTCGTTGGACGACGGGGCACTGCCCCACCTGATCGAGCAGCTGTTGGCCACGACCGGTGCCGACCCGGCCGATGTCGTGTTCGAGCTCACCGAGACCGCCCTCCTACGCAACCACACGACCGCTCGCCGGTTCGCGAGGGACGTCCGCCAGCTCGGGTGTCGCCTCGCGCTGGACGACTTCGGGACCGGGTACGGGGGCTTCACCTACCTCAAGACCTTCCCGCTCGACTACCTCAAGATCGACATCCAGTTCGTGCGTGACGCCGTCACCGACGCTGCGAGCCGCCACGTCATCGATGCGGTCGTCAGCCTGGCCGAGGCGTTCGGGCTGCGGACGATCGCCGAAGGCGTCGAGGACGAGACGACCCTGGAGCTGTTGCGCGAGGTGGGTGTCGACCAGGCGCAGGGCTACCTGCTGGGTCGACCGGGTCCCGTCGATGCGGTCCTGATGAGCCACCAGCAGAGGACGGACCTATGAGCGAACCGACCGAACGTGATCCAGCGGCGGTGGAACAGGAGGAGCTCGACCGTGATCAGGCGATCTCCGACCTGGGCCAGGCCGTCGCCGACCGCGAACAGCGGGCCAGCGACATCGAGCAGGCCCGGACCGATCGCAGGCGGGGCGAGCTCGCTGATGCCGCGACCACCGGCCGGGTGGGTGCCGACGCACAGGGCAGGTGGCGACCCGCACTCACCGCCTCGCAGGCACGCCGGGATGCCCACCAGCAGGTCCTGGACGACGCGCAGGCGGCCCGAGATCTCGAGCAGGACACCTTGGACAGCCAGCAGGATGCGCTCGACGCCACGGGGGACAGCCCGCTGGAGGTGGCGGAACGGCGGTTCCTGGCCGCCGAGAGCCGAGCCGCAGCTGCCGAAGTGCGGGCCGAGGCGGCGCTCCGACGCGCCCGTCGAGTCCGGGAGCGGGCGTTGACCGTCGCCCGTGCCGACGAGGTCGTGCCGCCAGCCGGCCCACCGGCGGCCCGTCCCGACGGGCCAGGTTGACAGCCCGGACGGCTTGTTGAACACTGCTCAGCAACCGCCCCCCGGGAGATGCTCGTGTCCGACGCCACCTCCGCTCGTCCCACCGAGCGCTCGGGCGGCAGCACCGTTGCGCACCAGCACGTCGACGTGCTCATCATCGGCGCGGGCCTGTCGGGCATCGGCGCGGCGTGCCACCTGCAGCGCGAGCTCCCGGGGCGGACCTACCGCATCCTCGAGGCACGCGACGCCGTGGGGGGCACCTGGGATCTGTTCCGCTACCCCGGTATCCGCTCGGACTCGGACATGTTCACCCTCGGGTACAGCTTCCGTCCGTGGGGCGGGCCGAGGTCCATCGCCGACGGTGGCTCGATCCTGCGCTACATCGAGGAGACCGCTCGCGAGCACGGGGTCACCGATCACATCCGCTACGGCCGACGGGTCACGGCGCTGGCGTGGGACAGCGGGCAGGCACGGTGGACCGCCGAGGTGTCGTGTGCCGACACCGGAGGGACCGAGACACTCACCGCGGCCTTCGTGTACGCGTGCACCGGGTACTACCGCTACGACGAGGGGTACACGCCGGAGTTCGCGGGCGCCGATCGCTTCCGGGGCCGCATCGTCCACCCCCAGCACTGGCCCGAGGACCTCGACCCGAGCGGGAAGCGGTTCGTGGTCATCGGCAGCGGCGCGACCGCCGTCACGCTGGTGCCCGCCCTGGCGGAGGACGCTGCGCACGTCACGATGCTGCAGCGTTCACCGAGCTACGTCACCTCGCTCCCGGACCGGGACGCGGTCGCCGATCTGGTGCGTCGCCTGCTGCCGGCCGAGCGGGCCTACGCGATCGTCCGATGGAAGAACGTGCTGGTGACCTCGGCGTTCTTCCAGCTCAGCCGGCGCGTCCCGGCGCTCGTCAAGCGCATCCTGCGCTGGCGTCTCGAACGTCAACTGCCGGCGGACTTCGATCTCGACACCCACTTCACCCCCCGCTACGACCCGTGGGACCAGCGTCTCTGCCTGGTGCCGAACAACGACCTGTTCCGTGCGCTCCGGGCCGGCCGGGCCTCGATGGTGACCGACCACATCGACACCTTCACCGAGGAGGGCATCGCGCTCACCTCCGGTGCCAGCCTCGAGGCCGACGTCATCGTGACCGCCACGGGCCTGAACCTGCTCACCATGGGCGGCATCGAGCTCACCGTCGACGGTGAAGCCGTCGACGTGTCGGACACGGTCGCCTACAAGGGCATGATGCTCAGCGGGGTGCCGAACTTCGCCTTCGCGATCGGCTACACCAACGCGTCCTGGACCCTGAAGGTCGACTTGGTCTCGACGTACCTGTGCCGCCTGCTCCAGCACATGGATGCCCACGGCTACGATCACGTGATGCCGCTGCGTCCGTCGGATGGCGAACCGCTGCGCCCGCTGATCGACCTGACGTCCGGGTACGTGACGCGCTCGCTCGACCAGCTCCCGAAGCAGGCCCATCGGGCACCGTGGCAGCTGCACCAGAACTACGTCCGGGACGTCCGCCTGTTCCGCGGTGGCGCACTCGACGACGAAGGTGTGCGCTTCGGCCGCGCGCTCACCGCGTCCCGGCGCACTGACCGGGTCGCCTGAGGTCATCCGCCGGACGGGTCGGTCACCGTCGCTGAAGGTCACGCGGATCCGGCCGATACAGGGGGACATGACCTTCGATCCCCGCCGCACACCGACGGCCGCCGGGCCGTCGGCTGCGGCATCCCGCGGGACCGGTGGCCGGAAGGTCGACGCAGGGGAGCGGCTCGGCTCCTACGAGCTGTTCGAGAACCTCGGCCGAGGTGCCGCGACGGTGGTCCGCCGTGCCCGTCACGCACGCCATCCCGACGTCGATCTGGCCGTCAAGATCGCGATCAGCGCGACCCCTGAGGACCTCGAGCGGATCGGTGCGGAGTTCCGCCGGGAGGCGGCGCTGCTGGCCAGCATCGGTCACGACGCCCTGCCGACCATCCACGAGGTCGGCACCATCGGAGGACGGCCGTTCCTCGCCATGGAACGCATCGTCGGGCGCTCGCTCGCCGACGTGGTCCGCGACGGGCAGTTGACGGAGGCGGCCCTGCTGTCGACGGCCACCGACGTCGCGGACGTGCTCGCCGCGGTGCACCGGCACGGCGCCGTGCACCGGGACATCAAACCGCAGAACCTGCTGGTCACCCCGGAGGGCCGCACCCGGGTGATCGACGTCGGCCTCGCCTCGTGGGCGGCCGTCGGGGCCGACAGGTCGGGTTCGCTCGCCGGCACCTTCGTGTACAGCGCGCCCGAGCAGACCGGCATGTTCGCCCGGGCCGTCGACGGGCGCGCCGATCTCTACAGCCTCGGTGTGGTGCTCTTCGAGTGCGCGACGGGTGCCCCACCGTTCACCGCGGACGACGTCGGAGAACTCCTGCACCAGCACGCGACGCAGGCGCCCGCGGACCTGCGGCAGCTGCGACCTGACCTCGATCCCGCGCTCACCGAGCTGATCACCCGCCTCCTCGCCAAGGACGCCGACGACCGCATCCCGAGCGCCGCCCGGTTGCTCGCCGAGCTGCGGGCGATCGGCGGCGCGTCGAGGCAGACCCCGGGCGTGGACGGCGTCCTCCCGCCGCCTGCGGCGTGGTCGTCCACCGGAGCCGTCGCGTTCGGCCGAGGCACCGAACTCACCCGGCTCCGCGCCCGGTGGCAACGCATCGGCAGCGGCGGGACCTCGGTCCTGGTGACCGGCGATCCCGGCAGTGGACGCAACACGCTCGTGCGCACCATGGCGGCCGAGGTCCGTGCGGCCGGGGGCGCAGCCGTGGTGTCCCCGTGCACCCAAGGGGCGACACCGCTTGAGCCGCTCCGGACGGCGCTGACCACCCACCTCGACACGATCGCGACCTTCGCACCCGCGGAACGGGACGCCGCCATCGCGCGGCTGCGCGCCGCGGTGGGGCCGACCGCCGGGATGCTGGTGGGTCTGATGCCGTCGCTGGCCGAGTCCCTCGAGACGGGGAGCGGGGCTGCGGCGCCGACCGGCCGTATCCGCGAGGAGGACCTCGTCCTGGCGGTGATCGACCTGCTGCGGGGTCTGGCCCGACAGGAGGGCGGGCTGTTCTTGGCGCTGACCGACATCCAGTGGAGCGACCCGCTGACCCAGCGGGTCCTGCGCCAGCTCGGCGGCGTCATCGGGGACGTCCCGCTCATGGTGGTGGTCACCATCCGTGCCGACGAGCACGAGGCCCTGTGGAACATCCGCTCGGACCACGGCAAGCACCTCGGTCTGGAACTCGAGCTGCTCCCGCTCGGACCCGCCGAGGCGGCCACGGTGGTGGCCACCCAGCTGGCGGGCGGCCGTGTCCCCACCGCGCTCATCGAGACCATCGTCGCCCGGACAGGCGGCAACCCGTCGGCCATCGTCGAGTACGTCCGTGCGCTCGTCGACGCGGGTGCGGTGCGTCCCCACTGGGGTGACTGGGTGCTGGACACGGCGGCGCTCGAGCGGCTGCGGCTGCCCGCCGACGTCCGCGATCTCCTCCTCGCCCGTCTCGACCGGTTCGACGAGGAGGTCCGCCGTCTGTTGACCACCGCGGCGGTCCAGGGCCCGCGGTTCGAGCGCTCGTCGCTGGAAGCCGTGGCCGACGCTGACGTGGGGGAGGTCCGGGCCGCGATCGCCGCCGCCGAGACCGCACGGCTGATCGAGCGCACGAAGGGCGGTCACGTCTTCGTCCACGAGGACGTGCGTGAACGGCTGCTCTCGACGGCCGACCCCGCGTGGGTCGCCGACGTCCACACCGCCCTGGCGGATGCCATCGCGGCCGTCCCGACGCGACCCGACGCGCTGCGTGCGATCGCCCACCACCGCGTTGCTGCCGGCATCGAGCGCGACCCGGAGGCCGCCTTCCACGCTTGCGTGACCGCCGCCACGGACGCGATCGACCAGCGGATGGTCAGCGAGGCCGTGCAGCTGCTCGATCACGCGCGCGCCGCGGCCCCGCTCGCCGGCATCAAGATGGACGGAGCGTTCCACCGCACCTACGCCGAAGCGGCCTTCCTCACGGGAGCGTTCGCCCGCGCTCGCGAGCACCTGCAGTTCGCCCTCGAGGTCATCCAGGATCCGCTCGAACGGGGCCGAGCCATCGAGACGCTGGCACGGATCCAGACCGCGGACCACGACGCGGACGGCGCCATCGAGACGGCACGCCGCGGGCTGTCCGCGATCGGTCGACCGGCCCCGAGGAACACCATCGTCCTCGTCGTGACCAGCCTGCTGCGGCTGCTCCGCGGTTCGTGGCGCCTGAAGCGGCGTCGCGCACCGTCGAGCGGGGCCCGGCTGGAGCTCGATCTGCTGGAGACCTCGTTGCTCGGCGTCGCTGCCGGTGCAGCCGCAGGCTCCCTGCGCAACGGCCTGGTCGCGGCCTTCGACGCTCGAGCGTTCCTACCCGCGAGCCGTCTGCCGGTCTGCGAACTACGGGCCTCGGCGCTCGCCGGTATGGCGCTCGTGCTGGCCCACGTCGGCCGTCCGGGCCACGCCGCCCGCCTGTTCGAGACCGCGCTGTTCGCGGCGCAGGCGACCGGGTCGCGCGCGGCGGTCGCGACCGTCTGCACCCTGCGTGGTGTGGCCGGGACGCGTGACGGGGACGCGGCACCCTTGGCAGCCGCGCTCGAACAGCACGGCCGGTGGCTCGACATCGGCACCTACGTGCCGTGGGTGATCCTCACCGCGGCCCTGTACCACGGCGACGGTCACGTCACGGAGGCGGACCGCTGGTTGGCCCGGGCGCGCCAACGCGCTGCCGACGACCCGTCGCCGACCGACGAGGCGGGTCGGGTGCTCATGGAGTGCGCGGTCGGGGCACTGCGCGGCGGCATCGGGCCGGCGGTGATGACCTACGAGCGGCTGCGTGCGGTCCGCGCGTCGCGGCCGCCCACCCGTGACACCCAACTGTTCTACGCGTGGGTGCAGCTCGGCTTCGCGATCGAACAGGAGGAGTACGGCGCCGGGGTCGACCGCGCCCTCGCCGACCTGGAGGAGTTCGGCCTGCCCATCGGCAACGTCACCGCCGGCTGGGTACGCCTGGCGATCGCGACCATCGAGGTGGCGCGAGCCGGATCGAAACGTGACCCCCTCACCCAACGCCAGCTGGCTCGTCGTGCCGGCCGCACCCTCTGGCTCGCGCGCCGGGGCAGCAACATCCGCCTGCGCGCGCACCTCGACGTGGTGGCAGCTCACCGCGCGCACATCCTCGGGCGGGCCCGCCGGGCGGCCTGGTACCTGGATCGTGCGTCGCGGACGGCACGCGAGCTCGATCAGCCACTCGTGCTGTTCGACGTCGCGTTGCTGCGGGCACGCATCCTGAGAGCCACCGGACACCGCCCCGGCGCCCGACGGCAGGCACGGGTCGCGCTCGCGCTGGCGTCCGAGGGGGCGTGGGAGCTGCGGGCTCGACGGGTCCGCGAGGAGTTCGGGCTCGATGACGAGTTCCGGGTCGCCACCCGCGGGACCCACGCGACGGATGCGTCCAGCGCCGGCGGGTCCTCGCAGCACCTCGACCACCTCCAGGCGATGCGTCGGCTCGAGGCGCTCCAGGAGGTCAGCCAGGCGGCGGCGACGATCCTCGACCCCGACGAGGTCACCGAGATCGCCCTCGGTGTCGTGCTGCGACTGCTGTCGGCCGAACGCGCCTTCGTGTTCAGCGTGGCCCCGGACGCCGACGGTTCGCTGGTTCCCCACCGGGGCCGGGACGTCGCCGGGAACAGCCTCACCGAACTGCACGGCTACAGCCGCTCGCTGGTCGAACGCGCGCACGCCACCGGTGAGGCCATCATCGTCACGGGAACCGACGAGGGGGAGGCGCTCGGTTCGCGCAGCGCGGTGGTCCACGGGCTGCGCAGCATCCTGGTCGCACCGATCGAGGTCCAGGGGCGTCGGACGGGGGTGATCTACCTCGACAGCCGGGTCGCCAAGGGCATCTTCACCCGCGACGACCTGGGCCTGCTCGCGACACTGGCCGCGCAGGTCGCCGCTTCTCAGGAGACCGCCCGGGCTGCCCAGCTCGAGGTGCACGTCCAGGCCGCCCGCCAGCAACGTGACCTCGCCGACAGCCTGCGGTCCTCGATGGCCCACCTGACGGCGACCCTCGAACCCGACGAGGTGTTGCGACGCGCGCTGACGCTCGCGGTCGATGCGTCGACCAGCGATCGGGGATGCCTGGTGCACGAGGACGCCGGCGCCTGGCGGATCGTGGCGATCGCCGACCGGCGGGACGCGACGTCGGCACGGATCGTCGGCCCACCGGCGGGCGCCCTCGCTCCCGAGCTGCACGACCTGTACGGGCTCGACCGGGATGTCCGGCCGCGGATCGGTGGGGACGGGGCGGCGGGTACTGAGGCGCTGCCCGCCCGCCTCGTCGAGGTGCTCGGTGACCCCACGACGTGGCTCACCATCCCGCTCCGGGAGGACGGGGGCCTGCACGGACTCATCCTCACCGCGTCCGATCACGCCGCCACCTACGACGAGGTCACGGTGGAGGTCGCTGCGACGCTGACCGGGCAGGCGCTCGCCGCCCACCGGACGGCCAGCCTGTTCGCGGAGGTCGAGCGTCTCGCCACCCGTGACACGCTGACCGGCCTCGCCAACCGTGGGCACTTCTGGCACCTCGCTGAGCAGCGTCTCTCGGCGTCGGGCCCGTTGCCGACGGCCGTCATGCTGGACATCGACCACTTCAAGGCGGTCAACGACACGCACGGTCACGCCGTCGGTGATGCCGTGCTGCGCGAGGTGGCGGCACGACTGCTGGCCACGCTCGGCCCCGGTGACCTGATCGGTCGCTACGGCGGTGAGGAGTTCGCAGCCCTGCTACCCGGAGGCATCGACGCTGCGCAGGTGGCCGAGCGCATGTGCGATGCCGTGCGTGCGTCCCCGGTGATGACCGACGTCGGCCCGGTGGCCGTCACCATCAGCGTGGGAGTCGCCCGAGTCGGACCGGATGCCGACCTCGACGAAGCGCTCATCCGTGCCGATGCGGCGCTGTACCACGCCAAGGACACCGGCCGGGACCGTGTCGTCGTGGGCGACACCGTCACGGTGGCGGCCGATGAGCGCACCGGTACCACGCGCGGCGGGCAGTCGCCCACGCGGGCGAACCGACGCTGATCGGTGGCGACCCACGATCGGCGCCCCCGCGCGGAGGCGCGACGGGCGGACGTCGCTGCCCGGATGCGGCACGATGGTGGTCGTGACGGTCAGGAGGCAGGGTGGACGGTCCGTTGTCCGAGCTCGGCCTGGCGCTGCTCGACGCCCTGCCGGACATGGCGTGGTTGTCGAACGATGACGGCACCGTCTGGCACGTCAACGAGCGGTTCGCTCGTTACACCGGCCACGACCGGACGTGGCTGGCCGAGCACAGCTGGCTGGAGCTGGTCCACCCCGAGGACGTCAGGTCGGCCGAGGCCGCGTGGACCCGCGCCACGGAGACCGGAGGCCACTACGAGCACGAGCACCGGCTGCGCCGGCACGATGGCGCCTACCGGTGGTTCGTCGACCGTGCGGAGCGTGGTGGGCTCGCCGGTGCGGACGTCTCGGTCCACTGGGTCGGTAGCTGCACCGACGTGCACGACCTGCACCTCGCCAGGATCGAGCTTGACCTGGCACGTCGCCGGGTCGACGAGGAGCTCGCGCTCCTCGACGCGCTGCACCGACACGCTCCGATCGGCCTCGGCGTCCTCGATCGCGACCTGCGGTTGGTCCGGGCGAACGATGCCCTGATCGCCAGCGGTGGTGGGATCGCTGGAGAGACGCTCGGTCGGCCCCTCCAGGAGCTGGTCCCCGATGCCTGGGCTGTGTTGGAACCGTGCATCCGCCGCGTGGCCGACCGCCGGGAGACCGTGACCGAGATCGAGCTTGCTCAGCCCGATCCTGCGGACCCCGCTCGTTCCCGCTGGTGGTCGGTGAGCTGCTACCCGGTCGAGCTGCACGGCGAACTCATCGGGGTCGGCATCCTCGCCCAGGACCAGACCGAGCGGATCGAACGGTCGGCTGCGCTCCAGGCCAGCGAGGAGCTGCGCACCGTGGCGGAGCGGGCGGCATCGCTCGGTCTGTGGGAGTTCGATCTGCGCACCCAGAAGGCGCGCTGGTCGCCGGGTCTGTTCGAGGTGCTCGACGTCGCTCCCGGGACCGAGCCCAGTGCCGAGGTCTTCGAGGACCGCATCGTGGAGGAGGACCGACCGACCTACCATGCGGTCGTACGCGAGGTCCTGCGCTCGAGGGAGCCGGTCACGACGCGGTACCGGACCCTCCGCCCGGACGGCACCGTGCGGATCCTCGAGGCGCGCGCTGCGTGCGACGTCGAGGACGGTCACGTCATTCGCATGTACGGCACGATCCAGGACGTGACGGCGCAGGTGGACGCGTGGGAGCGGGTGGCACGCTCCGAACGGCTCCTGACCGAAGCCGAGACGGTCGCCGAGGTCGGCTCGTTCGAACTCCACCTGGGCACCGGGGAGATGCGGTTCTCACCGGGCCTGCATCAGCTGCTCGATCTCGGGGCCGATGAACCCGTGTCCCTCGACGTGTGGCGCTCGTTCGTGCATCCCGACGACCGCGGCATCCAGGAGGAGCAGCTACGCCGGCTGTTGGAGACCGGCGAGACGGACCGGTTCCAGCTGCGGATCGTTCGCCCCGGGGGTGAGGTGCGTCGCCTCGAGATCCGCGGGGTCTTCCACCGGGACGCGCGTGGGGAACCCGAGCGGCTCATGGGCACGGCGCTCGATGTCACCGAGCGTGAACGGCTCCGCAGCGAGCGGGTGGCGTTGCTCGAGCGCAGCCTGACCGCCGCCGACCGCGAGCGCCAGCGCATCGCCGAGCACCTCCACGACGACACCGTGCAGGCGCTGACCGCCACGCTGCTCCGTCTCGACCACGCCCAGGCGACGGGCTCGACCGAGCCCCTGGGTCGGGCGCGCCACACCCTCGAGGTCGCGGGTCGCAGCCTGCGGCTCAACATCATGGAGCTCGCACCGGTGGACCTCGCCGCCGACGGGGTCGAGGCCGCCATCGCCGCGTACGCCGAACAGCTCCTCGAGATCGACGGGGTCGACGTCGCGTTGGAGGTCGACCTCGGGGACGAGGCACGGCTCCGGCCGGAGCTGCTGCTCACCAGCTACCGGATCGTCTGCGACGCGCTGGCGAACGTGCGGCGTCACGCGCAGGGCGCGACGGTGGTCGTCGAGCTCCGACGAGACGGCGGTCGCCTGGTCGGCGAGGTCAGCGACGACGGCGCCGGCCTCGGTGACGTGGCCGACCGCCCGGGTCACCTCGGGACCATGCGCGAACGGGCCGAGCTCGCCGGTGGAAGCGTCACGGTCCTGCCTCGGTCGGACGGGCCCGGGACGACGGTGTTCTGGTGGTTACCCCTCTGACCGCCCGATCGTCGCCGCGTCGCGGATCGCCCGCAGCAGCTGGTCCCGCGGCGCACCTTTGGTGACGTAGCCGGCCGCGCCGGCGGCGAGCATCAGCTCGCGGTGCGGGCGGTCACCGAAGTCCGAGTGCGCGACGACCACCACGCCGTCGCAGTGGGCCCGGACCTCGCGGGTCGCGCTCGCACCGCCGCCCGGCAACCGGACGTCGATCACCACCACGTCCGGTCGGTGCTCCAGGCAGGCCGACACCGCCGACCACGCGTCCGCCGCGTCACCGACCCAGCGGATGTCGCGTTGTGCGTCGAGCACCTCGCGCAGCGCAGCCCGCACGTGCTCGTCGTCATCGATGACGAGCACCTTGATGGGCGATTCGGCCACGCCCGCTTCCTCGTCGTCCGTCGCTGCGGCGCCGCTGGCTGAAGCCGGCAGTCCCATCCTGACGGGTACCGCTCACGCGCTCATGACGCAGACGTGTCATCGCGTGCCCCGTCACACGGACGGGGGAGCGAGCAGACCTTCCCGGCTCGCGATCGCCACCGCCTCGAGCTTGGAGTGGGCGCCGAGCTTCGTGGAGATGTTGCGGACGTGGTTGCGGACCGTGTGGGGCGACAGGAACAGCTGGTCGGCCATGCCCTGTGTCGAGGTGCCGAGGCTGAGGAGCCACAGGACCTCGCGCTCCCGGCCCGACAGGTCCCCGCCGATCCGATGCTGTGCCTGCCGCAGGTGCTGGGCGACCTCGGAGAGCTGCTCGCGGGCGAACAGGACGGATCCGGCTTGTACCCGGCGGACGGCATCGACGAGTTCGCCGAGAGGCGTCGTCTTCGGCAGAAAGCCGGCGGCGCCCGACTCGACCGCCCGTGCGACCACGTCGATCCCGGTCTGCGCCGACAGGACGAGCACCTTCGCTTCGGGGGCGCGGCGCAGCGCCTCGGCCGTGCCGGCCGCGCCGTCACCGTCGGGGAGCCGCACGTCCATGATGACCACGTCGGGGCGGCTCGCGGCGATCAACTGCATCCCGCTGGTGAGGTCGTGGGCGACACCTGTGACCTCGAACGCCGGGACGGCGGCGAGGGTCTCGGCCAGCGCGTCGGCCACGAGCTGGTGGTCGTCGACGATCACGATCCGCACGGGCTCATCACCGTTGGTCATCGCCCGTCTCCTCCACCGTCCGGGTGAAGATGCCTCATCTGCGTCTACCCGTCGACCTGGCCGCGTGCCACCGTCCTCCTGGGACCTGGCCGAGACCGTGCCGAGATTGGAGCGATCGTGCACGAGCGGGACCTGCGCCGCGCGCTCGATCGGCACGAGTTCGCCGTGCGCTTCCAGCCCGTCGTCCGGGCCTCGAACGGGAGGTTCGCCGGTGCGGAAGCGCTCGTGCGCTGGGATCACCCCATGCTCGGCCTGCTCGGGCCGGCCGCCTTCCTCCCGTTGGCCGAACGGTCCGCGCTCCTGGCGCCGATCGGTGAGCGGGTCATCACGCAGGCCATCTCGGAGCGGGCCACCTGGTCGGCCGGCACCTTCGTCAGCGTGAACCTCTCGCCCGCCGAGCTCGTGACAGCGCCGATCCGGGGGCTGGTCGACCTGATCGAACGCACCTGCGACGCGCACGGCGTCGCCCCTTCCGATCTGTGGGTCGAGGTGACCGAGCAGCCGATCCTCGAACCGGAGCCGACCGCCGCCACCCTCCACGCGCTGCGTGACCTCGGTGTCCGGCTCGTGCTCGACGACTTCGGATCCGGTCACGCCTCGGTCGCCCGGTTGCGCGACCTGCCGTTCGACGTCTGCAAGCTCGACCGCTCGTTCGTCGCCGGCATGGCCGGCACGGGCGGGACCCGTGTCGTGCAGGCTGCGGTGGCGATGGCCCGGGCCTTCGGCACCGAGGTCGTCGCCGAGGGCATCGAGAACGCCGAGCAACTCGAGCAGCTCGATGCCCTCGGCTGCGACCTGCTGCAGGGCTACCACCTCGGTCGCCCGGCCCCGGCCGACACCACGCGGGAGCTGCTGACCGCCCCGGGGCGCACCGACACACCTCGGGAGACCATCCGCGTGGACGTGCCTGCCGGCACGGCGGCTCCCGGAGACGAGCGCGACCACCGCGTCCTGTACTACGACGACGACCGCGTCCTGGCGGCGTGGGTCGCGGATGCGCTCGCGGCCGCGCTCCTCCGGGGCGACCACGCCGTCACCGTGACGACGGAGGAGCACCGCGAGATGCTCGGCGCCGCTCTGGCGGACCGGGGCGTGGACGTGTCGGCCGAGGTCGCCTCCGGCCGTCTGGTCCAGTACGACGCGGCGGCGACGCTCGACCTCCTGATGGTGGACGGGATGCCCGCGACCGAGCTGCTCGCGGAGGTGGTCGCGGCGCTCACCCCGGCCGGTGGGCGCGAACTCTGGGCCTACGACGAGATGGTCGCCGTGCTCTGGGAGCGTGGTGAGGTCGCCGCAGCGATGGCCCTCGAGGAGAGCTGGAACGCCTGTCTCGCCGGGACCTCGACCTCCCTGCTCTGCTCCTACCCGTCCGCCGACGTCGCGGCCGCCGGTGGGCCGGCCGGCTACGAACGCATCGCACAGCACCACAGCCACGTCACCGTCGGTGGCTGCAGTCTGCGGGTGGACGCAGCCGCCGTCCGACGCGACCCGACCAGGCACGTGCAGGAGCTGCGCGCCGCCCTCGCTGCGACGGCCGTGGCCGTCGGGGCGCAGGCGCGGCTCGAAGCCGAGCTGCGCGAACTCGAGGAGCGCGTTGACGCCAGCGGCCGCTTCGGCGCCATGGTCGTGCACGAGATCCGCAACCCGGCGTCGATCCTCACTTTGGCACTGGATTCGCTGCGCGCCGAGGTCGAGGCGCTGCCCGGGGACGACGTCGGCAGGCTGCTGGCGATGGCCACCACCAGCGTGCGGAGCATCGTCCGTCTCGCCGAGGACCTGCTGCTGTCCGCCCAGCTCGATGCGACCGAGTTCGCCGTCCAGCCTGAACCCTTCGACCTCGGGGGCGTCGTCCGGTCGGCGATCGAACGGACCGCGTTGGCGAGCGGGAGCGCCATCACCTGCGACCTGCCCGATCCGCTCCCCGCCGCGCTCGGGGACGCCGACCGGGTACATCAGATCCTGCTCAACCTCCTCGACAACGCGGTGGCCAGCTCGCCGCCGGGCAGCTCGGTCGACGTGGTCGTTGCGATCGAAGCCGACCGGCTTGTCGTCCGGGTCGCCGACGAGGGTCCGGGTATCGCGCCGGCGGAGCGCCAGCGGCTGTTCGAGCCGTTCACCCGCTCCGAGACCGCTCCGAAGCGCACCTCGGGCGCCGGACTCGGCCTGCACATCGTCGACCGGCTGGTGCGGGCCCAGGGCGGCGCCGTCTGGATCGAGGAGGCACCGAGCGGTGGCGCCGTGTTCGCGGTCGCACTGCCCCGGGCCGTCGGTGCCGGAACGGCCGCGGCCGACCCCTTCGGCGGGGACGGCTTCGCGCTCCGCGCGAGCTGACGCGCCCGGCACGCCGGCGCGGGGCGGCCCTCAGGCGGCGATCGCGAGGTCACGCCGCCCGAAGGCCACGACACCGACCGCACCGAGGACGAGCCCGACGCCGCTGAGGATCGCGAGGGGTAGCGCGGTGACGGGTTCGGCCGGGACCGGCGGAACGTGGGTGAACGGGGAAAGGTTCAGCACGACCTGGGGCAGGCCGAGCAGGTCGCCGACCTGGCCCATGACGAAGCTGACCGCCAGGGCCGTCCACGCGAGCGCGACCGACCATCGGGGGAGCAGGCCGAAGGCGGCGACGACGAAGCCACCGAGCGCGAGCACCGCCGGGACCTGGACGAGGGCGCCACGGACGAGCCCGCCGGTCCCGGTCGCCCAGTCGCCGGTCATCGCGCCGTAGACCGCACCGCCGGCGAGGCCGCTGGCCACCAGCAGCAGGACGGTCCCGACGACGGCGATCGTCAGGTGCGAGGCGAGCCAGGCCGGCCGGCCGAGCGCGGTGGCCAGCACGGGTTCGAGCCGTCCCGTCGCCTCCTCGGCCCGCATCCGGAGCAGCGCTTGGACGGTGTACCCGGCCGCGGCCACCCCGAGGAAGCGCAGCACGAACGTGAAGAAGAGGTCGACGATGCCACCCGCGGGTGCCATCGCGAGCAGGGCTTGTTCGACCTGCTCGCTGAGGGCCAGGATCTCCTCCGCGCTCTCGCCGACGGCACCCCAGGTGGCCCCGAGGACCACGAGGCCGACACCCCACGCCACCAACGTGCCGCGCTGCAGGCGCCAGGCCAGACCCGCTCGGCGGCGCAACCCCGCCGACGCGGCCGGGGGGCCGGGACGCACGTCGACCATCCCAGCACCGACGTCCCGGTGTCGGGTGAGCTGGAAGGCGATCGCCACGAGGGCGACCGTGAGACCCGCGAACAGCAGGAAGGGCTCGAGGTTGTCCTGGTGGAAGGCACGGACCTGCTGCCCCCACCCGATCGGTGACAGCCAGGCCGGCCACGCGCTGATCGAGACGACCTGATCCTCGCCGACGTGACCGAACGCGTCACCGACCGCCCGCAGCAGGAACGCCACCCCCACCACGGCCCCCGCACTGGTGTTGGCGGCACGGGCGGTGGAGAACACCTGCGCTGTGATGGCCGCGACGCCGGCGAACACCAGCCCCACGCCCGCGAACGCGGCGCCGGCCACCAACGCCCCCGTCGTGGCGAGGCCGGCCCCCACCAGGATCCCCGCGGCGATCGCGCCGAACAGCAGGTTGGCAGCCAGGGTGACGGTCAAGGCGGCGGTCAACCGGGCGTGCTGGCCGACCACGGCGGCACCGATCAGCTCCACGCGGCCGGTCTCCTCGTCCTGGCGGGTGTGGCGCACGACGGTCTGCGCGCTCATGATCGCGATGAGGATGGCGGTGAACCCGTACGCCTCGACCATGGTCATGGCGCCGACGTCCGTCCCGGAGGCCGGGCCGTCGAACACGCGGGCGATGGGGCTCGCGGCGTTGAAGGTCGCGGCGGCGACGCGCTCGGCCTCGTCGGCGTACAGGCCCTGGATGCTGGCCACGATGCCCGCGAGTAGGGCCCCGAGGCTCAGCAGCCAGGCCGACAGGATGACCCGGTCACGCCGGACCGCCAGCCGGACCAGGCGGCGGGTACCGGTGAAGGCGGTCACGGCGTCACCGCCTGGTCGACCTCCGGGGCCGGCGTGTCGAGGTGGTCGCCGTAGTGGCGCATGAACAGCTCCTCGAGCGTGGGTGGGGTGCTCGTGAGGGCCGTGACACCGTGGCGGGCGAGGAGGTCGACCCCCCCGCCGATGTCCGCGGTGTCGACCTCGAAGGTCGCGCTGCGCGCCCCGTCCTCGACGAGCAGGTCGTGGACCCCGGGCGCATCGCGCAGCTGGTCCAGGGGGCGTTCGGTCTCCACGTGGATCGACGTCCGCGTGAGGTGGCGCAGGTCGGCGAGGGTCCCCGACTCGACGATGCGGCCCGCCCGGATGATCGAGATGCGGTCGCACAGGGCCTCGGCCTCGGCGAGGATGTGGCTCGAGAGCAGGATGGTGTGGCCGTCGCCCGTGCGCTCGCGGACGACCTGCTGGAAGACCGATTCCATCAGGGGGTCGAGGCCGCTGGTCGGCTCGTCGAGCAGGAACAGCTCGACGTCGGAGGCGAACCCGGCGATGAGCGCGACCTTCTGGCGGTTGCCCTTGGAGTAGGTGCTGCACCGCTTGGTGGGGTCGAGCTCGAAGCGCTCCACGAGGTCGTCGCGCATCCGCTGGTCAGAGCCTCCGCGCAGCTCGCCGAGCAGATCGATGGCCTCGCCGCCGGTGAGGTTCGGCCACAGGTGGACGTCGCCCGGGACGTAGGCGAGACGGCGGTGCAGCGCGACCGCGTCGTGCCAGGGGTCACCTTCGAGCACCGTCACCTCGCCGGCGTCCTTGCGCAGCAGCCCGAGCAGGATCCGGATGGTGGTCGACTTGCCGGCCCCGTTCGGTCCGAGGAACCCGTGCACCTCGCCCCGCTCGACCGTGAGGTCGACCCCGTCGAGCGCCCGGGTCGAGCCGTAGGTCTTGACGAGCCCCTCGGTGTGGATGGCGTGTGGCATCGCTTGACCTGTCGTCGGCTGACCGGACGGTGTGGGAAACGTGCGAGTGACTATCACTTGACGGTAACTCTCCTGGATGTCACTGTCAACTGCAAGTCACCATCAGGCGGTAGGCTGCTCGCCATGAGCGAAGATCTCGGGTTGCGCGAGCGCAAGAGGCTGTCGGCGATGCGTCGCATCCAGACGGCCGCCCTCGACCTGTTCGAGCAGCACGGCTTCGACGAGGTCACCATCGAGCGCATCGCCGAGGTGTCCGAGGTGTCCCCGAGCAGCGTCTACCGCTACTTCGGGACCAAGGAAGCCCTCGTCATCTGGGACGAGTACGACCCGGCGGCGCTCGCCGCCATCGTCGCGGAGCTCGACCGGCACGAACCGATCGAGGCGATCCGCCGGGTGGTGTCCGCGGTGATGCTCGAGGCCTTCGCCTCCGATGCCGAGCGGATCCGTCGGCGCCTGCGGCTCGCCTACCGCTACCCGTCCATCGAGGCGGCGTCCGCCCAGCAGGCCTACGAGATGGCGGGGCTGATCGGCGGCGTCATCGCGCACAACACCGGCCGGACGCCCGACGACCTCGACGTCCAGGTGTTCGCGCACGCCTTCGTGGGCGGCCTGCTCGGTGCGCTCCGTCACTGGCACGCCAGCGGCTTCACCACCGACGTGCAGGACATCGTCGAGCGGCCGCTGCGGGTGCTCGAACACGGTCTGCAGCTCGACTGATCCCGCGGCGCCGCGCGCGGCCGAACCGGCTCGAAGCGCTGGTCACGGGTTCCGATGAGGGCTAGCGTCACGGTGTCGCGGATCGCCGCGGTGTCTCGTCAGGAGCATCAGATGCTGCCCAGCCACGTCCCCCGTTGATCTCGGCCTGATCCCGGAGCGGTAGCGGCCCGCGGACCGCCTCGCTTCCTCCACCCGATCCCACGATCGCTGGAGGAAGCGATGTTCTCCCGTTCCGCTGCTGTGCTCGGTCTGCGTGCGCTCGAGCGCCGCGACCACCTCGATGACCGCGCGACGGTCCTGACGCTGTTCGCGCGCTTCACCGACGAGCTGTGCTCCGGCCTGCTCGTCGTGCTCATGCCGACCCTCCGCCGCCGCCTCGGCCTGTCGGTCCAGCAGGTCGGCTGGTGCTTCCAGGCGATGTACAGCGTCGGTGCGTTGGTCGAGCCCGTCACCGGCGTCCTGATCGACCTCGTCCGGCGACGGCCCCTGCTGGTGGCCGGCGCGACGGCCTGGGGAGCCGCCCTGCTCCTGGCTGCCGGCGCGGGCGGCTTCGGTTGGCTCCTGGCCGCCTGCGCGCTCGTCGGTGTCGCCTACGGCCCGCTCGCCAACACCGCCGACGTGGTGCTCGTCGAAGCGCACCCGGACGCCGTCGAACGCATCGCGAGCCGCTCGACCGCCCTGGACACCCTCGGCGCGTTGCTCGCCCCGGGTGCGGTGGCCCTGGCCGCGTGGGCCGGTGTCGACGAACGTCTGCTGCTCGCCGGCGCCGGCGTCGGGGCCCTCGGCTACGCCTGGCTGCTCGCCGGGACCGCGCTCCCGGCTCCCGCACCTCGCCCCGAGCAGGTGACTCGGCGTGCGGAGCTGCTGCTCGGGATCCGAGAGGTGATCGCCGACCGGCGCGCCAGACCGTGGATCGTGGCGCTCGTGCTGGTGGAGATGCTCGATCCGCTGGAGGCGTTCGAACCGGTGTGGCTGGCCGATGTTGTCGGTGCGTCGCAGTCGCGGGTCGCGGTCCACGTCGCGGTCGGCACGGCGGCGAGCCTCGCGGCACTGGTCGGGCTCGACCGCTGGCTCGAGTTCCACGACGGGCGGCCCGTTCTCGTGATCGCGTGCCTGGGGAGCATGGTGCTGTTCCCCGCCTGGCTCTGGGTCCCCGGGTTCGGGGCCAAGCTCGCGCTCGTCGTCGTCCGTGAAGCAGCCACGGCGCCCCTGTGGCCGATCGTGCACGCCCGAGCGTTGGCCGCGGTCCCGGGTCGTGGCGGGGCGGTCACCGCCGTGACCGCCGCACTCGGGTTGCTGCCGCTGCACGCGGGGTTCGGGTGGCTGGCGGGCCGCATCGGGCTGACCTCCAGCATGCTGTGGCTGCAGCTCGCGGTGACCGCGACGGTCCTGTCACTGGTCCGTCGCGCGCCGAGCGACGCGCCGGTCGCGACCACCGAGCGGTAGCGGTGGCGGTGACCGGTCAGGCCGCGGCGGTCAGCCCCCGGGTCTCGGCGATCAGTTCGAAGGTCCGCAGCCGCCGCGTCTGATCGGTGGCCGACGAGGCGAGGATGAGCTCGTCGGCACCGATGTGCTCGGCGAACCGGTCGAGCGCACCGCTGACGTCCTGTGCGGTCCCGGCGGCGGTGTAGCGCATCATCTCGTCGACCTGCTGGCCCGCGGGGGAGTCCAGCAGGAGGTCGACCTCGTCGGTGGTCAGCCGACGATCGCGGCGACCGAACAGGAGCTTGGCGCGCCGGCGTCTGGCCGTCAGCAGCTGGTCCTGGGCGTCCGCGACGCTGTCCGATGCGATGACGTTGATGCCGGCCATCACGTACGGGTCGGCCAGCTGGGGAGACGGCTGGAACCCCTCCCGGTAGGCGGCCACCGCCGGCTCGAGGGCCTGCGGTGCGAAGTGGGACGCGAAGGCGTAGGGCAGCCCGAGGGCGGCGGCGAGCTGGGCGCCGAACAGCGACGAGCCCAGGATGTAGAGCGGGACGTCGGTGCCCTTGCCGGGGGTCGCGTCGACGCCGGGGACGAGCGAGTCGCCGCGCAGGTAGGCCTGCAGTTCGAGCACGTCGTCGGGGAAGCGGTCCGCGGCCCGTGGGTCGCGGCGCAGCGCCCGGAACGTCCGCTGATCGGTCCCGGGCGCACGTCCGAGGCCGAGGTCGATGCGCCCCGGGTGGAGGGAGGCGAGCGTGCCGAACTGCTCGGCGATGACGAGGGGTGAGTGGTTGGGCAGCATCACCCCGCCGGCGCCCAGGCGGATGGAGCGCGTGTGCGCCGCGATGTGGGCGATCAGGACGCTCGTGGCGGCCGAGGCGATGGTCGACATGTTGTGGTGCTCGGCGTACCAGACCCGCCGGTAGCCCCACCCCTCGGCGTGCTGGGCGAGCTCCACGCTGGAGCGGAGACGACCGGCGATCGTCTCGGTGGGGCCGACGTCGGCGAGGTCGAGGATGGCGAGGGGAACGGTCACGCAGGGAACCTCGGGCGGGAGCGGTCGGGACGGGCGGCGCACGACCCCGGGTGCAACGACAGCCAGGACTCCGTTGTTCCGGCCGGGCGTCAGCGGGCCCCGGTGGGGATGCGCGGTGCGGCTGGCGCTGCTCAGGGAGCAGGCCGAGCGCGATCACCGCGCCTGACGGCAGGCGCCGGACGGCCCGCCGATCGTCACATGCTCGACCACACCACCGCGCCGATGATGAACCCCAGCACCATGCCGCCGATGGCCACGCCCATCGCGACCTGCGCGCGCGGTTCGCCTCGGCCCATGGCCACACCCGCGCAGATGATGCCCGCGGGGCCGAGGATGATGGGGAAGAACAGCAGGGAGACGATCCCGCAGACGATCGCTGCCGTCGACAGGCCGTTCGATGTCGACGTCGCCGACGGGGCGGGCTGCTGCCAGGTCGGCGTCGGCTGCTGCCAGCTCGGCGCAGGCTGTTGCCAGCTGGGCGTCGGTGGTTGCCAGCCCGGTGCCGGTTGCGGCGACGGCGGGGGAGGTGACCCGTCTGCGGGGGTGCCGGGTGGCGTCGCGGGTCGTCCGACCGTGGTCACCACGGGCGCCAGCTCGGTCCGGTCGGCGGGCAGCCACTCGGTCATGCCGTCACGCCAGACGGGTGTTGCGGCGCCGACGCGACCCTGCGCGTGCTGCGCGGCGATCTCATCCGTGGCGAAGGGTCCCTCGGCCGTCCCGGTGACCGACACCCACCAGATACGTCCTTGCATCGTCGCCCCGTTGCCCCGTGGTCTCGTCAGGGTGCACCGTAACCGCTCTCGGCCGCTGCTGGTCCACGTCCACGGGTTCGGCCTGGCACGCCGACGTCGACGACGTGACGATCACGCGGTCAGCTGGGCGACGAGCTCATCGAGGTCGAGGTCCCGCTCGATCAGGCGAGCGGTGACCGTTAGCGCGTCCGGCTCCGGTGTGATGCGCAGCTGCGGCAGGCACCGGCGGAGCACGGCGAGGCTCGCGACGTTCTCCTCGAGCACCGACGCCTCCACCTGCTCGACCCCGTTCCTGCGGGCCGTGGCGACCAACTCGTGCACGAGGCGGGTGGCGACACCGCGCCCCTGCCACGCGTCGACCACCTCGTAGGCGATCTCGGCCCGACCGGGAGCCACCACCACGTACCGGGCGATGCCGATGGCACGCTGTGCACGAGTGCTGGCGTGCTCCGCCACGAGCGCGACCTGCCGTCGCCCGTCGATGTCGAGGAGCGCTCCTCGCATCGAGTCGCTCATGCGGTCGACGGGTCGGAAGTAGCGTGCGTAACGGCTCCTGGTGGACATGCCGTGGTGCACCTCGTCGAGGGCGGCACCGTCGTCACGCGTCATCGGGCGGACGGTCACCTGGCGGGGCCTGATCAGGCGCATGCTGGTCTCGGATCTCGGGGACCGTGACCATCCGATGCCAGGTGGGACGCGCCTTCGGTGACGGCTGCCCACATCGGCGTCGCCGACCACCCACGGCGCGCTGCCCCCGCGGGCCGCCGACCTGCACGAGACCCGCGGGCAGGGGGACGGGGCGAGCACGCCGCAGACGCTCGACGGTGAGGAAGGCACCCGGCGCCAGGGCATCGACGAGGGCGGTGACCTCGCGGGACCGGCGATCGTCCACCACGACGGACAGCGACGTGATCGCACCCGACGGGCCGCACCCGACCGTTGCGGTCACGGGCCACCCGGCGGCGTGCAGCGCGTCGACGAGCGGGGTCCCCGGGCCCGAGACCACCAGGCGGATCTCGGACTGGCCGCCGCTCAGCCGTTCGTCCGCGGTCAGGCCGACCAGCGTGCCGAGACCCACGCCGACGGCGTACCCGGCCAAGCGCACGGGATCACCGAGGCTGTCGAGCAGTCGGCTGAAGACGACCACGAACAGCACCGCCTCGCCCCCGGCGACGATCGCGCTGGCCACGCGGCGCCCCCGGGCGGCGAGCGCGACGCGGAGGGTCCACAGGCTCACGGTGAGCGCAGCGGCGCAGGCGATCAGGGCAGCGCTCGAGATGGTGTCCACCGGCGGGTCCTTCCGGTCGGGTCAACGGCACCCCGTGACCGTGCGGGACCCGTCGCCCTCGGTGGATGGGTGATCGTCACCCAGGTCGCGGAGGCCGGTACCGGTGGTCGGTCGCCCCGATCTGGGTGACGGTCACCGACGAAGGGCGCGGTGGGTGGAGCGATGGTGGCAGCCGATCCCGACCCGAGGAGACCACCGTGATCGGCCCCGAGTTCCTCTACACCATGTCCGTCGCCAAGCAACGCACCGCACAGCAGCACGCGGTGGCCGAGCGGCACCGCCGCGAGCAGCGTCGCCAGCGGCCACCGCGAGCCGGTCGCCGCTACCTGGTGATGCGCCGCATCACCCGGCTGGTCCGCGCGGCGTGACCGGCTCGAGCCGCGCCTCGGTCCGTCCGGACGGTCCGGACGGACCACGGCGCGCGGCACCAGCAGCATCTGGCGCGCCTGCAGCGCGAACGCGTCCGAGCGAGGCATCGCCGGCTCGCGGAGCGGCCACCGTCCCGACCGACGGACGTACGCTCGGATGACCGGACGCGGGGGGTGACGAGGAGGGGGCTGGTGGCGACGATCTTCGAGCGTTACGGGGGGTTCACCTCGATCCGGAAGGTCGTGTCGGGGTTCTACGACCGCGTGCTGGACGACCCGCAGCTCGGCCGACACTTCGTCGACGTCGACATGCGCGGGCTGATCAACCACCAGACCCAGTTCATCTCGTTCGTCACGGGCGGGCCGGGGACCGCGTACACCGATGACGCCCTGCTGCGCGTCCACGCCCCACTGCACATCACCGCGGCGGAGCTCGACCTCATGCGCAAGCTGCTGCGCGACACCCTCGAGGAGCACGGCTTCGCGCCGGACGACGTCGACACGATCGACCGCTCCATCCAGGCCCGAGCCGGCTCGATCGTGAACGAACCGTGAGCGTCGACCTCGAACACCTCGTGTCGATCGTGCAACGCCTGTCGTGGGGCGTGGCCGTGGTCGACCCGGAGGACTGGGTCGTCCGCTTCGAGAACGGGTCGTTCTTCCGCTGGTTCCCGCCGACACAGGACGACAGCGAACGGCTCGCGCCACGGCTGACCGGCCTCCGCGAGGATCTCGCCCGTCCGCGCCTCGACGCCGGGGAGGCTTTCAGTTTCGAGACCGAGGTCAAGGACGGCCCGCGTGCGGTGAGCCTCGTGGTCGACCTCCGGCCGCTCGACCTCGACGACGGCCCACTGGTCCTCGTGGAGGCGCGGGACGTCTCCAAGCAGCGCGAAGCGGAGTACATGCTCGACTCGTACTCGCAGATGGCGGAACGCAGCTCGCGCGACCTGCAGCGCGAGAAGGACCGCGTCGAGAAGCTGCTGCTCAACATCATGCCGCGGTCGGTCTTCGACGAGATGACCCAGTTCGGCACCGTGACGCCGCAACGCTTCGACGACGCGACGATCATGATGCTCGACTTCGTGCAGTTCACGTCGATGGCCGTGACGCGCGATCCAGCCGCGTTGGTGACCGAGCTCAACGACATCTTCACCGCGTTCGATCGCATCGTGGAGCTGTTCGGCGGCGAGCGCCTCAAGACCATCGGGGACGCCTACATGGCCGTCGCCGGACTGCCCGACCCGGCGCCCGATCACGCCCACAACCTCGCCCGGGTCGCGCTGCGGATCCGGCGCTACCTCGAGCGACGCAACGCCTCGCACCCCGATCAGTGGCTCGGCCGGATCGGGCTGAACACCGGTCCCGTCATCGGATCGATCGTCGGGGTCCAGAAGTACGTCTACGACATCTTCGGGCCGGGCGTGAACCTGGCCTCCCGGCTCGAGGGGCTCGCGGAGCCGATGCAGATCGTCGTGAGCGAACCGACCTACCGGCTCATCGCCAACGATTTCGTCTTCTCCGACCTCGGGGTCGTGGAGGTCAAGGGGTTCGAGCCGCAGCAGCTGTACTCGCTCGACCGAGAAGACGTGAGGCGGTAGCCGTGCTGCTCGAGCGGGAGGCCGAGCTGGCCGTCCTCGACGAGGCGCTCGAGCGCGCCGACGAGGATCGGTCCGGCAGCGTGGTGCTCGTCTCGGGCGAACCGGGTATCGGCAAGTCGACGCTCGTCGCGGCGTGGGTCCGCGACCGGGCGCAGCGCGCCAGGGTCCTGATGGGGGCGTGCGACGACCTGGTCCCGCCGCGGACGCTCGGTCCGTGGCGTGACGCCGTCCGTGGCACGGCCGGGCCGCTCAACACCGCCCTGGCCGCCGACGCGTCACGGGACACGTTGCTCGCGGCCGTCGACGAGGAGCTCCGCAACCCGCTGCGTCCGACGGTGGCGGTCATCGAGGACGTCCACTGGGCCGACGAAGCCACCCTCGACGTCCTGCGGTTCCTCGGTCGCCGCGTCGCCGACGCGCCGGTCGTCCTGGTGCTGACCCACCGGGACGGCCTCGGGGATGGCCACCCGCTGCTCTCGCTCACCGGGTCGTTGGCGGGGCCGCACGTCCGGCGGCTTCCCCTCGGGGGGCTCTCGCTCGCGGCGGTGAGTGCCCTCCCGGGCGCGGCAGGACGCTCCGACGCCGCGCACCTGCACGAGGTCACCGCCGGGAACCCGTTCTTCCTCACCGAGGTCCTCGCCGCGCCCGACGGGACCGTGCCGATGACGATCCGGGACGCCACGGCGGCGCGCCTGCGCGAGCTGACGGCGGCGAGCAGGGCGGCGCTCGAGCAGCTCGCGGTGGCACCCGGTGGTCTCGAGCTCGACCTGATCGCGGCCGTGGTCGATGGTGGGGTCGCCACCTTCGTCGAGGCGGAGCGGCTCGGTCTGGTCGTGGTCGAGGACGGCGACGTGCGGTTCCGGCACGAGCTGACGCGGCGCGCCGTGGTCGCGGCGTGTCCCGCGGCCCAGCAGGCCGCGTGCCACGGACGGCTGCTGGCGGCGCTCGACGAAGCTCGCACCGATCCCGCCCGCCTCGTCCACCACGCGCTCGGCGCAGGCGACGCGGCCCGCACGGCACACCACGCGCCGGCGGCGGCACGTGCCGCCGTCCGAGCAGGAGCCCACCGGGACGCGGCGGCTGCCTTCGGACAGGCGCTGCGTGCCCCTGACCTCCTCCCGGCGACCGAACGCGCGACCGTCCGCGCGGAGCTCGCACGTGAGCTGCTGCGGATCAACCGCCTCGCAGAGGCGCTCGACGAGGCGGAACGGGCCGTCGCGGAGTGGGAGGTGCTCGACGATGCCCGCGGCCTCGGGATCGCGCTGACCGTACTCGCCGAGGCCCGCTACTGGGGTCTGCGCTCGGAGACGGCGGTCGCGGCGGCCGAACGCGCCGCGCAGGTCCTCGAGGGGACCGACCATCGGCTCGAGCTCGCCGCCGCGCGCAGCACCCACGCCTTCGTGCTCCTCATGGCCAACCGGTTCGAGGAGGCAGCCGAGGTCGGCACGGCGGCGGTCGCGCTCGCCGAGCGGGTCGGCGCTGCCGGCGTGTTGGCGGACAGTCTCACCCAGCGGGGCACCGCACGGGTGATGTGCGGGGACAGCGGTGGACTGACCGACCTCCGCCGAGCGCTCGACGGGGCCGTCGAAGCCGGCACGCACGAGCAGGTCATCACCGCCGCGGTGGGCACCGCGTCGGCCGCGTTCCGTTCGGGGCGCATCGAGCTGGCCGAGCACGCGCTCGACGTCGGTCTGGCGCACGCGAGCGGGCACGACCTCGATGCGGGCGTCGCGACCCTCGGGATGATGCGGGCAGGGTTCGACCTGTCCCAGGGTGCCTGGAACGCCGCGGAGGAGGTGTTCCGCAGCGTGCACGGCGATGGATCGGGGACCGGCTGGGCGGAGACGGTCGCCGCGGCGATGATCGGGCGCCTGCTCGCCCGCCGGGGCGAGGACGGCGCCGAGCGCTTCCTGGAGCGCGGTTGGAGCCTCGCCGTCGCCAGCGGCGAGATCCAGCGCCTCGGGCCCGCCGCCGCCGCGTACCTCGAGTGGGGCTGGCTCACCGGGCGTGTGGACCAGGTCCGGGCGGTCGCGGAGCAGGCGACCGCGACGGCAGCCAGGGTCGGTCACCTCTGGTACCTCGGCGAGCTGCTCCGGTACCGCGCCCTCGTGGACGGTCCGGCCGAACCGCCCCCGGCGGTCCCCGAGCCGTGGGCGAGCGGCATCCGGGGTGACTGGCGATCCGCGGCGACCGGCTGGCGGGACCGGGGGTGGCCGTACCTGGAGGCCCTGGAGCTGACCTGTGGCGACCCCGCCGCCATGCTCGAGGGGCTGGCGATCCTCGACCGGCTCGGCGCGGTGGCGACGGCGACCTCCGTGCGCCGCCGTCTGCGCGACCTCGGTGTGGCGCGCGTCCCCCGGGGGCCGCGCGCCGAGACCCGGGACCACCCGCTCGGTCTCACCCCACGCCAGGTCGAGGTGTTGGACCTGGTCTGCGCCGGGGCCACCAACGGCGAGATCGCCGAGCGGCTCGTGCTGTCGGTCCGGACGGTCGACCACCACGTCTCGGCCATCCTGGCCAAGCTGGGCGTGAGCAACCGCCGTGAGGCGTCAGCACGGGCCGGTGAGCTGGGGCTGCTGGCGTCCCCCGCGAGCTAGGTGGTCCGGACGGTCGATGTGGGTGCCGGCCACCGAGGGAACCCGGTGGCTGCCGGTGCACGGTGTCGACACCGCACCGATCGACGGTGCTCGACTCCGAGGAGCCAGCCCCATGAGCACGATGACCACGACCGACACCCACCGCAACGGCGTCGACACCGGCACGCTGTACGCCACCCTCGACGCGATCGCGGCGCAACCGGACCTGGCACGGTTCCAGTTCCGCGCCGACAACGAGTGGAAGGGCGGCGCGCACAACCGCTCGACCATCCAGAGCTTCTACGGGGCGGGCGCCGAGGACTCGGCCCGGCAGGTGACCTTCCAGCTCGACGCCGGTGAGCCGGCGCTGCTGCTCGGTCAGGACGAGGGCCCGAACCCGGCGGAGTTCGCCCTCCACGCGCTGGCGGCCTGTCTGACCACCACCCTCGTGTACGTGGCGGCTGCGCGCAAGGTCACCCTGACCCGTGTGACCTCCCACCTCGAGGGCGACCTCGACGTCCGTGGCGCGCTCGGCATCGACGACGAGGTCCGCAACGGCTTCCAGGCCGTCCGTGTCCGCTTCACCGTCGAGGGCGACGCGCCCGAGGAGAAGCTGCGTGAGCTCGTCGCTCGGGCGCAGGCGCGTTCGGTGGTGTTCGACACCTTCAACAACCCGGTGGACGTGACCGTCGAGGTCGACACGCCGTGACGTGCGACGGTGGTACCGGAGGGCGAGAGCTGCCCCGGTACCACCGCCCGCGACTGATCGAGGAGGTGGTCCCGTGACCCGTCCCCCCTACGACGCGATCGTCGTCGGCGCCCGGCCCGCCGGCGCTGCCACGGCCATGCTGCTCGCGCGGCACGGCCTCGACGTCCTCGTCCTCGACCGCGAACCCGCGGGTCGTGACACGCTGTCGACGCACGCGCTGATGCGCGGGGCCGTCGTCCAGCTCGAACGCTGGGGGCTGCTCGAGCGGCTCGTCGCGGGCGGCACCCCGCCCGTCGAGCGAGTGACGTTCCACTACGGCGACGACGTCGAGGCGGTCGATCTGCGGGCTGGTCCGCTGTTCGCGCCACGGCGGACGGTGCTCGACCCGTTGCTGGTGGCCGCGGCCCGCGAGGCGGGTGCCGACGTACGCCACGGTGTGCACGTCGAGGACGTCGTGCGCGACCCCGTGAGCGGCCGGGTCGTCGGCGTCGCGGTACGCCCCCCGCGGCGGACCGGGCGAGCGGCGACGATCCTGCGCGCCCGGCTCGTGATCGGCGCTGACGGCCGGGCCTCGAGGATCGCGCGGGCCGTCGATGCCCCGGTGCTCCACCGAGGGCGGACGTCGACGGCCGTGGGCTACCGCTACGTCGCCGACCTGCCCACCGAGGGGTACGAGTGGGTCTACCGTCCAGGCCACGGCGCCGGGTTGATCCCGACCGACGGGGGCCGCACCGTCGTCTGGGCTGGCACCGCGACGCGTCGCTTCCTGCACGAACGGGGGGTGGGCTCGGCCGCCTGGTTCGACGCGACGCTCGGGGCAGCGTCCCCGGAGGTCGCCGACCTCCTGCGGTGGCTGCCGGCCGGCCGGCTCCGGATCGACGCTGGCCACCCGAGCCTCGTCCGTCGTCCGTGGGGGCCCGGGTGGGCGCTCGTCGGTGACGCCGGCCTGTACCGGGACCCGGTCACCTCGCACGGGATCACCGACGCGTTGCGGGATGCCGAGCTGCTCGCCGACGCGACGGCCGCCGTGCTGCTCGGTGATGCCGATCCCGTCGAGGGGTTCGGTGGGTACGAGCAGGAACGTGACACGATCGCGATGCCGATCGTCGCCGAGACGGATGCCATCGCGGGCTTCGACTGGGACCTGCCGACCCTGCGGGGGCACCTGATGCGTCTCAGCGACGCGATGCGCGTCGAGACCGCCGCGCTGCAGCAGCGGACCGTGCAGCCCGCTTGAACCGCGAGGAGGACACCGTGAGGGACATCACGACATCCGACGAGGTGTGGCCGCGAGGAGCGCCGAGCGTCGGGGCCACCGCCCGTCGCTCACGGCGGGTGGCACCGGAGGACATCGAGCGGTTCACGGCGATCAGCGGGGATCGGAACCCCTTGCACTACGACCCGGCGGTGGCTGCGGCGACCCCGTTCGGCGGCCTCGTGGTGCAGGGGGGTGTCACGACCGCCATCCTCAACGCCGTCGTCGCCGAGGACCTCCCCGGACCGGGCACGGTGTTCCTCCACACCGACTGGTCGTTCCGGGCGCCCGTGCGGCCGGGCGACGAGATCACGGGCGCGGTCGAGGTGCTCGACGTGCGCCGAGACAAGCCGATCACCCGCCTTGCCACGACGGTCACCCGCGACGACGGCACGATCTGCGTCGAGGGCACCGCCCTGTGCTTCACCTTCCCGCTCCCGCGCTGAGCCACCGGCCCGAGGGCGGCGGCGACCTCGGGCCCGGACGGCGGGGACCTGCGTCCCAGGCGGTCCGGCCGGCATCGGCGCATGCTGGAAGCATCGACAGACGGTGGGGACGGGGCATGGTGTTGGTCAGCGAGGCCCAGGGGCTGCGGGTCTGCCTGGAGTGCCACGCGGTGCTCGCGCGGAACGACGACGAGCCGGCGTGGATGGCGGTCCACCTCGGTGGCCCGGCCGGCGTGGGGTGCACGCTCGTCGACCGCGACCGCTGAACCGCACGCGGCGCTGCCGTCCACGGCAGCGCTGCTGCCGTCCGCCGGCCCCTCCGGCACCAGCCGGGTCCGGGCCGCTACGGTCCACGGACCGATCGCGGGAGCTCGTGGCAACGGGCTGAGAGGGTGACTGCCGTCACCGACCGCCAGACCTGATCCGGGTAACACCGGCGGAGGGAGACATCGTGGACACGTCCCACGTGCGTGCAGGTGACCTCGACAGCACCCCGGGCATCACCCGTGCCTACCGGTCGAGCCCTGCGGGGCACCGCATCGCGGTCAAGCGGGTGACGCTGCACCCGACCCGAGGCCGCTTCGGCGACGAGCAGAACGGACCGGTCGACCTGTACGACACCTCGGGGCCGCACGGCGACCCGGACGTGGAGGTCGACCTCGCCGCCGGGCTGGCGCCGCTGCGGGAGCCCTGGGTCCGGGGTCGCGGGGACGTCGTCGAGGTCGGCCGCGCCCGCCCCTACCTCGACACCGCCGCCGCACCCGCCGCCGCTGGCGGTCCGGGGGAGGGGCGGCCCGTGCTGCGCGCCGCCCCCGGCCGCACGGTCACCCAGCTGCACTACGCCCGCCGGGGCGAGATCACCGACGAGATGGCCTACGTCGCCGCACGCGAGGAGGTCGACCCGGAGACGGTCCGGGCAGCCATCGCCGCCGGGCGCGCCATCCTCCCGAACAACGTCAACCACCTCGAGTCCGAGCCGATGATCATCGGCCGCGAGTTCCTCACCAAGATCAACGCCAACATCGGCACGTCCGTGGTCACGTCGTCGATCGAGGCCGAGGTCGACAAGCTCGTGTGGGCCTGCCGGTGGGGCGCCGACAACGTCATGGACCTGTCGACCGGTGCCCACATCCACCCGACCCGCGAGTGGCTGCTGCGCAACAGCCCGGTGCCGATCGGCACCGTGCCGATCTACCAGGCGCTCGAGAAGGTCGGCAACCAGCCCGAGGAGCTCACCTGGGAGCTGTTCCGCGACACGGTCGTGGAGCAGGCCGAGCAGGGGGTGGACTACATGACCATCCACGCCGGCGTGCTGCTGCGGTACGTGCCGTTGACCGCGCAGCGGGTCACCGGCATCGTCTCGCGTGGGGGGTCGATCATGGCGGCGTGGTGCCTCGCCCACCACCAGGAGAGCTTCCTCTACACCCACTTCGAGGAGCTGTGCGAGATCCTCGGCGCCTACGACGTGGCGTTCTCTCTCGGTGACGGGCTGCGTCCCGGCAGCGTCGCGGACGCCAACGACGAGGCCCAGTTCGCCGAGCTCGACACCCTCGGCGAGCTCACGAGGACCGCGTGGCGGCACGACGTCCAGGTGATGGTCGAAGGCCCCGGACACGTCCCGCTCGACAAGGTCCTCGAGAACGTCACCCGGCAACGCGAGGTCTGCGACGACGCGCCCTTCTACACGCTCGGGCCCTTGGTCACCGACATCGCGCCGGCCTACGACCACATCACCTCGGCCATCGGTGCGGCCGTGATCGGGATGGGTGGGACGGCGATGCTCTGCTACGTGACCCCGAAGGAGCACCTCGGTCTGCCCGACCGGGACGACGTCAAGGACGGGCTGATCGCCTACCGGATCGCCGCGCACGCGGCCGACGTCGCCAAGGGACACCCGGGGGCGCGGCGTCGTGACGACGCGCTGTCCAAGGCACGGTTCGAGTTCCGCTGGGAGGACCAGTTCAACCTGTCCCTGGACCCGGGCCGCGCACGGTCGATGCACGACGAGACCCTGCCCGCACCCGCCGCGAAGACGGCCCACTTCTGCTCGATGTGCGGCCCGGGGTTCTGCTCGATGCGGATCAGCCAGGACGTGCGCGAGTACGCCGCCGAACGCGGCCTCGGCGAGGTCGAGGCGCTGCACGAGGGCATGGCCGAGAAGGCCGCCGAGTTCCAGCGCCTGGGAGGACGGCTGTACGTGGAGGGGTGACTGCCTGGCTCGGGCTGGGGCGCGGCGACCTACCGCATCATCGCGGTCCGGACGTGGTCGAGTCGGCCCGCCGGCACCGAGCGCAGCGGCCGGCGACACCACCGCTCCGCGATCGTCCCGTCGAGCTGCAGGGCGGCCTTCAGCACCGCGGGCGGCGACGAGCCGACGGCCGCGAGCGCCTCGGTGGTGCGGGTCAGTGCTGCCTGTTCGTGGGCAGCGCCGGCTCCGTCCCCGGTGGCCACCGCCTCGTGCAGCGAGGCGATCTGGCGCTGGCGGACGTTGGCGATCGCGGTGATCGAGCCGTCGGCACCGGCCTCGAGCGCCGCTCGCAGGGTCGGGGCGTGACCGGTGAGCACCGCGAACCCGTCGGTGCCGCCCACCGCCTCGATGAAACTCGCGCGGCGTTCGGCGTCCGGCGAGGAGTCCTTCAGGCCCACGATGCGGGGGTGGGTCGCCAGCTCCCGCAGCGCGTCGGGCGTGAGAGAGGAGCCGGTGTACTGCGGCAGGTGGTAGAGCAGCGTCGGGACCTCGGCGGCGTCGGCGACCGTCACGTGCAGGTCGACGAGCTCGTCCACGTGCAGCGGGTAGGTGCTCGGCGCCAGCACCAGCACCAGGTCCGCCCCCGCGGCTGCCAGGCGTGCGACGTCGGCTTGGAGCGCGGTGACGGTCGGTCCCGTGGCACCGGCCACCAGGGTGGTGCTGCCCGGACCGGCGTCGATCACGGTGCGTGCTCGCCGGGTGACCTGGACGCGCTGGTCGGCCTCCAGCAGGGCACCCTCGCCGGTCGACCCGGCCACCAGCACGCCCGACGCCCCGTCCGCAGCCGCCCTCGCGACGAGCGTCGCGAGGTCGTCCTCGTGCACGGCGCCGGTGGGGGTGAGCGGGGTCACCAGGGCCGGCAGCGAGCCCCGGAGGAAGGTCACGAGGGGAGCTCGAGCGGCAGCCCGAACAGCGGGAAGTACCGCCCGACGTCGAGGAACGACTGCTGGGCCACGATGCGCCCCTCGGCGATCTCGAGCACCTGCAGCGCCCACGGCTCGTGCTCGCCGTTCGGGCCACTCGGCCGGTACTGCCCGAACGCGGGGGACCCGTTGGCCACCGTGGGCAGCAGCCGCGAGCCCTCGCACTCCGCCCCTGGGCCAGCCATCCAGGCCACGACCTCGTCGCGACCCTGCAGCCAAAGGGCGAACGGTGGCATGGACTGGGTCGCGTCCTCGTGCAGCAGCGCAGTGAGGGCGTCGAGGTCGTAGCGCTCGAACGCGTCGACGTAGCGCGCCAGCAGCGCCCGCTGCTGCTCGTCCAGCGGATCGTGGGGGTCGCTGTCCAGCACCTCGTGCTGGGCGATCGTCGCGCGGGCGCGCTGCAGCGCGCTGTTGACCGACGTCACGGTCGTGTCGAGCAGCTCGGCGACCTCGCTGGCTCGCCAGCGCAGGACCTCGCGCAGGATCAGCACGGCGCGCTGCCGTGGCGGCAGGTGTTGGAGCGTGGCGACGAACGCGAGCCGGACGGTGTCCCGGGCGACCGCGCGTGCGGCCGGGTCGGCATCGTCCGGCAGCACCCGGGCATCCGGGATCGGCTCGAGCCAGGTCACCTCGGGCAGCTGCGGGCCCGGGTGGGTCGGCGCGACGCTGGCCGGACCGAGGTCGATCGGCCGCGCGCGGCGCTGCCGGCCGTCGAGCTGGTCGAGGCACACGTTGGTGGCGATGCGGTACAGCCAGGTCCGCAGCGACGAGCGGCCCTCGAAGCGGTCCGCGGCCCGCCACGCACGCACGAGCGTCTCCTGGACCGCGTCCTCGGCATCGAACGACCCGCCGAGCATCCGGTAGCAGTAACCCGTCAGCTCCCGCCGGTGGGTCTCGAGCGCGGCCTCGACCGCGTGGCGGTCGGGAAGGGTCACGAGGACGGGTGACTGCAGGTCGCTCACGGTGGCTCCGTTCGTTCGGGGACGACTGTAGAGCCGCACGCCGACACGCGTCGCCGTGGACCTCTTCAGCCGGCGACGGTGCGACCGACGGGTCACACGACCCCCTTCACGCTCTGGGAGCGGGATGTACAGCCAGTCGGTCGAACATCTCCGCCCCGGTGCCATCCTCGGGCGGACGATCCTCGATGGCTCGGGGCAGGCGCTGCTGGTCGCCGGCACGCCGCTGACCGAGCGGTACATCCGGGCCCTGCGTCGCCACGGGATCCTGTCGGTGCTGGTCCAGGACGGCATCGCCGACGACGTGGTGCCCGACGACATCGTGACCGAACGGGTGCGCTCCACCCTGACCGGCCACGTCGCGACCGCCTTCGACCGGGTGGCGATCATCGCGGCCGAGCGGGCCGGCACGGGCGGTGGCGTCGACGGGGCGGTCGACCGCCTCGGCGAGCGGCCGCTCGACATCGGTCACGAGGGGGAGCGGAGCATCTCCGACCTCTACGCGGACGTCGAGCACCTCATCGCCGAGATCCTCGAGCACGACACGATCGCGGGTCTCGAGTCGCTCAAGACCCACAACGAGTACACCTTCCAGCACTCCGTGGACGTCGCCGTGGTCGGTGTCCTGCTCGGCAAGCGGATCGGGCTGCCGGTCGGTCGCTTGCGCGAGCTGGCGCTCGGCTGCCTGCTGCACGACATCGGCAAGACCTACATCGACGTCGCCATCCTGGACAAGCCCGGCGTCCTCACCCCCGAGGAGTTCGCCGCGATCCAGGAGCACCCGCGGATGGGTTTCGAGCTGGTGCGGCGCATGCCGGTGCACAGCATCCTGCCCGCCCACGTCGCCTACCAGCACCACGAGCAGCAGGCCGGTGGCGGCTACCCCCGTGGCCTGGTCGGTCGCAACCGGATCGGGTCGCGGGCCCGACGCGAGCAGGTCGGTGCGGGCCACATGCTGCTCATCGCCGAGATCGCCGCCATCGCCGACGTGTACAGCGCCCTCATCTCCGACCGGCCGTACCGCCCGGCGATGCCACCGGACCGGGTCGCGAGGCTGCTCGATGGCATGGGTGGCGCGCACCTCAACCGCGAGCTGCTCGCCGAGCTGCGCCAACTGGTGCCGAGCTACCCCGTCGGGCACTGGGTCGAGGTCACGCACGGGGCCTTCGTCGGGTGGCGGGGGGTGGTCACCGGCGTGCACCGCGGGCGCGTCGACGAACCGTCGATCCGGCTGCACCTCGACGAGCGCGGCGAGGCGGTGTCGTCAGCGGTCGAGCTCGACACCCGGGAACTGCACGACATCGCGCTGGCCTGCCTGGCGGTCGATCAGGTACCGACGGCAGTCCCGCGGATCCTGGTCCCCTGACCCGGCGCGGGACCGGCGTCGTCCGGCCGGTCGCTGGCGCGTGCGCGGCTCCGGCCGTGGTGGCATCGTTGCGTCACCGACGAGTCGGAGGTGGGGCGGTGGCGCGGGCGACCTGGAGCGGATCGATCAGCTTCGGCCTGGTGAACGTGCCGGTGCAGCTGTTCACGGCCGTGCGCAGCCACGCGGTGCGTTTCAAGCAGCTGCACGAGGGGACCAACGCGCCCGTCAAGCAGAAGCGTGTCGACACCGAGACGGGCGACGAGGTCCCCTACGACGAGATCGTCAAGGGCTACGAGGTCGACGACGGCCGGTACGTGGTCGTCGATCCGGACGAGCTCGCCGCGCTCGACCCCGAGCGGTCGCGGATGATCGACATCCTCGATTTCGTCGAGCAGGCCGATATCGACCCCATCTACTACGACCGGGCCTACTACCTCAGCCCCGGCGGCGAGGCGGCTGCCAAGCCCTACCGGCTGCTGACCGAGGCGATGGAACGCGCCGGCAAGGTCGCCATCGCGACCTTCGTGATGCGTGGCAACTCCTACCTCGCCGCCATCCGCGCTCGCGACGGGCTGCTCGTGCTGTCCACCATGCACTACGCCGACGAGGTCGCCGACCCGGCCGACCTCGAGGTCGACGAGACGCTCGGGGACGTCGAGGTCCGCGAGCGTGAGGTGGCGATGGCCGAGCAGCTGATCGACTCGTTGCTGACCGACTTCGACCCCACCAGCTACCGCGACGAGCACCAGGAACGTGTCCGGGAGTTCCTCGAGGCCAAGGCCGAGGGCCAGGACATCGAGCTGCCGACACCGGCGGAGCAGACCGGCGACGTCGTCGACCTCGTCGCGGCCCTCGAACGCAGCCTCGCTCGAGCGCGAGGCGACGACGACGGTGGCGACACGAGGGCGTCCGAGGGCGGTCGCCCGGACTACGCGTCCATGACCCGTACGGAGCTCTACGAGCTGGCCCAGGAACGGCAGGTGCCGGGCCGTTCGCAGCTGAACAAGCAGGAGCTGGTGGCGGCGCTGCGGTCGTCGGACGAGGAAGCCGGCGCCGCGTGAGCGAGACGGACCTCACGGGGGCGTTGCGGGAGGAGGTCGGGCAGCTCACCGCCGGGCCGCTCGCCGACTTCGTGGCTGCGCGGACGGCACGGGCCCGGGAGCTGAAGGCTGCGGGTCAGGTCGACCTGGCCCGCGAGCTCGGTGGACGACGCAAGCCCACGGTGCCGGCCTGGGGGCTCGACCAGCTGGCCCACCACCACCCGGACGAGCTCGACGCGCTGTTCGCCGCGGCGGACCGGGTGCGCAGCACCCAGACGGTCGCCGACCCGGACCGTGACGCGGTCCGGGCAGCCTCGACCGCGTTCACCTCGCAGGTCCGGCGACTCCGGTCGTTGGCCGGCGACCGCCTCGCAGCCGCCGGGACAGCCCCGGAGGCCCACCTCGACGAGGTCGAGGCCACCCTCCTCGCCGCGGCGACCGATGGCACCGTCGCGGCCGACCTGCGGGCCGGCGCGCTGCTGCGGCCGGCTCCGTCACCGGGGTTCGCGGCGCTGGCCTCGCTGTCGCCCCCCACCGGTCGTGGCCGAGCCCGCACGTCACACCCGAAGCCAGGGAGCGCCGCCCCGGAGCCCGCCGAGACGGACGGGTCGGACGCCCGTCGTGCGGCGGAGCTCGAGGCCATCCGATCGCGCCGTGCGGAGCTCGCCGACCGCCAGGACGACGCCGAGACGGCGGTCCGGCGGGCTGCGGACGCGGTCGAGGCGGCGCGTACACACCTCGCCGAGCTGCAGTCCGAGATCGAGCGGCTGCAGCGCGACGCTACCGCCGCTGCGGAGGAGCTCGCCGCGACCGAGGGGGCCGAACGTGAGGTCCGTCAGGCCGCGGACGAGCTCGCCGCCGAGGTGGATGCGCTCGACCGACAGGCCGAGGAGATCGCGTCAGGCACCGGGTGAGTCGGCCGGCCGGGTGTGCTCGCTCCGCACGGGCGGGAGGGACCCGCGGGTCGGACGCGGAAGAGGCACGGAGCAGGTTCCACCGGCTGGGAGAGCTCCGTGCGTCGTCCGTTCACCGTCCTGCCGACGGCGCTGGCCGCCGCGTCGCTGCTCCTCGTCACCGCGGCGCCCGTCGCCGCGCACCCCGCGTTGCCGGTCGCGCCGACGAGCCCGCTCGACCTCACGTACGCGGCGACCGACAACGTCGAGTTCCTCGGACGGTTCCCCGAGCACGCCGGGACCGCCGGTGGGCGGCTGCTCGACGATCGCTTCTACCTCACCGACCCGCGGGGCGTGTTCGTCTACGACGCGTCGGTGCCCGAGGACCCGACGCTGCTCGGTTCGCTCGTCCTGCCGCAGTCGGAGACGGGGGTCGCGCTCGCGCAGGAGGACCCCGACACCGATGGGCACATCCTCCTGGTCGACGCCATCGATCCGCTCGCCCCGACGCTCCTGCCCCAGCTGCAGGTCGTGGACGTGTCCGACCCCGCCGCGATGCAGGTCATCGGCACCGCGCCCGTCGTCGACCACACCTGGACCTGCGTCTCGACGGCCGACCGGGGCTGCGCGTACGCCTACGGCCGCACCGGGTACATCGTGGACCTGACCGACCCGACCGATCCGGTCGTCCTCGACACCTCGTGGCGTGAGCACGTCGGGCTCGGCGAGGGCTTCTCCAACCGCCCCTACACCCACGACCTGACCGAGTTCCGCACCGGTCGGGTGATGTCCGCCGGTGCCCACAACGTGCTGATGGACACCACCGACCCGGCGGCCCCGCGGCTGCTCGAGGACCTGGTCGTCGACTACCACACCTTCGGCTACCACAGCGTGGAGTGGGGCAACGAGGGCCGTGACGCGTTCCTGGTGGCGGGCACCGAGATCGCCCCGCAGGGCCCCACCAACCTGGCCGGTAGCGACTGCCAGGGCGAGGGATCGTGGATCAGCACCTACGGGGCCGCATCCGTCGCTGAAGCCGACCGGAAGTACGAGCGCAGCGGCAACCACCGCCACTTCGACCGCGCCGGGTTCGAACGGCTCGACACCTTCCACGTCGAGGAGCGCGGCATCTTCCTCGACGGTGACGCTCCCGGGCACACCCTCTACTGCGCCCATTGGATGGAGCTCGCCCCGAGCTTCGACGGTGGCGGGCGGATGGTCGCCGCCTACTACGACTGGGGCACCAGGTTCGTCGACGTCGCCCCGGACGGGACCATGGAGGAGATCGGCTGGTTCAACCCGGCGGAGGGCTACGCCGGGTCGGCGCAGTGGATCACCGACGAGGTCGTCTACTCGATGGACTACCGCCGCGGCCTCGAGGTGCTGCGGCTGTCGGACGAACCGGCCACCGGGACCGTGGTCGGTGCGCTCGATCTGCTCATGGCGGGTTCCTCGGTGCAGCCCGCGCCGCTGTGGGAACGGCTGCTCGGCCACCCGAGCGTGCTGGCCCTCGGCCTCGCGGGCGCGCTCCTGTTGACCGCCCGCACCCGTCGACGGACCCGCGCCGTGGCTCCGTCGCCCGCTTGACGACCCCACCGACACGCCGGAGGAACCCGTGAGGACCCACGCACCGAGGACGTCCGCGATCGTCGCGACGGCGTTGGCCGCGCTGCTCGCCCTGCCGGCGGCCAGCTCCGGCCCCGAGGCCAACGCCACGATCGTCGGCGACGTCACCCCCGTCGCCCACTTCCCCGGCATCGGCGGCAGCGAGGTGGACTCCGACGGCGAGCGCTACCTGTTCGCCGGCCAGGCCAACCTCCGCGACGACCTGAACCGGCAGAACGTCGAGGAGGGCCAGCACGGGGGCCTGCGCATCATCGACCTCGACACGATGTCGGTGGTCGGCGAGCTCGCGTGCCCGGGCACCGACAACTACGTGCGCTACCTCGACCCGGAGGTCTACAACACGCCGGCGGGTGACCGCGAGTACGTCGTCATGGCCCACCACGGCAACCTGTGCACGGCTGACGCGCTCGCCGACGACCCCAACACCCGGCCCGCGTACGGGGGCTTCAACGGGGTGATGGTCGTCGACGTCACCGACAAGACGGTGCCGTCGATCGTCTCGCTGGTGGGCCACGACTCGGCGCACACCGTGATGCCCCACCCGACGCGCCCCTACCTCTACATCCTGCCGGGTGGCCTGGCCAACGGCACCAACGTGGACACCGGACGGGTCAGCCCCACGGGCATCGTCGACCTGTCGGACCCGCTCGAGCCTCGCTACGTGCAGGCCTTCGAGCACAACGCGCAGGGGTGTCACGACCTCGGCTTCAGCCACGACGGCGACCACGCGTTCTGCGCCGGGCTCGGTGAGGTCCAGGTCTGGGACATCGCCGGCGACGCCATCGAGGACCCGAACGTGGTCGGCACGATCGTGAACCCGGCGATCCAGTTCGCCCACAACGCCGTGGTCAGCCCGAGCGGGCGGTACCTGGCCATCAACGACGAGGCGTTCGGTTTCCACACCTGCAGCGGTGAGGCCGCGGACCTGTACGGGTCCCTGTGGATCTACGACATCTCGGTCCCCGAGTTGCCCCTGTTGGCCGGCCGGATCGCGCCCCCGGACCACCCGGACGACCAGGGCTTCGGCACGCTGTACGACGCGGGCCCGATCAACGGGTGGGCCGACTCGTGGTGCGCGGCGCACAACTACAACTGGGTCCCCGGCAACGACGATGTCATCGTCGCGTCCTGGTTCGCCGGCGGCATCACCGCCCACGACATCTCGAACCTGCTGGCCCCCGAGCTGATCGCCCACTACATGCCCGAGGACGGGGTGGCCTGGAGCGGGCACTACTACGCCGGGTACCTGGTGACCAACGACATGGTCCGCGGGGTCGAGGTGCTCGATGCGCCGGAGGTCCGGGCCGCCGATCCGACCTGGTCCGCGCCCGAGGAGCCCGGCCGTCCGGGGAGGCCCGACCAGCCGGGGCGGCCGGACCAGCCGGGGCGGCCGGACCAGCCGGGGCGGCCGGACCAGCCGGGGCGGCCGGACCAGCCGGGACAGGCGGGCCCGAGCGGCCGGTCCGTGACGACGAGCCTCAGCGGTGTGCCCACGGATGCGTCGGCCGTGGCGGCGCTCCCCAGGGTCGATCGCAGCGCGCTGCTGCTGCCGGAGGTGTTGCCGGCCCGGCCGGAGGCGCCCCGCCAGCCCGGCTTCGGGGGTGGCTTCTGCGTCCTGCCCGGCCGCCCGGCCTGAACCAGCCCCGCGGTCACCGACCTCGGCCCAGGGAGCGTGGGGCCTCGGTCGGTGACCGGTGGGGCCGGATGGGCGACGTCCCTCAGGCGGCGCGGACCGTCCGGGCGCCGAGGTCGGTCTCGACCGGGGGCTCACCGGCTCGGTGAGCGATCGCCGTGATGACCGAGCGGACGAGCTCACCGCTGGCGATGAGGACCAGACCGGTCATGACCGGGTGCATCCAGGCGGCCCGGAGCTCCTGACCGAACGCGGCGAACGCGGAGTAGTCGAGCATCCAGGCCAGCCCCGCAGCGACCACCACGGCGAGGGTCCGCGTGAGGGCTGCGGGTGTGCGGAAGGGCAGCAGCTCGTCGGCGGTCTGGTGCAGGACCGACAAGCCGAGCGCGAGGACGATGAGGACGACGAACGGGTACACGGTCCACCTCCGGGTCGTGATCGGTGAGCCGAGCTGGCCCACGCACCTGGTTGGACCCCCGCGGGAGCGGATCGGTTACACACCTGCCTGTCCTCGGTGCGCTTCGATGGGGACGTGGACGTCGATCCGGAGCTCGTACGTGCGGTGCAGCGCGGAGACGCTGGCGCCCTCGACGAGCTCGTCCGCGCCACCTACGCCGGTGTCTACCGCCGGTGCCTGCAGCTGCTCGGCGATCCAGCCGACGCGGCTGACGCCACCCAGGAGGTCTACGTCCGGGTCGTCCGTTCGGTGCTCGGCTTCCGCGCCGAGGCGGCGTTCGGCACCTGGCTGCACCGGGTGACGGTCAACGTCTGCCTCACGGCCCTGCGACGGCGCGGGGACGTGCGGGTCCGGGGCCAGACCGCTGGCGTCCTGCCCTTCGCTGCACCGGGGGCGGACCGCAGGAGGGACGGGGACGAGGCCGTGCTCCAGGACGCGGATGCATCGCCGGAGGACCGTCTCCTGGCCCGGGAGGGCAGCGCTCGCCTGCGCGCGGCGGTCGCGGCGCTCCCCGCCGGGGCGCGGGCCGTCGTCGTCCTCCGGGACGTGCGTGGGCTGTCCACCCGTGAGACCGCGGAAGCGCTCGGGGTGAGCCAGGCTGCCGTCAAGGTGCGTCTCCACCGTGCACACGCCGAGCTCCGACGGCGCGTCGGCACGCAGACCGCCGCCGAGCCCCCCGACCACGCCGAGGTGACGTCGTGAACCGGATCTGCCGCGAGGTCGCAGCCCACCTCCCGTCGGTGGTCGACGGGACCGCGGCGGCGTGGCGGCGCCGCCTCGTCGAACGACACACCCGCCGCTGCGTCGACTGTCGTGCGGAGCTGGAGCGCCAGGAGGCACTGGCCGCCGAGCTCGCGGACCTCGGTGAGGCGGCGGCCCGTGAGGCCGAGCCGCCGCCGGACTGGCTGCTGGACCGTCTCCTCCAGACGGCGGAGCAGCCCGGGTTGCGCGGGCGCGTCGCGGTCCCGGCCCGGGGCGCCGTCAGTGGGGCTCGACCGGCGCTGTCGGTGGCTCTTCTCGTGGTGGCGGCGTTGCTCGGCACGGCGGCGGGGTACCTGGCGTGGCGTGGGAACCGGGTGGCGCGGGCGCGCCTGGCCCGCCTCCGGCGGGCCCGGCGGTAGCGGTCCGCTGCGCCCCGCGCACTAGCGTCCGGACGGACCGTCGGATCCAGGAGGCACCCGGACCGGCACAGGAGGGGACCGTGGCCACCATCAGCGAGGAACGCTACGTCTCGGCGTCGCCGGACGAGGTCTACGCCGTGGTGGCCGATCCGGCGCTGATGGCGACCCTCAGCCCCGAGTGCTACCGGGTCCAGTGGCTGGACGACGCGACGGGTCCGCAGGTGGGCGCGCGGTTCCGGGGCTTCAACCGCAACGGCGTCTTCCGGTGGTGGACGACGGCGACGGTGACGACCGCCGACCCCGGGCGCCGCTTCGCCTACCGGGTCTCCGTCCTCGGTGCGGCGGTGTCGGAGTGGTCCTACGACCTCGAGCCGCAGGGGGAGGGCACGCTCGTCCGGGAGTCGACCACCGACCAGCGCAGCCCGCTGTTCGCGACGACATCGGTCCTCGGCACGGGTGTCCGCGATCGGGAGGCCCGCAACCGCGCGGGGATGCGCACCACCCTGGAGCGTCTGGCGGCGCTCGCCGGGACGCCCTCGTAGGAGGCGCCGTCCCCGGTGGTGGAGCCGCGGCGGCGCAGACCTGGGCCACGTCGGTAGCCGCTCGGTAGCGTCGAAGGCCCGCCACCGGACGTAGCCGTGCTCGCACCTGATGACGATCCCGACGACCTGGCGGGGTTCACCTCCCCGATGACGCGGTTGCTGTCGTCAGCCCGGACCTGGCTCGCGCTCGTCGTGGTGGTCGCGCTGATCGTCCCGGCCGGGGCCTTCCTGGCGGACGAGTTCGACTTCCGGCGCTCGGCGGACGCGGTGGTCGCCACCCTGGAGGGGGACCGGACCGGCGCGGAGGCGGCCGAGACGGTGGTGCTGGTCCGAGCCGTCGGGTGCGACGGCCGGGCGTCATCGGGGACAGCGTTCGTGGTCGACACGGGCGCCGGACCGGCGCTGCTGACCAACCGCCACGTGGTCGCGAACGCTCGCATCGTCGGCGTACGAGCGCTCGACGGCTCCACGCGGCTGCGGGTCACGGGCGTACGCACGAGTTCGACGGCCGACGTGGCGGTGCTCGAGGTCGACGATCCGGCCGCGCTGCCGCCAGCCCTCGCGCTCGGGACGGGGACCCGCGCCGTGGGGGATGCCGTACGCCTGATCGGGTTCCCGGCCGCGACGCCCTTCACGGCGGCAGGTCGGATCGCGGAGGTCACCGGTCCGCGTCTGCTGCTCGAGGTCGAGGTCGCGCCCGGTGCGTCGGGCTCGCCGGTGGTCGCCGACGACGGCCAGGTCGTCGGGCAGGTGCACGCGGTCACCGAGGCCGGGCTGGGCGTGGCCACCCCGGCCGCGCGGCTGGTCGCGGCGATCGACGACGCTCGGCCCGAGCCCGGCTGCTGACGGTCGCCAGCCGGGGACAGGTGGTTGACGAACCAGGCTCGCCTGGTCCGCCCGGGCCAGGTCGGAACCACCCGTTCAGCCCCTCATGTGGTGCTCCCTCCGGCCGATAAGAGAGAGGACGGGGAGGTTCGGGAGGACCGCCGTGGAGCACCGCATCGCGCGCAGAGGAAGCAGCTACCTCGTCGCTGCCCGCCACCACCTGCAGGGCGACCGGAGCCTGCGCGGCGAGGTCGCTCGTCTCCTGGCGGAGACGCCGGTCGACGTGGACGTGGATGCGCACGCCCGACCGGTCGTCCTCGTCCACGGCTGGATCGCTCGCAAGACCTCGTGGGCCCGGACGATCGCCAACCTCCAGCGGCGCGGCTTCGACGACCTCCACGCGGCCAGCTACGACGTCTGGCGCGAGGATCTACACCGCGCTGCAGCGCGCGTGGGCGACCGTCTGCGCGAGGTCGCGGACCGGCACGAGGTCGATCAGGTCGATGTCGTGGCCCACTCGATGGGCGGGCCGACGGTGCTGGCGGCCATGGCCGCGGACAGCGCGGTCGCCGACACCGTCCACCGGGTCGTGTCGCTCGGCAGCCCGTGGGCGGGCGCACCCGCGGCACGCCGCGCCCGCCTGACGCCCGTCGGGCCGCTGCGGTCGGCTGCGCAGCTCGCGCCCGGTTCCACCGACCTCGCCTGCCTGCGCGCGTGGGCCGCCACCCGCATGAGGACGCCGTGGACGTCGGTGTGGTCCGCCGCCGACGAGCTCGTGCCGGGCTGGTCGGGCACGACGCTGTTCGGACCCACCGTCACCAACGTCGAGGCACCGCCGCTCGGCCACCTCGAGCTGCTGCTCTCGCGGCGGGTCGTGGAGCTGATCGGGGACGGGCTGCGGGCGTCCGACGCCGTCGCCGCGTAGGGTCGGGGACCGTCCCGAAGCGGAAGAACTGAGCCTGTGTCGACCGAGCCCGACGACGCCGTACGCGCCTACCTGCGGTGGCGCCTCGACCCCGGCAGCGTGCGGCCCGACACCGCCGCGATCGACGCCCGGATCGCCGAGGAGGACGACCCGCTCGAACGCGTCAAGCTGCGCAGCGAACGGCACCGCCTCGCCGATCTCGGGCCGGCGCTCGAGGCCGACTTCGTCACCCACGTCCGAGGGTGGGCCGAGGCGCACGGTGTGACCGTCGAGGCGCTGCTCGAGGAGGGTGTCGACCGGCGCGTGCTGGCCGAGGCCGGGATGCTGACCGGCACACCGCGCGTCGCCCGCCGGACGCCGACCGCGCGTGCCTCGAGGACGCGTCGCGAGGACATCGCGGCGTTCGTCCGCGGCCTCCGGCAGGGGACCGACCTGACGGCCGCGTCCGTCAGCAACGACGCCGGAGGGTCGCCCGCCACGGTCCGCAAGGTCCTCGACGAGCTGGTCGCGGAGGGCGTGATCGTCGAGGACGGCAAGGACCACTCGGGACCCGGGCGTCCTCGGACGCTGTACCGACGCGCCTGATCGCCCGGTCCGCGGCCACCGACCGCGGTCGATGTACGGGGTGAGACGGTCAGCGGGCTAGCGTTCCCCTCATGGTCAAGGGACACGCGAACCGACGCTTCCGGCCGCTCGTCGAGCGGTTCGCTCGCATCTTCCGCAAGCCGGCGCACGGTGGTGGGGCGCTGGCGGTGTACTGGCGCGGCGAACCCGTGGTCGACGTGTGGACCGGCTACGCGGACGCTCGCGGGGAACGCCCCTGGGAGCGCGAGACGGCGGCGATGAGCTTCTCGACGACCAAGGGCATCGCCTCCACGGTGGTCCACCGGCTGGTCGACCGCGAACTGCTGGCCTACGACGAACCGCTCGCGACCTGGTGGCCGGCGTTCGACACCGAGGACAAGCGTCACGTCACCCTGCGGCTGCTGATGAGCCACCAGGCCGGCCTGCACCGCATCCGCGGGGTGGTGCCGACCGCGGAGGACCTCCTCGACCACCGCAACATCGCCGATCTGGTCGCGGCGCAGACGCCCGCGAAACCGTCGCGCGGGGGCACGGGTTACCACGGCCTCACCTACGGGTGGCTGCTCGCGGGGCTCGTCCAGGAGGTGACCGGCCAGAGCCTCGGCGAGGTCGTCCAGAAGGAACTGGTCGCCCCGCTCGGCCTCGACGGCTGCTTCATCGGGACGCCCGACGATCAGTGGCCACGCGTGGCCGAGCTGTTCCCGCCGTTGCCCGAGCGTCTCGCCAACGCGCACGTGGAGCAGCGCATCGCCGACAACCGGCGGACCCGCTACCTCGCCGAGGCGTTCTTCATCGACGGGTGGGAGCGTCTGGTGTTCGATCACGAGGACCGTCGCATCCTGCGGACCGAGATGCCCGCGGCGAACGGGGTGTTCACGGCTCGCTCCCTGGCACGCGTGTACGCGGCGCTGGCCACGGATGGGACGGTCGACGGTGTCGAGGTCCTGTCGCGTGCGACGCTCAAGGAGGCCGGCCGCGTTCAGCACCGGGGACGTGACTACGTGCTCGGGCTCCCGATGCGCTGGCGTCTCGGCTACCACCAGGCGTTCACCGCGGGGCGGCCCGCCTCCAAGGCGTTCGGGCACTACGGCTACGGGGGGTCGGGCGCCTGGGCCGACCCCGAGTCCGGGCTGTCGTTGGCGTTCGTGACCAACCGGCTCGGCAACGTGACGACCCCCGTCGGGGACATCCGGCTGCCCCGACTGACCGCCGCCGCCCTCGGCGTCGCGCGGAACGCGTAGCGCCCACCGCCGGTGGGCCAGTTGGCCGCGTGCCGCCGGCCGCTCCGGCCGGACGGGGCGTACGGTGGGGGGAGCCCACCGACCGGAGGTCACGTGGTGCGCGTCCTGCTCGTCGATGATGAACCGGGGGTCCGTCTCCTGGTCGGCAAGCGCCTGTCGGGGTGTGGTTGGCTGGTCGACAAGGTCCTCGACGGCGAGGAGGCGCTCGATGCCTCCCACCGGGTCGACTACGACGCGATCGTCCTCGACCAGCGCCTCCCCGGTCGCTCGGGGCTCGAAGTCGTCCACGAGCTCGACGACGACGTGCCGGTGGTGCTGTTCACCGCCCACCTCGACGACACCGTGCGGGCGGCGGCGAACGATGCCGGGTGCCGCGTCATCGACAAGACCGATCTCGACGGGCTCGTGGCGGCGCTCGAGGACGTGGCGCACCTGAGCTGAGGCGGCGCGACGCCACGCGTGTGCCGCATCGCGGGGGTGCGCGGCCTAGGCTCCGACGTGGCGCCACCGCACACCGGCTCGATTCTGGGAGGATCCTGCCGACCGGGAGGGCCGACTGGCATCCATCGCCTCGAGCTCGGGGCGTGGTAACGAGCCTCGAGCTCGGGGCGTGGTAACGAGCCTCGGGCTCGGGGCGTGGTGCCGAGCCTCGGGCTCGGGGCGTGGTACCGAGGCAGCCTGGTGGAGGACCGGACGTGACGTCGCAGGGACGTGGCACGAGATCGGCTGCGCGCCGCCCCGACCTCGAGCCCATCACCCGTGCCTTCGAGGGTGTCCACTTGTCCCCCGACGGTCTCCTCGGGCCCGAAGGGCGTGCCGGCTACGAGGAGCTCCAGGCGATCGTCGAACTCGCGCCGATCGGGATCGGCATCGTGGACCTCGAGGGTCACACCGTCCTGACCAACGACGCCCTGCGACGGATGCTCGGCTACAGCGTCGAGGAGTTCGCCAGGCTCCACTGGTCGAGCTTCACCCACGCCGACGACGTGGCGCGCAACCTCGAGCTGTTCGCCGAGATGACCTCCGGACGGACCGACCACTTCGAGATGGACAAGCGGTTCATCTCGGTCGACGGCGACACGGTGTGGGCACGCCTGACGGTCTCGCTGCTGCGTGACGAGGGTGGGGCTCCCGCCCTCGCCATCGGGATGACCGAGAACATCACCGAGCGGCGTCAGCTCGAGGACCAGCTCCGTGAGGCAGAGGCGACCTTCCGCCTCCTGGTGGAGGAGAGCCCCGGGGTCGTCTACGTGGCCCAGCTCGACCTGACCCAGCCGTGGCGCTACGTCAGCCCCCGCCTGGAGAAGTTGCTCGGCGTCACCGCCGAGGAGTGGCTGTCGGCACCCCACCTCTGGTGGGACCTGATGGACGATCGCGATCGCGGGGCGATCGAGGTGCGTATCGCCGAGCTCATCTCGACGGTGGCGCCCGGGCCGCACGTCCTCCACTACCGCATGCACCGCCGGGACGGGGAGGTGCGGTGGATCCGTGACGAGTTCCGCCTCGTCGAGGACCCCGACGGCGCGATCGTCTTCCGCGGCGTGTTCCTCGACGTGACCCGGGAGAAGGAGCTCGAGGAGGGGCTGGAGCGGCAGGCCACCCACGATCCGCTCACCGGGCTGGCCAACCGCGACCTGTTCTCGCGCCGCATCGCCGAGTTGCTCGACGCACCACGCCGGGGGCCGACCGAGCAGCACCACGCGGTGCTGCTGGTGGATCTCGACGACTTCAAGACGGTCAACGACAGCCTCGGACACGCGGCCGGTGACGAACTGATCCGCTCGGTGGCCGAACGCATCGGCGCGTGCCTGCGACCGGGGGACCTGGCGGGCCGCCTCGGTGGTGACGAGTTCGGGCTCCTGATCGAGGGGCTCGCGGACCCGGTGGCGGCGGTGGTGGTCGCAGCGCGGATCCAGGAGGCCATCGGGGTTCCGCACCACCTGACGGGCAAGACGGTGGCGACATCGGCCAGCCTCGGCATCGCCTACCTCGAGGACGCGGCGTCGGTCGAGGTGGTGCTGCGCAACGCCGACCTCGCGATGTACCGCGCCAAGCACCTCGGCAAGGGCAGGGTGGCCGCCTACGAGCCGGCGTTGCACGACGCTGCGGTCCGTCGGCTCGACATCCGCTCGTCCCTCGAAGGCGCCCTGGAGCGCGACGAGCTGCAGCTGTTCCTCCAGCCGATCGTGGACCTCGAGACCGTGCGGATCGTCGCCGCGGAGGCGCTGCTGCGGTGGGTGCACCCCGTCCACGGCCAGGTCCCGCCGGACGACTTCATCCCCATCGCCGAGGAGACGGGTGTCATCGGTCCGATCGGCGAGTGGGTGCTCGACGAGGCGTGCCGTTGGCTGGCCGAGCAGCACGCGGGAGGGTGGACCGACCTGTCGGTCGAGGTCAACGTCTCACCGGTCCAGCTCGACGAGGACGGCTTCGTCGAGACCGTCGAGGAGGTCCTGCGGGCCAGCGGCCTGCCACCGTGCTCCCTCGTGCTGGAGATCACCGAGCAGGCGTTGATGTCGCCACGATCGTGGTTCGAGCTCGAGAAGCTCGACCGGCTCGGCGTCCGCATCGCGATCGACGACTTCGGGACCGGCTACGCGTCACTGGCCTACCTCAGCGGCCTCGCCATCGACGTGCTGAAGATCGACCGCCAGTTCATCGCGCAGCTCGGGGGTGAGGTGCGAGGTCGCGCCGTCCCGGAAGCCATCGTGCACCTCGCCGGCTCGCTCGAGCTCGAGACGATCGCCGAAGGCATCGAGACGGTCGGCCAGTGGGAGGAGCTGCGCTCGCTCGGTTGTCGGCTCGGCCAGGGCTACCTGTTCGCCCGTCCCATGCCGGCCGTCGAGGTCGCCGCGCTCCTCGGCGACCGCCTCGCGGCGCTGCCCACCTCGCTCGCGAGCTCCGACGGCTGACGCGGCTCAGGGGTCACCGTCGAACAGCCCGTCCAACGCGCGCTGGTCGGCGGCCTCCCAGCGTTCGACGTGCTCACGGACCGTGGCGATGCGCTCCTCGTCGAGCCGGCTCGCCCCGTCCGGTGTCATCCGGACGATGCTGAGCGGTCCGCCGACCTGCGGTTGGCTGACCGCGAGCGCATCGAGGACCCGCACGACGACGAGCACGCCGTAGTCCACATCACGCTCGCCCATCTCGAAGTGTCCGAGCAGGGCGCCCGCCTGCTGGGCCATCGGGGCGCCGCTGCCGATGGCGTGGAACCCCACGTCCTCGTAGCGTCCGACCAGACCACTCGGGTCGACCTTCACGATGAAGGGCTTGCCGTGGGAGTAGCCGGCGGCCATCACGTAGGCCGACGGTGTGCCCCCGACCTCCTCGCCTGGGATCTCGGGGATGAACAGCTCGTAGTGGTGCCGCAGCACCGGTACGACCCGCTCCTGGATGGCCCTGGCCACGTCACGGGCCCCGACGATCTCGTCGGCTTCGGCCGCGAACAGCTCCTCGACGTCGTGCAGGACGGACCGCGCACCGCTGCCCCCCCACGCCGCGTGGCTGCCGAGGTCGTGCAGCTTGCGGGCGGGGTAGCTCATCCCGCGGTCGCTCTCGGTGATCTGCGAGTCGGAGCCGAGCACCAACCCGTCCGCGCATCGCAGCGCCAGCACGACGGTCACACGCACTCCTCGGGTCGGCCCGGTCCGGGCGTCGCCCGGCAGTCGACCGGCCCGCGGGTCGCACCGCCACGGCCGACCGACCGCGCGCGACGGCCGGGGCCGTTCGGTCCGGCGGTCGTGGTCCGGGCGCCCTGACCCCGTCGTCCGGCCGGTCGTCCTTGACAGCACGGTGGGGTGAGGGCGTACCTTCGGCACAACGCGTTCAGCCCCGAGCGTCGGTCGGAGACGGCCACGCTCCATCCCATCCCGCGGGCCCGGTGTCGGACCGGAAGCCGCGGGGAGGCAAGGGCACCGCCGTCTTCGCACATCGATCAGCACCCGAGTGGTGCGCGGAGCGGAGGAACAGCGGTGACCCAGCGCCTGAGGTACGCGAACGACACCTACGAGCGGGACGAGTTCGGGGTGTGGCGGTACCGCTGGGGTGACCCGGTCCCCGGGGCACACGATCTCACCCTGGCCGACCTGCTCGCGATCCACACCTCGGATGCAGCCGCGACGCGCGAGCTCGGCCGTGCGGAGCTCGAGTGGCTCGCCGGGGAGCGCGATGACATCGGTGAGGTGCTCGTCCAGCAGCACGGGGACCGCACCCCGACGACCGGCGACCTGGTGGTCGGGATGGCCGCACCGGAGCTGCACGTCCAGCTCATGCTGACCGTGGCGGACGTCGCCGATCTCGCGCACGTCTCGAAGGCCACCATCGACAGCTACCGCTCGCGCGGCACGCTGCCCGAACCGCAGGTGCAGCGCGGTCGGACGCCCCTCTGGAGCCGTCCGGTGATCAAGCGTTGGCTCGCGACCCGTCCCGGTGCTGCCGCCGAAGCGGCCCGTCGCGAGGCCCTGGCTGCCCGGCGGGCACATGCCGACCGGGTCGCGGTCGCTCCCGGAGCGCCGATGCGGCGGCCCGCCTGATCCAGCTCACCGTGGGGGAGCGGGTGGCACCTCGCCGGCGATGACCCGCTCGGCCAGGTCGCGCAACGAGACCCCCTCACGGTCGGCCGTGGCCACCATCGCCCGGTGGACGCCGGCCGGGTCGCCACCGGTCCGGCCGAGGACGGCACCGATGGCCCGGTTGACGAGGGCACGCTCGTCGAGCTCCGTCTCGAGCTGCTCGCTGATCGCACGCGTTCGCCGGTAGGCCCGCGCGTTGGTGAGCACGGCGGCGGCCGGGGCGCAGACCCGCCGCAGCACCGCGAGGTCCTCCTCGCGGAGGCCGTCGACGTCGGGGCTGAACACGTTCAGCGCTCCGATGGTCGCCCCATCGGTGGCACGCAGCGGCAGGCCGGCCACGCTCCCGAAGCCCTCCTTGCGGGCCTGGTCGTTGAACCGTGGCCACCGGAGATCGGTCCCGGTGTCACGGACGAGCTGTTCCTCACCGGTCGCGAGCGCCTCGATGCACGGACCCTCCTCGATGGCGTACTCGAACTCGTCGACCGCCTGGGCGTGCTCGTCGGTGGAGGCCGCGGAGGTGAGTGCGCCGTCGTCGGTGATGGCCGTCACCGTCAGCGCACTGACGTCGGGAGCGGCGATGACCGCGACCGCGAGCAGTTCGTCCAGCGTCGAGCGCAACGACGGGGCGTCGACGAGGACCTGTGCGAGGGAGCGGAGGGCCGCGGCGTAGGTCGTCGCGGCGCCCTGATCGTCTGCGGTCACGGATCGTCCTCCGTCGGTCCGCCGTCGGCTGCCACCGTCTCCGTATCGGCATCCTCGGTGCCATCGTCGGTGGCCTCACCGTCGTCGCCGTCGTCGCCGCCGTTGCCGCCGTTGCCGCCGTTGCCGTCGTCGCCGCCGTTGCCGCCGTTGCCGTTCCCGTTGCCGTTGTCGTCGTCGCCGCCGTTGTCGTCGTTGCCGTTGCCGTTGTCGTCGTCGCCGTTGTCGTCGTCGCCGTTGTCGTCCTCACCCTCGTCGTCGCCGTCGTCCTCACCCTCGTCGTCGCCGTCGTCCTCGTCGTCATCGTCATCGTCGTCATCCCGCGACGGTGACGGGGGTGGCGGTGGCGGCGGCGCCGGTCGCAGCTCCCGGAACCGTTCGAGCTGCGAGAAGTCCGGTGTGGGGAACGCGCCGGGTTCCTCGTCGCCGACGAGTTCGTCCATGTAGTTGCCGAAGATCACCGCAGGGACCGCGCCGCCCGTCACGTCCCCCATGGGCGAGTTGTCGAGGTTGCCCACCCAGATCGCGGTCGTGAGGGATGGGGTGTAACCGACGAACCAGGCGTCGCGGCTGTCGTTGGTGGTGCCGGTCTTGCCGGCCGTGGGGTGCCGGGTCTGCGCCGCGGTCCCCGTGCCGCTGCGGACCACGTCCACCAGCACGTCGGTGACCACGGCCGCGGCGTTGGCGTCGTAGACCTCGTCGTCCTCGACCTCGTGACGGAAGAGCTCCTCGCCGTCGTGGGTCCGGATGCGGCTGATCACGAACGGGTCGTGGCGCACCCCGCCGTTGGCCAGCGTCGCGTACGCCTCGGCCATCTCCAGCGGCGTCACCCCCTGGCTGCCGAGCACCGCCGACGGCACCGGTGACAGCTCGCTGTCGACCCCGAGCTGCGTGGCTGTCTCCGTCACGGCGTCGTACCCGATGGCCTCCGACAGGGAGACGTAGGCGGTGTTGACCGAGCGGACCGTCGCCTCGCGCACGGTCAGGTCGGGGAAGGACTGGCCGCCGAAGTTGCTGACCTCGTAGTCCTCCTGCCCGTCTTCGCGTTCGAAGACCTGCTCGTCGCGGCCGTCGAGCCGGGTGGCGTCCGGGTCCCAGCCCTCCGCGACGAACGCGGCGAGCGCGAAGGTCTTGAACGCCGACCCGGGGGAGCGCAGCGACTGCCGGCCGATGGCGACGTTGTACTGCTGCTCGCGGTAGTCCCGTCCCCCCACCAGCGCCTTCACCGCGCCGGTCTCGTGGTCGATGGTGACCACGCTGCCGGTGTGCTCGGTCCCGTCCAGGGTCTCGTTGAGCTTCTCGAGGGCGAGCTCCTGGGCGCGCGGGTCGTAGGTGGTGGTGATGCGCAGGCCCACGGTCGGATCACGGTCGTCCTCGAGCTGCTCGAGGATCCGAGCGACCTCGCGTTCCACAGCGTCGACGAAGTAGGCCTCGGCACCGAAGTTGACCAGCGGCCGCGAGCGCAGCTCCGGGAGGTCGGTCCCGATCAGCTCGTCGGCCTCGGCCTGGGTGATCGCGTCGATCGCCACCATGCCCTGTAGCACGAAGTCCCGGCGGATCGCAGCACGGTCGGGGTGGCGAGCCGGGTCGAAGGCCGTCGGTGCCGCGATCATCCCGGCGAGGACGGCCGACTGGTGCAGGTCGAGGTCCATGGCACCCACGTCGAAGTAGGTGCGTGCCGCAGCTTCGATGCCGTAGGCCTGGCGCCCCCACGGCACGGCGTTGAGGTAGTTCTCGAGGATCTGATCCTTGCTGAGCTCACGGTCGAGGCGGACCGCGGTCGCCGCCTCGCGGAACTTGCCGAGGTAGGTGTCGGGGATGTCGGTGATCGCCAGTTGGACGTACTGCTGCGGGATGGTGGAGGCGCCCTGCACCCGCTCGCCTCGTCTGACGTTGGCCCAGGCGGCGCGCACGATGCCCCGCGGTGAGATGCCGGAGTGATCGTAGAACGCCCGGTCCTCGGCGGCGAGGACCGCCTGCGGCACGTGCTCGGGGAGCTGATCGAGGGCGAGGTTGCGACGGACCTCGGCCGGCTGGAGCCGGGCGAGCGGGCCGTCGTCCTGGTCGCGTACGAGCGTCGGGTCGGGGATGGTGAGTTCGTCCGGGGAGGGGATCACCGCGTCGTCGTAGATGCTCCAGAAGGCGAAGGCACCGGCGGCCACCACGAGCACCCCGAGGACGACCGAGACGCTCAGCAGCACGACGCCTCGGCGGAACCACGGCGACCGTCCCCCGACGGCCACCTCCCCCTCGACGCCCTCGACGTCATCGATCGTCTCGTGCTCGCTCAACGCGTGTCCCCTGCGGCTACGGGTGGATCCGGCTGCGACCCCGACGACCCGGAGCCTCGCGCACCCGTGCCCGCATCCGCGCGCCCCAGCCCCCTACCTCTGGCCCATCGCGACGCGACGGCCCCGGACGTCCGGACAGGGCCGATCGGCCGTGACTCACCGACGGTCGCTGGCCTCCTGCTGCGACGGGGTGGACCGGCCGCGCAGGTCGATCTCGACGTCGTCCTCCCGGCGTGTCGCACCCCGTCCATGGGCCTCCCAGTGGGCCGGGGTGGTGTCGGCGACGTGCGCCCCACGGACGCCGAGCGGCTCCGGCTCTCCGACCGTGGTGTCACGGCGGGTCTGGCGTTCCATCTCTGCGTTGATCTCCGCGCCGAGCAGCACGATGAAGGCGGTCAGGAACAGCCACAGCATCAGGACGATGATGCCGGCGAAGGTGCCGTAGGTCTCGCCGAAGTTGCCGAAGTTCTCGACGTACAACGTGAAGCCGGCCGAGCCGATCAACCACAGGGCGGTGGCGATGACCGCACCCCAGCTCACCCAGCGCATCCGGGGCCGGTCGCGGTCGGGCGACACCTTGTAGAGCCACGCCAGACCCAACGTCGCGAGCACCGCCAACGCCGGCCAGGTCCCGATGCGCACCGCCAGTTCACCGACCTGGCCGAGGCCGAGCTGGCCGAGGGCCACGGGCAGGACCGCGATCAGAGCGATGGTGACCAGCAGGCCGACGATCGCGCCGAGGGTCAGCAGCAGAGCCAAGCCCCGCTTGACCGGGAACGTGCGGCGGTCGACCTCGTCGTAGGCGGCGTTGATGCCCTCGATGATGCCTGCCATGCCGCCTGACGCACTCCACAGCGCGATCAGGAGCGAGACCGCGAGGGCGGTCCCGAGCGTGGCAGGGTCGCTGGCGGCGATGGCCTGCATCTGGTCGTTGAGCAGCTCGGCCGCCCCGCTCGGCAGCGCGGCGGTGAACTCCGCGAGCTGATCGGCGACCTCGGTCGGATCGGCGACCAGCCCCCAGATGCTGATCAGCGCCACGATGCTGGGGAACAACGCGAGCAGGCCCTTGAAGGCCACACCCGCCGCCAGGAGCGACACGTGGTCGCGTTTGAGGCTGGCGACCACGCGCGCGCCGATGGCACGCCACCCCTGCGACGGGATCTCGGAGGGTCGGTGCGCGTCGCGGCCGTCCGATCGGGTCGCTGTCGCGCCGGTGTCGTCCGCGAGTCCCACGTGCGCCTCCGTCGTCGTTCCGCGTCGGTTCACCCGGGCCGCTCCGTGTGAGCCGGTCCGTGCGGGTACACCTCGACCTTGCGGGTTCCTGGCGCGCCGCGCGAGTGCGGCGTCCTGTCCCTTCGACCCGCAGGCACGCTGGACGCGCCCCGGTAGGTGTGCGTTCGGACGCCGTCCATCTGTCGCCCCATCAGCTCCGAGGGCGGTGGCAGGCGCGACGTGGCTAGCGTCCCCCCGGATCCACCACCGACGGGAGCCGACGTGTCCGACGCCTCCACCCCCGTGGGGCCGCCTCACGACCTCGAGGTGGGACCGGCGACGGTCGACGAGCGGGGTGCGGTCATCGACCTGTTCGCGTCCGGGCAGGTCGAACCGACCCGCCACATCGCCTACCTGTCGCTCGGGACCGAGCCGATCGCCGCCGAGCTGACCGCGCTCGAGCCGGGCGGATGGGACGACGTGGTCGTGGCCCGGCGGGACGGGCTGGTCATCGGCGCGCTGGCGGCCGAACACGACCGCGAACCGCCGCGGGTCTGGTGGCACGGACCGGCGGTGGTCGACCGTGACGACGTGGACTTCCTCGACGTGGCCGGCGCGCTGCTCGAGGCCGGACGCGCGCGGCTGCCCGCCCACGTGACCGAGGAGGAGCTCGCCGGCGACGACCGCCACGTCGAGCTCACGGCCCTCGCCTCGCGCTACGGCTTCGACACGGCGCCCGCGTCCGCCGTGCTGTCGCGGGCGTGCACGCCGCCCCCGGTCGCACCCGAAGTCGCGGCCATCCGTCCGTTCACCGAGAGCGACCGCCCCGTGGTGGCCGCGATCCACGACGCGACGTTCCCGAACAACCACCAGCCCGGCCACCGCGTCGACGAGGGCACCGACCGCACCGTCCTCGTCGCCGAACGTGACGGTCACGTCGCCGGCTACGCCGCGGTCGAGCGGCACGAGGACGGCTCGGGCTACCTCGACCTGGTCGGGGTCGATCCGGCCTCGCGTGGCGCCGGGGTCGGCGCGGCGCTCGTCGTGGCCGCCCTGGTGCACCTCGGCGCACTCGGCTGCGAGGTCGCGAACCTCACCGTCCGCGAGACCAACGCGGTCGCGCGGCGCCTGTACGAGCGGCTCGGGTTCACCGAGGAACGGCTGGTCCGACCGCACCGTCGCGGCTTCCATCTGCCCTGATCCTCGTGGAGCGCCTGATGGCCACGATCCTCCTCGTCCGGCACGGCCAGGCGTCCTTCGGCGCCGAGGACTACGACGTGCTGTCCGACGTCGGGCACCGCCAGGCCGAGACCGTGGCCGAACGGTTGGGCGCCCTGTCCGACGTCGCCCGGGTGGTGACCGGTGCGATGGTCCGCCAGCGCGACACCGCCGCGCCGTTGCTCGCCCGCCTCGAGGTCACCGCGGACGAGGACGTCCGCTTCGACGAGTACGACCACGTCGAGCTGGTGCGGCGTGCGACCGACGACCCGGGGACCGACCTGACGGGCATCGACGAGACCGACCCGCGGCGCGCGTTCCAGACCGTCCTCGAGCGCAGCTTGTCGCGGTGGATCGGCGGACGACACGACGACTACCACGAGAGCTACGCCGCGTTCCGCGCCCGGGTCCGCGACGCGGTCATCGAGGTCGGCTCGCGCGCGACCGGGACGGCGGTCGTGGTCACGTCGGGTGGCGTGATCTCGGCGGTGTGCGCGGACGCGCTGGGCCTCGACGAGGGCGGGTGGGCGCAGCTCAACACGGTCATCGTGAACTCGTCGATCACGAAGCTGGTCGTCGGCCGCCGCGGCACGACCCTGGTCACCATCAACGACCACGCCCACCTCGAACCGCACGGCCGCGAGCTGCTGACCTACCGCTGACCGGCGCTCAGTGGTCGGAACGCTGCTCCCGGAGCTGCTCGGAGATCTCGGCGATGGTCCGCTCGTGCTCCTCGCGGAGCTCCCGGCGTTCGTCGGGCGTCAGGCAGGTCTCGCGCTTGCGACCCTCGTCCACGAGTTCGTCACAGTCGACCGACCACCCCGGGGGCCTGGGCAGTCGAGCCCCACAGCCGAAGTCGTCGTAGACCTCGGCGCCGCGTGCGACGAGGTCGTCCCAGGCGGGCGCCGCCGCGGCGGCGTCGCCCGCCACGATGTTCTGGGTCTCGAGCGACCGGGTCACGACGTCGAGGTAGTCGCGCAACGGCTGGCCGTGGCGGCTCTCGAGCACCTCGTCGCTGATCTCCTGCATCCGGAGCTGCCGGATCCAGGTGCTCACCCAGCCCTCCTCCTCCTCCTCGATGCCGCCGTCGGCGTAGAACCGGGCGGCCTGACCGGCCCAGTCGAGGCTCCGACAGGCGCTGGCCTGCAGGATGGCGTCCCCGCCCCGCTGTCCGACGATGCTCTGGTACCCGGCACCGAACGCGAACGCTGCCACGAGCGACCCCGCGCCGATGATCCTGCGCACGTACCGATCCACGACGACGCCCCCCGGATGGATGTCTGCCAGCCGTCCCCGGGGTCTTCTCCGTCGGCTCGGCGGTTCCCTCCCGGACCGGGCGGCGCTACCGCGGTCGGGCCTCACTACGGTGCTCCAGACGGGCAGCAGTGAGCGGACGGGGTGGATGGTGCGCGAAGACGAGGCGCTTTCGACGAACCTGGCGAACTGGGAATCGCGGGTCCCGGTCCACGTCGCGGCCTACGGCATCGACCGTTTCGTCGAGGACCCCGCGCACGTCTCGGACGTGGTCCGTCAGGACGCCACCGCGCTCGGCGACCTGACGGGTCTCCGGGTCGCCCACCTGCAGTGCCATATCGGCACGGACTCCGTCTCGTTGGCGCGCCTCGGTGCGGAGGTCGTCGGCCTCGACTTCTCACCGAGCGCCATCGAGGCCGCCCGCGACCTCTCGGAGCGGGCGAGAACCCCGGCCCGGTTCGTCGAGGCCGACGTGTACGAGGCCGTCGAGGTCCTCGGCAGCGGCTTCGACCTGGTCTACACGACCGTCGGCATCGTGGGGTGGCTGCCGTCGATGACCAGGTGGGCACGGGTGGTGGCCGCGTTGCTCGCAACGGGCGGCCGGCTGTACCTGCGCGACGGCCACGGCCACCCGACGCTCATGACGATCGACGAGACGCGGACCGACCAGCAACTGGTGATGACCCACCCCTACTTCGGTGGCGCCGATCCGGTCCGCTGGGAGGACGACTCCAGCTACACCGGCGAGGCCGGGGCGCTCACCAGCCCGGTGACCTACGAGTGGCACCACCCGTTGAGCGAGATCGTGCAGGCCGTGCTCGACGCCGGCCTGGTGCTCACGCGGCTCCACGAGGGCGACGGGCTGGACTGGGCGTTCGCGCCGTGGATGGAACGTGGCGATGACGGCCGCTACCGGTTCCCCGGCGAGCAGCGCCGGGCGGTGCCGACCGAGTTCACGCTCGAGGCCACCCGCCCGCGCTGAGGGGCGGCCACCAGGCGGAACGGCACCCAGGCAGGCTCGACGTCACGCAGGCAGGCACGACGCGCGGCCACCCGGGGTGGGTGGTCGCGCGTCGTGCGGAGGTGGTCGGTGCCGGTCAGAACGGCAGCGTCGGGTCGGCGGGGTCCGGCGGGTCGCCGGGTGGGTCGGTGGTCCGCGGGGGCGTCCGGTCGGGTGCGCGTGGCGGTGGGCCGCGGCGGGTGTCGCTGGCGTGTCGGTCGGGTGGTCCGCGGCGGCCGCCCCGGTCGAGGTCGACGGGTGGGCCGCGGTGCTGGTCGTCGGGTGGTCGCCAGGTGGCCGGGAGGGTGCGGACGGTCAGGCCGGTGCGGGGGTGGTGCCAGGTGCGGGTGCCGTCAGCGGTGCCGGTAGCTCGCCAGCCGTCGCGTTCCTTCCGCCGGTTCGCCGTCCGACAGACCGGTGCGAGGTTGGCGATGTCGGTGGGTCCACCGGCGGTGGCGGGGACGGCGTGGTCGAGGTCACAGACCCGGGCGGCGGTGGGGCAGTTGCCGGGTTCGGTGCAGGTGTCGTGCAGCGCGAGGGCCGCGTCGGCCAGCCAGCCGGGCGGCCGTCGTGTCTTGGTCCGACCCACGACCTTCCGTCCTCGAGCAGACCAGGCGAGGTCGGTGCCGTGCTCGTCGACCAGCCGCCGGGCCGTGCGGCTGTCGACGTGCATCACCCCACCGGCCAACGTCGTGAGCAGCTGGGCGGAGAGGCGATGGTCGCCGAGGAGGGTGTCGAGCTCGGCCCGCATGATCAGCGTGGGTGGCCGCACCGCCCCAGCCTGACCAGCCGTGTCGTCGGTGGGGCCGCCGCGGCGGCACAGGTCGATCAGCCGGGCGGCGCGTGCCCGCCCTGCCGTCAGCCGGTTCGCGGCGACCTGATCGGGATCAGCTGCGTCGCCGAACCGCTGTCGGGTCGCGGTCCCGAGGGGGCCGGGGTCGGTGACGGTGTCGAGGGCGGCGAACCCGACCGGTCCGAAGTCGCCGTGGAACCGGCCACCGGACCCGTCCAGACGTGGTTGCAGGACCATCACGTCGTCCGGCACGACAGCCCCGTCGTCGTCACCGTCGTCGGACTGGAGGTCGGTCACCGCCCAGGACACCACGTTGGCCAGCGCGTCCGGGTCGGCGCCGGCAGCCCCGTCGATCGCGCGTGCGAGGGCGGCGTCGAGCCGGTCGTCCAGGTGCCGCGGGCTGCGTTCGACCTTCAAGGCCACGGCGCGGACCTGGGACCAGGACACCTCGCCATCAGCGAACGCCGTCCGCAACGTCGGGAGGCGTCGGCAGACCGCGGCAGCTGTGGTCAGCATGCGGCGGTCCGAGCGGGTGGAGCGGCCCACGATGGCCAACCACTGCTCGAGCCCCACGCCCGTGGCGGCCGGTGCGACCCCGGCGTCCTCGAGCACGATCAGCGCCTCGACCAGCCGGGCGGTCATCCGCTCGGTGTCGACCGCCAGCTGCAGGAACGAGGCCAGCTCGGGCACCTCGGCCAGCACCGGCAGACCGAACGGCGGGTCGGTGTGGCCCTGACGGTCGTCAGGATCGGGGGCGGCAGCAGCGGTGGTTCCCATCACCACGCATCATGCCCGACGCCTGCGACACCACCGCCGACTGTCCACAGGCCTCGCCGGTCGGCCCGGAGTAGGGTCGCGTGCTCGCGTCGGGAGAGCCGATCTGGACACACGCACCGTCCTGCGGTTGCTGCTCGACGAAGCGCCGGTCGAGGCGCTCGAGCAGCTCGTCGAGGAAGCCCGGGGAACCGGGGCCGATGCCGCACGCCTCGAGGAGCTCCGCGAGACCAGCTACCTCGCGCTGCAGCTGCGCACCGTCCTGCGCGAGCGTCGGCGGCGTGAGAGCGAGCTGGCGGCGCTGTACGCCACGGCGGGGGACCTCATCTCGATCCGGGCGCCCCAGCGGGTCCTGCAGGCGATCGCGCGGCGGGCCCGCGAGCTGCTGGACGCCGACACCGCCTACCTCACGCTGATCGACGAGGAGGCCGGCGACACCTACATGCGGGTGACCGACGGCATGGTCACCCCGGACTTCGGGCGCGTCCGGCTGCCCCTCGGCGTCGGCCTCGGTGGGCTGGTCGCTCAGACGGCGACGCCCTACTTCACCTCGGACTACCTGAACGACGACCGGTTCGATCACGCGGGGCGCATCGACGAGGTGGTGCAGGCCGAGGACATCCGGGCGATCCTCGGCGTCCCGCTCAAGCTCGGCGACGAGGTCATCGGTGTGCTGTTCGCCGCCAACCGGCACAGCCGTCCGTTCACCCCCGACGAGGTCAACCTGCTGTCCTCGCTCGCGGCGCACGCCGCGATCGCCATCGAGAACGCCCGGTTGTTCGACCGCTCCCAACGGGCCCTCGAGGAGCTGGCGGCCAGCACGGCGGTGGTGCGGGCACACAGCGACGCGGTCGAGCGTGCGGCCGCGGTGCACGAGCGGCTGACCGACATCGTGCTGCAGGGTGGCAGCCTGGACGACGTGGCCCGGGCGGTCGCCGAGGTGCTGGGTGGGACGGTCACCGTGCTCGATCCGAACGGGCGCCCGGTGGCAGGCGGGCGTGACGAGGTCCCGGTGACGCAGGCTGCCCTGACCGAGGCGTGGGAGGCCGGGCGGACGATCAGCGACGAGCGGGATGGGGACCGCGGTTGGGTCACCCCGGTGGCGGCGGGCGCGGATCCGCTCGGAGCGTTGGCGCTGCGGGGTCGCGACCGGCTCGACGACGCTGACCTGCGCACCTTCGAGCGGGCCGCGCAGTCGATCGCGCTGCTCCTGTTGCACGAGCGCGCCACCGCCGAGGCCGAGCTGCGGCTGCGCGGCGAGCTGCTCGAGGACCTGCTCAGCGGCGTCGACCGTGTTCCCGAGGTCACGACCCGGCGCACCCGGCTGCTCGGTGTCGACCTCGAACGTCCGCACACCGTGCAGGTCGCGTCGGTCCCCGGGCACGACCGTCGGAGCCTGCTTGCGGCGGCGGCCCGGATCGCCGAGGACCGCGGCGGGTTGGCGGCGGAGCGGCACGGCGCCGTCGTCCTGTTGGTCCCAGCGGGCGACGACCTCGACGGGCTGGCCACGGCCGTCGGTCGTCCGGTGACCTGCGGCGTGGCGGTCGCGACGGGGCTCGAGCAGCTGCCAGCCGCCTACGAGGAGGCGGATCGGTGCCGGCGCGCCCTGGTAGCGCTCGGCCGCGACGGTGAGGTCGCCAGAGCAGCGGACCTCGGGGTGTTCGCGCTGCTGTTCAACCGGCTCGGTCGCGAGGAACTCGAACGCTTCGTGGTGGCCACCATCGGTCCGGTCCTGGACCACGACGAGGCGCGGGGGACCGAGCTGACGGCGACGCTGGAGGCCTACTTCGACGCTGGCGGCAACCTCGTCCGCGCGGCCGAGGCGTTGCACGTGCACGTCAACACCCTCTACCAACGCGGCGAACGCATCGCCCGGTTGTTGTCACCGAGCTGGCGCGAACCGGACGAGGCGCTCCAGCTCCACCTCGCGCTCCAGGTCCGCCGGTTGCAGGCCGCCCTCGGCGAGTGAGGGTGGAGGTATCGCACATATCCGATGCCGGATGATGGAGGGTTCGC